>NZ_JACJSM010000001.1:0-301183 GCF_014698145.1 Oscillatoria sp. FACHB-1406 | reverse complement strand
GCTTGCAAAAACTGATTGAAGGCGGTTGCGTCTGCATTAACGGCGAAACCTGCACCTCGAAAAAGGCGAGCGTACAAAATGGCGATCGCGTCGTTGTCACAATTCCCGAAGCCGTTCCCCTAGAAGTCGAAGCCGAAGCCATTCCCCTCGACATCCTCTACGAAGACAATGCTTTGATTATTCTCAACAAACCCGCCGGTTTAGTCGTGCATCCCGCCCCCGGACACGAAAACGGCACTCTGGTTAATGCACTCCTGGCGCATTGCCCCGATTTAGCCGGAATTGGCGGCGTGCAGCGTCCGGGAATCGTGCATCGGTTGGATAAAGATACCACCGGCGCGATCGCGATCGCCAAAACCGATTTCGCCCATCAACACCTACAAGCACAACTTAAGGTCAAAACTGCCCGCCGAGAGTATTTAGGGGTTGTCTATGGCGTTCCCGGTAGCACTAACGGCACGATTGACCTACCGATCGGGAGGCATCCGCGCGATCGCAAAAAAATGGCGATCGTCCCGCTCGAAAAAGGCGGACGTACTGCCGTCACCCACTGGCAAATCGAAGAACGCCTCAGCAACTACACCCTAATGCGATTTCGCCTCGAAACCGGGCGCACCCATCAAATTCGGGTTCATTCGGCGCAAATGGGGCATCCTATTGTGGGCGATCTCGTTTATAGTTCGGCGCGTTTTTCGGGGGTAAACCTTCCCGGACAAGCACTCCACGCCCACAAACTCGGCTTGCAGCATCCTGTCACGGAGGAATGGATTGAAGCCATTGCACCGCTTCCCGAAAGTTTCATTAAACTGCTGACTTTTCTGCGCCAGCGATTATAAAATCTCGGCAATACATCCCAACAGCAAGCTAAATTCAACTCAAAAGATCGGAAGTCAGCCAGTTAGGATGGGAAGGTTGTTGACCGCAGAGGGCAGCTTTACGACTCTCGAATAAGGAGATCGTTCCATCGATCGCAACTTGGAAGAGTTGGGGATCGAACTCGGCGATGAACTCCTCGGAAGAACATTGATTCTTAAAGAAATCCTTCGCGCGATCGCACAATCGTTGCGCTTCTTTAAAACCAACCGACTTGACAATAAAGGTTGCCAAGGGCGAATGCTTCAAGTCGTAAGCAGAGGTACTAGCGCGACCTTTTTCTAAAACCTTCAGCGCTTCTCGCTCGCGAGTCGTTTTCGGTTGATAGGGATTGGGAACTGCGGGCAGAAAACTCTCGAAATGGTACATTTCCGAACCCGGTCCGGGCAATTCTCCGACTAACGTTGCCAGAGAAATATCTTCTCCCAAACGTAAGGAGAGACATTCTAACAGCGCGATCGAGAGCAATTTACAACTTAAATAAATTCGCGCCACCTCAATATTTTCCCGAGCCGTTGCCCGCCAAGACTGATACGTGGCTTCGTCAGGTTCTCCCTGAAATTGTCGAAACACGACATCGGGATTGAGAAAACAGAGAAACCCTTCCATCTTTTGTAATGCAATGCGGTACTGGCGCACCGTATAAGAACCTGGAGCCATCAAATGATGGTTAGTTTCCGGCAGCAAGTTCCAAGTATTGTCGAGAAAGTCTCCCGCTTGGGGGTAAGCAAAACTGATCACATCGCGATTGGCGACGCGCACGGCTTTTTTGACCGTCTCGACCAATTCCTCCTCGCTTAACGGTTCTTCGAGTTCGCAGTTTGCTGTTTTTAAGCGTGCGAAGAGTAGTTCGCTTACCGTTTTCCCATCTTCTCTCGGGCTTCTGAAGGGAATCGTCGCTTCGATGCAAGCAATAATTTGTAGTAAATGCTGCGGGCGCAAGAGTGGCTGGAGTGCTTTTGCCGCCACCAGCGCGCTGAGGAATTCATTTTGTCCGGCAAAGGGATTGAGCGCTTGTCCGGGGACAAATCCAAAGACGTTTGCTGTCATTTCAAAGCAGGGATCTGGCGGCAGTTCGTGTGCTTTGCGAATCTCTAGTTGTCCCTCAGTTTCCTTGCTAAAGGGGGCAATGTAGTAACTGAGGTTAAAGTTGATGCTGCGATCGACTTGAACGTAAACAACATCGTGAAAAAGTGCTGCGAGGACTTCGATTGCATCCTCAGTACCGCCGACTTCAAAGATATGTTCGGGCGTGTGAAAATAGCGCCAAGGCCCCATCATCGGTCGAACGATAAGGTCGGCGATTTCGGCGAGCGCTTCCAGTGTGATTTCGACTTCAAGCTGACAAGCAGCCCAACTGACTTTCTCCAAGCAACCCTGGTAAGCTTGTTCGCGATTCATCGAGAGTTGCTGTTCCATAGAGCTTCTACCAATCGAACTCCTCGAAGGTTAGAACTATTGTGCGGCTACAACGATCCTATACTAATTGAATTGTAGTGCTGAACCCAACGAGATACTCTTTTCGATTATGCCTCGCCGTCGCGCCGCTTGCTACAGTCTTGGGGAGGAAACCCCGAAGCGAGTTTTCCGAAAGGCTTACCAGCTTTCCAGCAGCGCTGAGATCTCATCCTGCACTCGATTCAACCTGCGATCGCGCGCTTCCTCTCCCATCGATAAGCCATCGGCATGAATAAAGCTAATATCGGTCACGCCGATTAAGTTAAAGATTGCCCGGAGGTAGGGGGCTTGGAAATCAAAATCGGCCATCGGTGAGTTATCGGCATAGATTCCGCCCCGCGCCGTAATAACTAACATTTTCTTGCCGTTGACCAAGCCTTCGTAACCGTTCTCGGTAACTTTAAAGGTGCAGTTCACGCGCACGATTTGGTCGATATAAGCTTTGAAAACGGAGGGAACACTTAAGTTGTACATGGGAATGCTAAAGACGTAGCGATCGCACTCCAACAATTCCTCAATCAACACATTCGACAGTTGAATCGCTGCGGTCAGGTCGGGCGTGTGTTGGGCGGGCGGCGTAAAAGCTGCCATAATCCAGGATTCGTCAATGTGGGAAATCGGATTGCGCCCAAGATTGCGGTAAACCACTTCATCGTCGGGATGGGCTGCTTGCCAAGCGCCAATAAACTCCCCTGCAAGGCGACCAGAGACAGAATGCTGACCGCGAGGACTTGAATCGAGGTGCAAAATTTTCGTCATAATCTTCGGATTTTTGAGATCGCAATCTTTTCGGAAGGATTAGACCGAGCAATCAACCTTTAAGATTTTAACAAGCAAAGTTCGCGAGAGCCGAAAACAAATGAAATACAACAAACTAGGTGACAGCGACCTCCAGGTGTCAGAAATCTGTTTGGGAACGATGACCTTCGGACAGCAGAACACCGTCGAGGATGCCGCCGAACAACTCGATCGCGCGATCGCGGGCGGGGTAAACTTTATCGATACGGCCGAAATGTACCCCGTTCCCGGACGGGCGGAAACGCAGGGAAAAACGGAGGAATATATCGGCGAGTGGTTAGTCCGGCAACCGCGCGATCGTATTATTCTCGCCACCAAAATTGCCGGCCCCGCCCCCCATATAAAATGGATTCGGGGCGAAAAAAATCGCCTCGATCGCGCCAACATCGAACAAGCCGTCGAAACCAGCCTCAAACGCCTTCAAACCGACTATATCGACCTCTACCAAATTCATTGGCCCGATCGCTACGTTCCCCTCTTCGGCGCGCCACCCTACGACCCCAAAAACGAGCGCGATACCGTACCCATCGCCGAACAACTTGAAGCCTTTGCGCCCCTGATTGCCGCCGGAAAAATCCGCTACTTGGGGTTAAGCAACGAAACACCCTGGGGAGTCTGCGAATTTTGCCGCCTCGCCGAACAGTTGGGCTTACCGAAAATCGTCTCGATTCAAAATGCCTACAATCTCACCAATCGCATCTTTGAGATTCACCTTTCCGAAACCTGTCGCTTCCAAAATGTCGGCTTACTCGCTTATAGTCCCCTCGGTTTCGGCTTGCTAACGGGGAAATATCTCGAAGAAATTCCCGAAAATTCCCGCCTCGCTCTGTTCCAAGGATTCGGACAGCGCTACGATAAGAAAAATGCGAGCGAAGCAGTGCGGGCGTATGTCGAGGTGGCGCGCCAGTTTAACTTAAGTCCGGCACAAATGGCTTTAGCTTTCGTGCGATCGCGCTGGTTTGTCACCAGTACCATTATTGGTGCGACGAACATCCCCCAGCTAGAAGAAAATTTAGGCAGTCTTGAGGTCAATTTAACGGAGGAAATGTTAACCGCAATTAATGCCATTCATGCAAAATATCCCAATCCAACCCCGTAAAAAAGTCAATTAGAATCGCCTGGGCATAGCACTGCTCATGGGTGTCAACTTAAGCACGAGTGATTGTTATAGCGTCATCCCAGCCCTCACCCCCCCGACCCCCCTCTCCCAATTTTGGGCGAGGGGGGAGAAGAATTCTCTCTTGTGCTCCCCTCTCCCAGGGTTGGGAGAGGGGCTGGGGGTGAGGGCGATTCAACTTTCTGAGGGGGGTTTCACCCTAAGTTGACACCCATGAGCACTGCTATGCCCTAATCATTCTTCGTAGAGTGGGCAGCGCCCACCAGCCTTAAGTTAATGCAATTCAACTATGCCTTAAACCTTCGTAGAATGCTAACTCTTAAATAAGCAAGAATTAGCAAGCAAGTTGCTTTCTTGCAGTCTATTAAGCTTCCCAAACTAGCTTGAATTCGATCTAATACCAGATTGATGTGAAGCTGCATAGAATAAAAAGCAGAGTGTATTAGCGAAGCGTAACGCACCGTTATCCTAAAAATTTAGGAGAGTTAATTCTAGGCAAAGTTATCTTAAATTGGTATAACGCAAGCTTCTAATTGCTCGCGTAACTTCTGATGGTCTAAGTCCTGCCCGATGAGAACGAGTTGATTGTTCCGAGGCTTATTTCCCCAATCATCATCATCAATCGAAAAACGCTTGCCACTTAAATGGAAAATATGACGGTTCGGGCTTTCTTGGAACCAAAGAATTCCTTTTGCCCGGAACACATTACTCGGCAATTGATTGTCAAGAAAACTTTGAAACTTCCGAATATCTAAAGGCTTATCGCTTCTGAAAGATATGGAGGTAAACCCATCATTCTCTAAATGATTGGAGTGATGATGGTGGTGGTGGTGGTCATGGTCATGGTCGTGATGATGATGTTCCGGATTCTCGCAATGAGGATCGTGGCAATCGTGGTCGTGGTCGTGGTCGTGATGATGGTCGTGATGATGTCCGTGCGCATCCTCTGCTTCTTCATTAAAATAGCGATCGGAATCAAACAAACCCACACTTAAAATTAACGGCAGCGGCACTTCCGCATTTTTCGATCGCAGAATTCTGGCATCGGATTTAATGCTGCGAATTCTAATTTCTAAAGAATCGACATCGCCTTCATCCACCAAGTCGATCTTATTTAAAATAATCGCATCGCCGTAGGCGATTTGACTGTAGGCAGCTTCGCTATTAAATAAATCTAAGCTAAAATTTTCTGAATCGACGACTGTAACGATCGAGTCCAAGCGCGTCATATCGCGCAACTCCGTGCCTAAAAATGTCAGCGCCACCGGCAACGGATCCGCCAGCCCCGTCGTTTCTACCACTAAATAATCGATCTTATCTTCCCGTTCGAGAACGCGATAAACGGCATCAACTAAATCTTCGTTAATCGTGCAACAAATACAGCCATTGCTCAACTCCACCATATTTTCATCGGTGGTGACAATCAGTTCGTTATCGATGCCAATTTCTCCGAACTCATTGACGAGAACTGCCGTTTTTAAACCCTCTTGATTGGATAAAATATGATTGAGCAATGTGGTTTTACCGCTTCCCAAAAATCCCGTAATAATGGTTACGGGTAAACCGTGCTTGGAAGAATCCATTTCTGTAGCGGCAGCGCGAGATTCAACAGATGACATAGTGAGTGAATAGTGAATAAAGAATAGAGTGAATGCTGAAAGTTGCTGAAATTAGGGGAAGAATCTCCAACATTCGATGAAAGTAACCTTCGCGCTAATGACCTAAGTCCTTATTTAAGCGCTTTGGGCAAGTACCGTCGATCTTGTCGATCGTTGATTGGGAGTAGCGATCGCGTAGATTTCGCTTGCAGTCCAAGTACGGAAAGTTGTCCCGGCGGCATCGCTAATAGATTTAGCCAAATGCCGATTTTTAATCATATTCCTCACCCTCAGATCTTCATAAGCCACCAAGTCGTTAGACTGGACTACGCATCTTGCCAACTTCACAGCAAAATCTTTACGTTGGATGGTGCTTACTTTGAGGCACTTTCTTGCCAGTCTATTTCTAAACTTAGCTCGATTTTTCGACCCTTTTTGGGTCTTAGACAGACGACGAGAAAGACGTTTAAGCAACTTCTCGCTCTTTCTCAGATGCTTTGGGTTTTCAACTGTTTGCCCATTACTATCGGCGTAAAAATTAGTCAGTCCAACATCAAGACCAATAGTTTTAAAGGTTGGTTCTTTTTTCTCAAGCCTTTCTTGGTTGATGCAAAACTGAACATAGTAGCCATCTGCACGATGAACCACTCTGACTCGTTTGATTTGCTTCAACTGATAGAAATGCAAATCGCGACTACCCCACATCTTGAAAATACCTGCACCAAACCCATCAGTAAAAGTGATGTATCTTCTGTCTTCAGAAAGTTTCCAGCCCGTGGCTTTGTACTCAACAGAACCATGAGTCTGTTCTTTTTTGAATTTTGGATAGCCCTTTTTCCCTGGTTTGTTCTTTTTGCAGTTATTAAAGAATCTGGCAATTGCCGACCATGCTTTTTCAGCCGAAGCTTGTCTAGCTTGAGAGTTGAGTTGACCTGCCCAAGCAAATTCTTTCGCTAAAACAGCACAATATGCACTCAAATCGTATCGTCCGATATCGCGGTTATCCATCCAGTATCTCAGGCAAGAATTGCGGACAAAACGAGCAGTGCGAATAGCTTCATCAAGCTTGCCATACTGCTCTTTCAATCCCTCAAGTTTTGCCTCAAGTACCAACATGGTTACGTCGCTTGGTCTGACGTATGCTATTCTATCACAGATATTGAAAAAGCCGTCCTAGAAGGATGTAGCTCTAAACCCAAATTTTTGGTGACATTATCTTATCTTGACAGACGCGATCGCGATAACAGCGCCCTATAACTAATAACTAATAATTGAAATGATCGCCCTCTACAACACCCTCACTCGTCGCAAAGAAGCCTTTCAACCGCTCGAATCGAATAAGGTGCGAATGTACTGCTGCGGGATTACCGCCTACGATTACTGCCATCTCGGTCATGCGCGGACGTGCTTGGTGTGGGATGTAGCGCGCCGCTACCTTCAATGGCGCGGGTTTGAGGTGACATACATTCAAAATTTTACCGATATCGACGATAAAATTCTCAAGCGCGCGCGCACCGAAGAAACGTCGATGGAAGCAGTAGCCGAACGTTTCATCGCCGCCTATTTTGAAGATTTAGAACGCTTGCAGATTGGTAAGGCGGATGCTTACCCGCGCGCTACGCATACCCTCAACGGAATTAAACGCTTGGTAACGGAGTTAGAAGCGAAGGGTTACGCCTATCCTTCCGGTGGCGACGTTTACTACTCGGTGCGGAAATTTGCCGACTACGGCAAGCTATCCGGGCGCAAGTTCGAGGAAATGCAAGCCGGGGCAAGCGGGAGAGTGGAAGTGCAAGATCCCGAGGAAGCAAAGAAGCAGGATCCCTTTGATTTCGCCCTCTGGAAGGGTTCAAAACCGGGCGAACCGTCTTGGGAGTCGCCTTGGGGGGCGGGCCGTCCGGGATGGCATATCGAATGTTCTGCTATGGTACGCGATCGCCTCGGCGAAACGATCGATATTCACGTCGGCGGTAGCGATTTAATTTTCCCCCACCACGAAAACGAAATCGCCCAATCGGAAGCGGCGACGGGCAAACCTTTAGCCCGGTATTGGATGCACAGCGGTATGGTGCGCGTTGGTGGCGAAAAAATGTCTAAATCGTTGGGAAATTTCACCACGATTCGCGATTTACTCGATGGTAAAGGTTCGGTAATTTCCGAAATTGTCGATCCGATGGCAGTGCGTTTATTTATCTTACAAACTCACTATCGCAATCCTTTAGATTTCACGCCCGAAGCGTTGGAAGCGGCAACAAATGGCTGGCACACGCTGCGAGAGGGATTGTTATTCGGACAGCGGTATGGGGAAAAGTTGGGCTGGAACGGCGATAAAACGAACGAAGCTTTACAGGAACGTTTTGCCGAAGCGACGGATGACGATTTAAATTTTGCGGGCGGCCTCGCGGTCTTATTTGAAGTTGCGAAGGAGTTGCGAAAAGAAGGGAATTTACTCGTCCATGAAGGTAAAACGGAAACGCCCGCCGAAGTTTTGGAAGGGCAGTGGCGAACGTTAGTTGAGTTGTCGTCGGTGTTGGGATTGGCAGCGGAATTAGAAGCAGAAACCGAGGTAAAATCTGGGTTGGGCGAGGCAGAAATTGAGGACGCGATCGCGCGTCGTACTGCTGCTAAGGGGGCTAAGAATTTCGCAGAAGCCGATCGCATCCGCGACGAATTAAAGGCGCAGGGCGTATTATTAATTGATAAACCGGGCGGCGTGACCTTGTGGCATCGGGAGTAAAGATTTGGAAGGGAACCTAAAACCCCTCTTCCAGATCTGAAAGAGGGGTTTTGATGAAAGCTTTTAAGGGGTTTATATTCCCGCTAAGACATTCCTAAAAAGTTAGTGCAATTTAAACTCAAATTGCTACACTAACGAACAAGAACTGCGGTAACACCAGCGCAATAAAGTTGCCCCAACGACTAACTTCACCAATTCTGCTACCCAGTAAGCGCCGTGCATTCCTGCCATTGCAGGAGACATTCCGCTACTGGTTTCAAATAAGTTGAGTTGCAGTCCCAAGCTGCTCAGTTGCGGGGTAAAAATGTAGGTATAGATAATGGCAATGGTTAGCAAGAGGACAGATAGGGGAACTGCCCAGCGTTGCGAGTGGGAAGGGAGAAGTTGGCGATTCCGCAGGGTTAAGATACCCGTGAGAACTAATGCGCCGCACAGGAGTTCGATACGATTGAATAGACCAAAGATTGTATAACCCGCGCTTGCGAACCCAGAATCCGACATCATTCCGGTCGCAAATAAACCAGGAACAATGACAAAATCTAAGAGTAAGCTACCACTCATCCAAAATCCCAAGGAAAATAAAACGATGGTTTGCCAGTTGATTCGTTCGGAGCGGTTGCTAGCAAGAGAATTCATGCTTTTCTTCCTCGATTTAACTTTTTCTAGTTTAACCAGTTTTTGAGAGTAAAAGCGTCAAAAAACGTAAATTATTATTGCAAGAAAGGCGGCTTACTGGTTTTTAGTTCTAAAAATTATTTCAGAAGGTAACAGAAATATAATAAATATTAACCAACAATGGGTAAAAGTACGGGTGAGCAATAAATGAACGGGCGATCGAGTTCAGTATTTTCGTTGTACGAACTGGCATTAGGCGAGTCAGTACGAGCGCCGATAGTATCGCGTGCGGTGCTGGAGAGCGCGATCGCGTCTTGTCTCGATCTGTTGCTGGAAACCGAAATTACGGTAACGTTATGGTTGAAATTGCCGCCAACAAGCCAATGTTGGCAGGAAATCGCGCATTATTGGACGCAAAAAGGAACGGCAGAGTCGATTTACCTGCTGGGGGAAGGAGCGCTCGATCGCGCCAGAGAACTGTTACTCCCCGCGATCGCGCTATCATGGCCGAGCGAAATCCCGGAAGAATGGCTTTTCTTCGCGCGATCGCCGCAGCTATCCCTCCTAATTGTCGCGCGCGCTCAACAAAGGAACGAGGAACGGTATTCTTTGATCTGGAGCGCAGATGCAAAGACGATCGCGCCAGTAGAAGCTGCGCTCCGCGAAGCCCATCCCATCGGGAACGCGCGCATCTTGGCAAGCCAACAACTGTTATATCCCGTACCCGATCCGGTGCGCCTCAGCCAGATCTTACTCTCTCGCTTAGAGTCCCTCACCCGGCAACAAACCCCCGAAACCATTAGCTCGCTTTTCGTGGCGCGGGGATTGCAAGAGTTGAGCAACACGCTAACGCGCATGAAAACCGCCCTCAGTTTATTAAGCTCTCCCGCTCTCAAATTAGTGCAACGCCAGCGCTATGTTGCCCTCCTCCAACAAGAGTGCGATCGCCAAAACGCCCTCATCGGCGGAATGCAGGCTCTCGTCGAACTCGAGGACGAAACCGAAACCGCAGAACGATTACCCCTAGGCGATTTTGTCCCCAGTATCGTCAGCACGTACCAGCCCCTAGCAATGGAAAAAGGAATTAAACTCGGTTATACCATTCCCGCCAAACTGCCACCCGTTCGCTTTCCTCCCAACTCCTTACGGCAAATTATCCTCGACATCCTCAACAACAGCTTGCGCTTCACGCCACAGAACGGGAGCGTTAGCGTTCGCGCTTCGGAATCGGGCGACTTCGTACAACTTGCTTTTGAAGATACCGGTATTGGGATTGCACCCCAGGAAGTCGGGAAAATTTTTGACTGCTTCTATCGCGGGCGCGGTAATTCCGATAACAGCGAAGCGGGTGTAGGGCTGGGTTTAACTCGCGTTCGGCAAATCCTGCTGCGGTATGGTGGTTCGATCGCAGTATCCAGTCAAGTCGATCGCGGTTCGACGTTTAAGGTGTTATTACCGAAAGCTTGAACTCGCTTAAACTCAGCAACCGTCGTTCTACTTAGCCCGAACTAGCGTTAACTTCAATCCCCCAACGATTGAGCGTATTGCCCGTCGCTAAATCTAGCCGCGCGATCGCATTGAGGCAGGCGATCGTAGCATTCAATTCGTCTTGCTGGGCGTTAACAAGCTCGCTATACCAGCCCTCCAACGCACGCCCATCGCTGCCTTGATTCGGGGTGGTTTGGGCTTCCTGCCGGACTTTACGGGCGAGTTGAAGTTGTTTGAAACTTAAATCTAACTCCCGAACGCGATCGCTCAGTTCCAGTTGCAGGCGATTCGCCAACACTTCCCGAGAATGGTTTGCTTGCGCAAGGGCTTGGCGATAGGATTCGAGATCGACTTCTGAAGGCGAACCTCCTTTCTCATCCCCTTGCTTATTATCGGCTGCAACCGCGAGGGTTTCAGCTTGCTGGAGGGCAACTTTAGCGCGTTCGACTTCGAGTTGACTTTGCAGGTAATCGGGACGATTGGCAAGCATAAATTGCTGCAAGGCGCTCTCGTCAAGGGGAAAGGGTTCGATCGCGTTCGGAACGACAGTGGCCACGGGTAAGGCGCGATCGAGCTTGAGGCGGTTGCTCAGTTCCGCCCGGATGTTCTCCAAATCAGCCTTAGCCTGCTGCCAGCGCGCGTCTGAAGGCTGAAGCGATTGGCTGCGAGCGCGATCGAGGGCTGATGCTTCAATGGCGACTCTCGCTTGCGCTTGCAAGAGTTTGCGGTAGTTCATCCCCACCTCTGCAATCGTCTCTTCTAACATTTGTCGCGCGGCTAACCGATTCGACTGTTCCGTTAATCGAGCGGTTTGCAGTGCTGCAAGATTATCGCCTGCATCCGGCGGTAGGGGTTGCAGTAATTGAGTAATAATTTGCTGGCTGAGGGAGGGAAACTGGGGATTGGATTCCGCTTCGCCCGGTAACGCCCCCGGAGCGTAATTGATACCCGCAGCAGCAGGAATTTTTAGGGCGAGGTTTTCCCCGAGTTTTAAGGTTGTGGCGACGGGTTGGCGATCGCTTGCTTCTGCATTAGCAGGCTGAGATCGCGACGCTAAGTAACTGCGAGCGCTATCGGAATCCCGAACTAGGGCGAGGGCGATCGCATCGGTTAGGGAGAGTGGTAGTTCTTGTTGGGGAGATTGCAGAGGTGAAGCAGGAGAGGGCAGCGGTTGCGCGGCGTTATCGGGCGGAATGCGAAACTTGGCCTGACGTTTTGAAGGGGTATTGAAACGAGGTTGACTCTCGCCTGTTGGGGAAGTTCGAGATCTGGCGAAACTCCCAAACCCAGTGAGGGGGAAAAGAGGTTTTGGGTTAAAACCTATTGTCGAGTTGCTTCGCCCAAACTCTTTATCGTTGCGATCGCCAGAAGATAAGGAATTGGGAAGAGGAGAAGGGTCCCGAATGGCTAAAAGCTTATCGCGGTATTTCGCCGGAACATCGAAAATACTCGGTCGTTCGTCGCTCGGCGCGATCGCTTCCGGGCTGTTCGCCTCGTCGGAGAGAGAGGCGCGCGGTGGAGGAGAGGAACCTTGGATGGCAAACGCAACTGTAGTAAACGTCCCTAACGTCGCTACCGCGATTGCTCCGGCCCGCGAACTCAATATGCGTCGAAGTCTTAGTTTTAACAGTGCGAGATCGTACTCATTCATGGTAATCGCCCCAGCAGGTTGCTTGCCGCCCGATACATTTTAGCCATTATTGGGGAATTTGTATCGCTTTAGCTGAGGTCTTAAACTGATTTTTCTTCAGCCCCGAACGCTCGAAAAAAATCGCCTCCTCAATAGGGAGGCGATTATCTGCTTATACCAGATTGATATGAAGCTGCATAGAATGAAAAGTAGGGTGTGTTAGCGAAGCGTAACGCACCGTTATCCTAAGAATTTAGGAGAGTTGATTCTAGGCAGCGCAATCTTAAATTGGTATTAGCAGATTGGTTTAGCAGTCGTAGTAGAGTGCGAACTCGTAGGGATGCGGGCGCAGGCGCATCGGGTTAACTTCATTGTCGAGTTTGTAGGAAATCCAGTTATCGATGAAGTCTTCGGTAAAGACACCGCTATTGGTTAAGAATGCGCGATCGTTTTGCAAGCATTCGAGGGCATCTTCGAGAGAACCCGGCGTGCTAGGAATCTTGCTCAACTCTTCGGGTGTTAATTCGTAGATATCGACATCGAGGGGTTCGCCCGGGTCGATTTCGTTCTTAATTCCGTCGATACCGGCACACAGCATCGCTGCGAAAGCGAGGTAAGGGTTGGCAGTTGCATCGGGGCAGCGGAATTCTAAGCGCTTGGCTTTAGGATTCGTACCGGAAAGGGGAATGCGAACCGAAGCCGAACGGTTTCCTTGGGAGTAAGCGAGGTTCACCGGCGCTTCAAAACCCGGAACCAAACGCTTGTAGGAGTTGGTTGTCGGGTTGGTGAAGGCAAGCAGTGCAGGCGCGTGCTTGAGGATACCGCCGATGTAGTTCAGCGCCATTTTGCTCAAGTTTGCATAACCTTCGTCACCCCAGAATAGAGGTTGCCCGTCTTTCCAGATCGATTGGTGCGTGTGCATCCCAGACCCGTTATCGTTGAACAGGGGTTTGGGCATGAAGGTGACGGTTTTGCCGTATTTCTTAGCGACGTTTTTAATGACGTATTTATAGGTCATTAAGTAGTCTGCTGCTTCAACGAGGGTGGCGAATTTAATGCCGAGTTCGTTTTGTCCGCCCGTCGCGACTTCGTGGTGATGCTTTTCGATCGGAACGCCGCACTTTTCTCCCATCGTCAGCAGCATTTCAGTGCGCATATCTTGGATGGTGTCGGTGGGAGCGACGGGGAAGTAACCTTGTTTGTAACCCGGTTTGTAGCCTAGGTTTCCGCCTGCTTCTTCGCGTCCGGAGTTCCAGCGTCCCTCAACGCTATCGACGTAATAAAAGCCTTTGTTTTCGGTTTGGTCAAAACGCACGTCGTCGAAGACGAAGAATTCGGCTTCCGGGCCGAAGAAGGCGGTGTCGCCAATGCCGGTAGACGCGAGGAAATCAAGGGCTTTTTGAGCGATGCTGCGCGGATCGCGGCTGTACCATTCGCCGGTACGGGGTTCTTTGATCGAGCAGATCATGCTCAGGGTTTTTTCTTGATAGAAGGGGTCGATCCAAGCGGTGCTAGGATCGGGAACCATCGACATATCGGATTCGTTGATGGCCTTCCAACCCCGAATACTGGAGCCATCAAAGGCTACGCCGTCTTCAAAGGAGCTTTCGTCAATCTGATCGTAGTAGAACGAACAGTGCTGCCAGATTCCTGGCATATCGATGAATTTAAGGTCGATGATTTTGATGTCTTCATCCTTAATCATCTTGAGAATGTCTGCCGGGGTCTTCGACATAGGATGGCTCCTTCCGTTTTTCCTATTTTGAGTCTCGGACGATCCTAGGAAGAGTGTCGCCCATAGTTTTGTATATATCGCTACAAAATTCTATTGTGCAGATTTTGTTAATGGTTTGGAAAACGATTGGAAAGCAGGGTTTATGGAAGTGCGATCGCTTACTGGGTTAATGGGCGGGCAGCGAGGGATTAAACTAAAGATTGCCAACTTTATGTAAAGAAATGTATCAAAATTAGGGGAATGAGAGGGTTGCAGCGGGGAAGCGATCGCGAGCAGCCAACGCTGTGGGATGATGGTTAGTTAAAGCTAAACAGTCGGAATGGCTTTGTGTAAAAGCCGATCGCAAAAAAAAGTTGTTTGGGAGCGCTATTTTATGAGAGATGCGATTACAAACCTGATTAAAAACTACGATATTGCAGGTCGTTACCTAGATCGCAACGCGATCGACAGTCTCAAATCTTACTTCCAGTCCGGTACGGATCGGATCGCCGTCGCGTCGATGATTACAGCCAATGCAGCGACGATTGTTAGGCAGGCTGGGGCAAAATTGTTCGAGGAAGTTCCCGAACTGCTTCTTCCCGGCGGATATGCTTACACCACTCGTCGCTATTCGGCTTGTCTGCGAGACATGGATTACTATCTGCGCTATGCCAGTTATGCGCTGGTTGCTGCTGATACTAATGTTCTCGACGAGCGCGTACTGCAAGGATTGCGGGAAACCTATAATTCTTTGGGCGTACCCATCGGTCCAACCGTTGTTGGGATTCAGTTGATGAAAGACGCGATCAAGGATATGGCTTTCGATGCTGGTATCGAGAAGACGGGTTTTGTAGACGAACCGTTCGATCATCTGACTCGCGAACTCAGCGAACGGGACGTTTAGGGTTAAGAACTCAGATCGAGCAATGTATCGCGCTTTCAAGCAGGAAAGCGCGATTTTTTTTGTGCAATTAATAAGGGGCGCGACCGTAAATGCTTGTCAGATATTTTAAGCGATCGCACCATTCGGGTTTTAAGTCTTCTGCGCGATAGCGCCAACTCCAGTTCCCTTGCGCCGTTCCGGGTAAGTTCATCCGCGCGTCGTTACCGAATCCCAAGACATCTTGCAGGGGAATGATGGCGCAATTGGCAACGCAGGAGAGGGCAAGACGAATTAAACTCCAGTGAATGCCATCTTCGCACAGACAACCGAGGTAATCGATGACGCGCTGCTGTTGGTCGTGCGATCGCGCGTAAAACCACCCGACTGTCGTATCGTTATCGTGAGTTCCCGTATAAACGATGCAGTTGCGATCGAAATAATTAAAAGGCAAGAAGCCATTACCGCTATCGGAATCGAAGGCAAATTGCAAGACTTTCATCCCCGGAATCTCGTATTTCTCCCGCAGCGCATCGACTTCTGGCGTAATTACCCCTAAATCTTCCGCGACAATTGGCAACTTTCCGAGTTCCGCTTCCAACGCTTCAAAAAATGCGTCGCCTTTTGCCTTAACCCATTGTCCTTTTGTCGCCACTTTAGCCCAACCGGGAACTGCCCAAAATGCTTCTAGCCCGCGAAAATGATCGATGCGGATAATATCAACGTAATCGAGCATTCCTTCAACGCGTTGAATCCACCATTTAAAGTGTGTCCGTTCGAGGTATTGCCAGTTATAAACTGGATTTCCCCAAAGTTGTCCCGTTTCGCTGAAATAATCGGGGGGAACCCCCGCCATCATTGCGGGTTTGCCAGTTTTAACGTTGAGAACGAAAATTTTCGGATCCGACCAAACATCAGCACTATCGGCAGCGACATAAATGGGAACATCGCCGAAGATTTGCACGCCTTTGTCGTTCGCGTAACGCTTTAAGGTTTGCCACTGCCGGAAGAATTCGGATTGAACGTACTCGTGGAAGTAGACGCGATCTTCTAAGCGATCGCTCCACTCTTTTAGGGTATCGCGATCGCGATCGCGCAACGCCGGTTCCCAATCCTGCCAACTCGCTCCATTATGCGCTTCTTTGAGCGTCATAAATAAAGCATAATCTTGCAACCAATAGGCATGAGTTGTACGAAAAGCCTCGAATTCTTCGTGGCGTTCCGGCGAACCTCCCGCACGAAAATTATCGCAGGCTTTTTGCAGCAGGGGCATTTTTAGGGCAATGGCGCGATCGTAATCCACCCGTTCGGGGGAAAAGTCGGGCAAATTGGCAAAATCTTCTTCTGAAAGTAAGCCTTCTGAAGCCAACCACTCTAAATTAATTAACAGTGGATTTCCGGCAAATGCTGAATAGCATAAATAGGGTGAATTTCCGTACCCCGTTGGACCGAGGGGTAAAATTTGCCAAACTTGCTGGCCGCTTTCTGCCAGGAAGTCAATGAAGCGATAGGCCGATTCGCCGAGATCGCCCACGCCAAACCGTCCGGGAAAAGAAGTAGGATGAAGAAGAATTCCGCTGCTTCGTTTCAATAACATTGAAAATAATGACTAATTGATAATGGACAATGGATAATTTATCATGAGTCTGAGAGACTTGTGAATTTAATTTTCCCGCTGCTATCCTGCGTTAAAATCGAGCGATCGAAATTGACAACGGAAATCTTAATAATAGAGCCATTGCCGTAATAATAGGATTGTTTACGCTTTAAACTTTAATCCTAATATTCCAGTCTAATTGTTGATTAGATATTTATACCTATTTAAAGCCTTCAATCATTTTTAATTGTCCATTATCAATTATCAATTGTCAATTAACAATTAACAATTAACCCAATTGTAATTCCCAACTTTGCAAAATTCCCGTATCGCCGATCGCGCAATCCACGATCCATAAGTCCCAATTTCCCGCCCTTGCTTGTCCCAAAGCCTGTTGCAGCGCCGGAGTCGAGAGGGCCGTATACGTTCGACGCAGTAGGGTGTTTGCACCAAGAGTCCGACCTTGCAGCAAGATCGCACCTCCCGAAGGCGGACGCAAATAAATCTCCAAATCGCCTAGAAATTCGTGATCGATCGCAACGCTAACTTGAATATCCCCCACCGTTCCCGCACCACTCACCGCAATGCGGCTGAGAATCCCTGCTTCATTTCCATCGGGAATGGCGAGAGAGGGGCGACTGACGGCACTAATGGGGGAGGATGCGGAAGGCAGGGTTTGAAGCTGTTCCCGCGCCAATTTCACCGCTTTGAAAGCATTAACGCGACCGGCTCCAAACCACTGAGAACGACCATTTTGGTCGTAGGTTCCGAGCCTCATTCCCAACTGCGGATCGGAATTCGGATCGATGATTTTATCAGCACTTTGTTGCAAAATTTGCTTGACTTGCACGGCGTTCAGTTCGGGATTTGCCGAAAGAACGAGGGCTGCAACGCCAGCAACAACTGGAGTTGCACTAGATGTGCCGCCAAAATCGCCCGTAAAATCGCTGACATCATATCCGGCGTTACCGACGCGATCGCTTGTAAAAATGCCCTGTCCCGGCAAATTCGCCGCGATCGCAGGAGCCGTATAAATATACCCCGTTTGCTCGAACCAAATCCCCGGTGGCGCGTTATTACTCGGCGCGCACAAGGCAATTTCTGCGCCCCAATTGCTGTAAGCGGCTTTATGAGAGAGGCTGGTACTCGCCGCAACCGCGATAACGTCAGGATGGGCAGCAAATCCGCACAACCATTGCGTCGGCCCTTGCAAAACATTTTGCGGCCACTCGCGCTCGAAAATCTTACCATTCACCGGACGATTGGAATTGCCCGCCGCAAACAGAACCACGCAACCTTTACCGTTGCGTCCTTGCGTCGTGACGCGGTGGAGGGCGGCGCGCTGGCGCAGAGACAGGGGAAAGTTAATCGTTGCCGCCCCCCAACTGCAAGACAGCACGCTTGCACCTTTTGCGATCGCCCAATCGCACAAATCTTCAATCGAACTGTCATCTAAATAGCCCGTGGTGCGAATTGGCATCAACGCACAACCGGGCGCAACCCCCACAATCCCTTTCCCATTTTCCTCAGCAACAGCAACGCCCGCACAAGCGGTTCCATGATTGTCGTCGTCGGATTCGGGGAGGGGCAAAAAATCATTATCGCGAAGATCGCGAGGGCTAACGATCTTACCTTTACCCTGAAAGTCGGGATGGTTGAGATCGATGGAATCGTCGGCAATCGCTACGACTACCGTTCGTTCGCCGCGCGTTATATCCCACGCTTTCTCGACTTCGATGTGAGAATTGGCAGCAAGTTGAGAACCGCCTTGATTGTAGAGATACCATTGTTTGGGATAGAGAGAATCTTTGGGGCGATAAAAGCGATCGCGACGGACGATAATGTTAGCTTCTGCGGTCAAAATTTCCGGTTGTCCGCTGAGTCGATTGGCGATTTTGAGCGGGTTTTCGGCGGTTTGGGTGGTGAGGCGATAGACGAAAGCGTTGGGGATGCCTTCAATGGCTTGTTGACGTTGGAGTTGCCAGGGCGCAACTAAGGCTGCGATCGCGTCAGCAGCGAGATCTGGGGTAAATTGGAGCGTCAGTTCGTCAGTTAGGTAAACGTAGGTATCGGCGCTGTTAGCCATGCGGTAGACGTGACTGGCAAAGGCGATACTATCGAGGCGGCGCGCGATCGCCATTGCCTCCTCGAGGCGTTCTGAGGCAACGCGAACGATAAAGAGTTCGGTTTGGGGAATTGGGCGTGTTGCGATCGCGCCAATCGCTTCTGGAACGGCGGTTTGCGGCGCGCGCAACTTCACGGTAAAGCGATCGCGCGCCTTGGTTAAAGGCAATTCCCCACCGCCGCGCTGTAAGATCGCACCGATATTCTCTTCCGCTACGCCCGCCATTTCCGAGCTAGCGGGAACTTCAAACTCGGGATTCAACGTCAACAACCCTCATTCGTCAGGATTAGTTCCCATGATAAATAAACAATGGCTCGCGTTCGTTGAAATAAAACAAATGCTAAGATACCTCCAGACAAATTCAACGCTGTGTTATTATTTCAAACTGCAAAATTTAATGTTAGTCGCTAAGCATAACCATTTTCCTAACTTGCGCTTCGGTCTGCTCCTCGTCATTGCTTGTAGCTTAGGCTTGACAACGCCAGTTTCCGCTCAATACCGCACTCGAGTCATTGAAGAAGGCGAACAGCCCCCCACTGATAATATGGTACCGGCAGCGACTCCCGCGCCCGATGCACCCTTCGTACTGCCGACTCCAGAAAGCATTCCCGCGCCCCCGCCTAGCGATCCGAATAATTTGCGCTCCCTCTCCCAGTCCAATAACTTGTTAAGCTTGCAAGGCGGACAGCGGTTGATGGAAGATGCCAGCAGCGCGATCGGTTCGCAGAACTACTCCCTCGCCGTGCAAAAACTCCAGGAAGCTCGCCAAGTTTACAATCAACTCTCTGGATTATACGGGCAACTCGCCGATACTTTTTCCGGAATCGACAACCGCATTTCTGAAACACAACGCACGAATGCCTTGAATACCGCAGAAATGCGCGATCGCGCCACCTACCAACTCGCCCTCGTCCATCGCGCCCAAAATCGCCCCGAACTCGCCGTTCCCCTCTTAATTCAAATCATCAAATCGCAAAATCCAACGACAGATTTAGGGAAAAAAGCCTTCCAGCAATTGTATGAGTTAGGGTTTGTCGATTCGCCTTTCCCGCGCCCGCGCGCAGTGGCTCCTTAATCATTAAAAAGTTGGACTCGTCATTGGCTCATTTAAGCCAAGCAAAACCGATTTTTCATGTCTGAAATATAGCGTTTTTCAAAGGAATGAGGTACAAAAATTGAAATTAGATGAGTAGGGGCGAATGCCATTCGCCCGCGCGGTGTACCTCACGCCAACGAAAAATGCTATACCCTTCTTCTGTCGCTTTGCGAATCATCTCTAATTCCTACCAAACTGAGATGAAGTTGCATTGCCTAAACAGTAGAGCCTATGGAAGAGGGATAGATTGAATTCTGTATTTATACGCTTTTCCTACAAGATAGGGAGAGCCAAGGTTAATTTTGAATCGCCTCTTTCGCTGCCTTAACTAGCACTTTATCAATCCAAGCATTGATACTTTTATCTTCCTCAATTTCAATTAAAGCCCTATATCTTTGGTCTTCCGCATCTCGATCGTTGTCTTAAAAGTTCAGAAAGGCAGAGGAATTAATACATGAGGTCTTTTTGAAACCATGAGCGAAAATTTAGCTGCCACATTAGGGGAACTACAATCACAAATCTATTGGCTACATGATGCTGAAAATTTTTCAGAATTAGCCTTAGCCGCTGCTCAAATTTATCAAAAACTTGGTTATGGTGAAGAACAAGCTCAAACCGCAGGTCAGTTAATTAGTGAAGCCTATCAATTAGCCGATCGAGCAAGCTTAGCCCAAGAAGCGGGTCATAGCGATCGAGAAATGCAGTTTTACGATCGAGTTAATAACAAATTGACTGAAGTTGAAATAATATTAGATTATTCAAGACGTATAGCTAGACATCAAATGGAGTGGTGGCGGCACTTCCGTCATAAACGAAAATTTCAAGTGCTTCGACATCTTTTTTTACAAAACTTGAAAGCAGTAGGGTTTAGAAATATCTGGACTGCCCTTAAACTGACCTATTTTTTGCAAGAAATAGGGAGAGTTCACAAACAGCGAGATTTAGAAACGACCAAACGCAATGCCAAAAAATATTGGTACGAACTCCTGAAAACTAAACCGTTGCAGTATCCTTATCTGGGATAATGACTTCATCGCTCCGTCACTCTGCTCGGTAATGATGTAGATCGCTACTTTAAACGTGAATGTACGTTTCTAAATAAACCAAAGTCTCTGCTGGTGGGCGCTGCCCACCCTACTAGACTACTCCTTAATTGCCTCTTTCGCTGCCTTTGCCACCACTTCATCCATCCAGGAATTAATACTTTTATTCGCTTTCCTTGCCGCCATATAAATCTGACGATGAATTTCTGGCGTTGTCCGAAAGGGGAGCTTTCCTGAAAAGGGTTTATCCGGTTTTTCACCTAATTCTTCACACCATTCCAAGTAATCGTCTACCGAGTCTTGAAAGGCGTGGCGCAACTCATTAACGGTGTTACCTTGAAACGTAATAACATCTTTTATCCCTAAAACTGTACCGAATAAACTACTAACATCTTCATCAATTTCAATTGAAGCTGTATATCCTTTGTATTCCATATCTTTATCGCTCTCGTACAAGTTTGGAGGGATTATAAAGACTTTGTTTACGGTTTGTTTTTATTTATTTTTCGGGACTCTTATTCATAGTACACCCAGCGGGCGAATACCATTCGCCCCTACGGAGCGGCGTTTAATTTCGAGGCGACCTCGAAATCCGCGTCCCTACCGATTTGATGTTTGGAACTGTACCTTACACAAACGAAAAACGCTATATAACAATGTTTACGTTTGGTTTACTTGTTTAAAATATGATTTTATGATATCAAAGTCAAGATACTGACAAAAAAAAGGGCGAATGCCATTCGCCCCTACCATCTGAATTCAACCCTTACGATTTCGCCAGCATCTCCAAACTGCTGGGCAAACGTTTAAACGTTAAGCGTTCCGATTCGACATCCACAAAGATGGTATCGCCACTCTTAAATTCGCCGCGTAGAATCGATTTCGCGATCGCGGTTTCTAAGTAGCGCTGCACCGCCCGTTTCAGCGGACGCGCGCCGTAGACGGGATCGTAGCCGATTTCTGCCAGGTAATCTGCCGCCGCATCGGAGAGTTTCAGCGAGAGTTTTTGCTCGGCTAAACGACTTCCCAAATGTTGAACTTGTAGGTTGACAATTTCGCGAAGTTGTGATTTAGCCAGTCCGTGGAAGATGATCATTTCATCAATGCGGTTGAGGAATTCGGGGCGGAAATTCGCCTGCATTGCTTCCAGCACGCGCGATCGCATTTCGCCATAATGACTCTCATCTCCCGCAACATCCAGGATATACTGCGAGCCGACGTTACTGGTCATAATCACGATGGTATTTTTGAAATCCACCGTATGTCCTTGAGAATCCGTCAAACGCCCGTCATCGAGGATTTGCAGCATGATATTAAACACATCCGCGTGCGCCTTTTCGATTTCGTCGAAGAGAATGACAGAGTAAGGACGGCGGCGAATCGCTTCAGTCAGTTGTCCGCCTTGTTCGTACCCCACATATCCCGGAGGCGCGCCCACCAAACGGGAAACCGCGTGTTTCTCCATATATTCAGACATATCGATGCGAACCATTGCTTCTTCAGTATCGAAGAGGTTGGCTGCTAGCGCTTTCGCAAGTTCGGTTTTACCTACGCCCGTGGGGCCGAGGAAAATGAAGCTGGCGATGGGACGTTTGGGATCGGAAAGTCCGGCGCGCGATCGCTGAATTGCATCTGCTACTGCCGTTACCGCCTCTTCTTGCCCGATGACGCGCTGGTGCAATTCATCTTCCAAATACAGCAGTTTTTCCTTCTCCGATTCCACTAACTTACTGAGAGGAATTCCCGTCCACTTCGAGATAATCTCCGCAATATCGCCCTCAAGAACTTCTTCCCGCAGCAACGATTTACCCGTCGTTTGAATCGCGGTTAACTTGTTCTCAGTCTCGCGATATTGGCGCTGCAAATCGGTCAGTTTTCCATAACGCAACTCAGCCGCACGATTGAGGTCGTAATCGCGTTCTGCTTGTTGAATTTCTAAGTTAGTATGGTCGATGGTTTCCTTAATCTTACGAATTTCGTCAATGACTTCTTTTTCTGATTGCCATTGCGCGTTGAGTCGAGATTGATCTTCTTTGAGGTTAGCGAGTTCCTTTTCCAACTTTTGGAGGCGTTCGCGAGATGCTTCATTGCTTTCCTTTTGCAGAGAAAGGCGTTCCATTTCCATCTGCAAAATTTTGCGATCGACTTCATCGAGTTCTTCCGGTTTGGAAGTAATCTCCATCTTTAATTTTGCCGCCGCCTCGTCTACGAGATCGATCGCTTTATCCGGGAGGAAGCGATCGCTAATATAACGGTTGGAAAGCATCGCCGCCGCTACCAGAGCGCTATCGGAAATTTTTACGCCGTGGTGAACTTCGTAGCGTTCCTTCAATCCGCGCAAAATCGAAATCGTATCGACGACATTAGGTTCGTCTACAAGAACTTCTTGGAAACGACGTTCTAATGCCGCATCTTTCTCGATATACTGACGGTATTCATCCAACGTTGTCGCACCGATACAGCGCAATTCGCCGCGAGCGAGCATCGGTTTCAATAAGTTGCCCGCATCCATCGCGCCTTGGGTTGCGCCCGCACCGACGACAGTATGAATTTCATCGATAAAGAGGATAATTTGACCGTTAGAATCGGTCACTTCTTTGAGAACCGCTTTGAGGCGTTCTTCAAATTCACCGCGATATTTTGCACCGGCAATTAAAGCGCCCATATCAAGACCGATGACTTTGCGATCGCGCAAGGATTCCGGAACGTCGCGACTGACAATTCGTTGGGCAAGTCCTTCCACAATTGCCGTCTTACCTACACCCGGTTCGCCAATTAAAACAGGATTATTTTTAGTGCGACGAGAAAGGATTTGAATTGTGCGGCGAATTTCATCATCGCGCCCGATAACGGGGTCGAGTTTTCCCTGTCTCGCCATCTCGGTTAAATCCCTACCGTAGCGTTCTAGGGCTTCGTATTTACCTTCTGGGTTTTGGTCGGTCACTTTTTGGGAACCTCGAATCTCTTTGATAGCAGTTCTTAACGTATCTTCGGTAATGCCGAATTCTTGGAATAATGCTTTACCAAAACGGTCATCTTTTGGGTAAGCAAGGATGAGATGTTCGATGGAGATGAAGTCATCCTCGAATTCCTTGCGGATATTTTCAGCGCGATCGAGTAAAGTATCTAAACTGCGCGCTAAATAGACCGATTCGCTTGGTTGCGAAAGTTTGGGCTGGCGGTTGATGAACTCTTCGGTTTTGTCGCGAAAACGCTGCACATTTCCGCCCGCTTTGGTTAGGATACTGGTGGCGAGTCCCTCTTCTTCGAGAAGGGCGCGCATCAGGTGTTCGCTTTCAATTTGCTGGTGTTTGTATTGTTTGGCAATATCTGGGGTGCGGACGATGGCAGCCCAAGCTTTTTCTGTAAATTGATTGGGATTAGTCGGTTGCATAGGTTGGAATGGTCGTTAGGACTATCTATAAAGCGGGTTCTGCACGGGCAAGAATCCAATTGACTGGCAGAATGATCCTATGTCCGAAAGGCGATTGAGTTCGACATTCTGCCTTGTGAATTCGCCACACCGTTATTGTACGGCGCGATCGCGTGCGTTGTCGTGCAGGAAAACCCTACCTAAAGGGGCTGGATTTCTCACCGGCTATTCTTTTGCCTCTCTCTCCAACTCAATGCAACTCGATTTAGCTTGCTGTGCTAAATAGTGTTACAATCTCGAGCTTAAAATTCCGCAAGCTTTACCCATTCTCCCCATCCGGTTCGATTCCTAACGCTCTTAATTGCGCTATTAAGCGTTCTGCGCGCTGTCGTTCGCTTTCAGCAAGTTGCTGCTGCTGTTCTGCGCGCTGTCGTTCGCTTTCAGCCCGTTTCCGTTCTCGTTCCATCGGCGTGAGTACCCAGCCTTCCGCATCATACCAGCGCAACCAACGATGTTCGATTCCGTCATACTCTCCTTCCCAAATCCCCAGCCCTAACTGAATCTCTGGCAGCCAAAAACGTTCGCTGTCCCCCACTTTTATCGCTTTGTAACCCCCTTCTTCCAGTTTAAAGGGTTGGAACATTTGGCTGTAGCGATCGAAGATTGCATAGTAGGGAATCTTGAGAATCTGTTCGTAAACTTCCCATTTCGTCGGCGGCGATTTTGCATCTCGCAAAGTTCGCCCTAAGTCTTCCTTTTCGGTTCCGGGAGAAAGTAACTCAACGACGATAAACGGAGTGACTTTTTCATCCCACACCACATAACTCAACCGCAAATCCCGTTCTTGATAAAGGCGCGGCACTCCCAAGACGGCGTACCAATCGGGGCGCTTGTACCAAAGCGTGTTATTGGAATCGTAGTAGAGATTGACATCGCTGCCGGTAAAGATGCGTTCTGGCGGATAATTGCTTGGAGAGAAGGTGTCGTCAAGCAGGCGAGGTTGAAAAACGTGGAAAGTGTCAGGCACTCCGGGTTCCTCTGGATTTTCACTGGGTAAATCGTACATCGTCGGCAGAACTTTGAGCGGCGATGCAGGGGAGTCGGGTTGGTACATTTTTGCAGATATCTCTGAGGAAGGGACGAGGCATCGCTTTTATTATAGAGCCGAGAACCTTAAGGTATAATCGCGCTTCAGTCGCACGAGCTACATTCCGTAAAATGCAGGCGGTCGCCGCGAGCGCTGTGTAAAATAAGTAAGGTTATAGACAATCGAAATTATGGCAGTTCGCGATCGCTTCCACTTTTGTGTAAAAAAAGGGTTACAAAAGGAGGAGTGGATAATTACAGATGACCCTCTTAAACTAGAAGTCGGAAGTGTTAAGCTTGAGATCGATTTGGGTGCAGAGTGCTTAATAGGAGCAGAGAAAGGTCGCTAAAAAATAGCGGTCGAGGTTAAAAGCTTTTTGGAAGAATCTTCCGTCAATGCTTACCATACTGCATTGGGTCAGTTTCTCAATTACAAGCTGGCTTTGGATTTTAGCGATCGCGATCGCGTACTGTATTTAGCTGTTCCTGTCGCAATCTACGAATCACTTTTCGAGCGCGAGTTTTTACAGGCTTCCGTGCAACGGTATCAAGTTCGATTACTTGTGTACGATCCGATACTGGAGGAAATTGTCAGATGGATAAGTTAGACTGCTATCGTCAATACCTTGAAAAATTGCTAATAAAATATTCAGAAGTAGCTCCCAATAGTGGAGAGATTGAGGTACAGGCTATCATCGATCGGGAGCGCGATCGCTATCTCATCATGGACGTGGGTTGGCAGGGAAATCGTCGAATTCATAGTTGCACTATGCACTTCGATCTTAAAGATGGCAAGATTTGGATTCAAGAGAATGCAACTGAAGCAGAACCCGGCAGGGAGTTAGTCGAAATGGGGGTGGCGCGAGAGGATATTATTTTAGGTTTTCAAATTCCCTACGTTAGAGCTTACACGGATTTTGGAGTAGCTTAATGCACGTTTTTTAAAACGAGAAGTCAACAAAACTTTATCAGATTTATGGCTAAAAAATAAAAAGTACACATTGCTATTTTTTGAAAAATTAACTATATAACGTTATTTCAATCGACCCAATTCAGCTAATGTATTAATTCGATTTTTGAGAGCAATTTTTTTCCCCGAATCGCCTGCGGGAAGCGGTTCAAAAGGATCGCAGGCGTTGTAGAAATCGTCGAGGAATTGTTCGGAGTTATCGATCGCGGCCATACCTTCGCAGCAGAGACTAACCAAAGTATAGGATAAATTTTGAAAGTGCGATCGCGCTCCGGAGCCGCTTTACGGTGCGCGGCGCTGTCGTACTGGAAAACTTTACTAAAAGTGCTGGATTTCGCTGTAAGTGTTGCGATCGCATCCTTACGAAATCTTGCTGAATGAGAAACCGTTCGATCGCCCCGAGGTAACATCGAAACATAGCAAGGTTTTGATATCCTTTGCCGAGCAACAACTGCTCGAAGTCTGACTATGGCACCTCATCTACCCATTTGGACTTTATCGACACAGCAAGTCTACGAAAAGCTGTCTACTTCGGAACGGGGGCTTCCCGAGACAGAAACCGCAACCCGGCTCGAACATTACGGGTTTAACGAACTGCCCGAACCCGCGCGGCGATCGCTTTTTCTCCGTTTCATCGACCAGTTAACTCACTTCATGGCCCTCCTGCTTTGGATTGCAGGAATCCTGGCTTTTATCTCCGGTACTCCGGAACTGGGCTGGGCAATTTGGGCGGTGATTTGGATTAATGCGGGGTTTAGTTTTTGGCAAGAATTTAAGGCAGAACAAGCGCTCGCAGCCCTCAATAAAATGCTGCCCGCGCAAGCGAAAGTCTATCGCGATGGCATCTTACGCGAGATTCCCGTGCGAGAGATGGTTCCAGGCGACCTTTTGCAGTTGGAAGAAGGCGATCGCATTTCCGCCGATGCTAGACTGGTTTCCTCCCAATCTTTATACGTCGATGTCTCGGTACTGACGGGGGAATCGCTACCAATCACCCGCAGTGCCGAACCCGCCGCCGCCAGCAAGCTCCGCGCCTCGGAAGCTCACAATCTCGTGTTTGCGGGTTCCACCGTTTCCGCAGGACGAGGTTTAGCTGTCGTCTATGCTACCGGAACTCAAACCGAGTTCGGTCAAGTCGCCCACCGGACGGCAACCCTGAAGCGGGAACCCAGCACGTTGGAAGTGCAAATTAATGGGGTCGTTCATATTATCACCGCGATCGCGATCGGAATGGGCGTTCTAGTCTTCCTACTCACCAATCTCTTGGTGGGGATGGGCGTTAAGGAAAGCTTTATTTTTGCGATTGGGATTATTGTCGCCTTTGTCCCCGAAGGACTCCTACCAACTGTTACCCTAGCTTTAGCGATTGGGGTGAAGCGCATGGCACAACGCAATGCGCTCGTGCGTCGCCTCTCCGCCGTGGAAACCTTGAGCGCGACAACGGTTATTTGCACCGATAAGACCGGAACCCTCACCAAAAACGAGATGACGGTGCGCCAACTCTGGATTCCGGAAACGGAGATTGAAATCACGGGAACGGGCTACCAGCCGACGGGAGAGGTACGCGCGAGCGAAGGGCAACAGCCCCAAGTCAATCTACTTCTATCCGGTGCGGCGCTGTGCTGCAATGCTCGTTTGCTGCATCCGAACGGTTCCAGTCAGTGGCAAGAAATTGGCGATCCCACCGAAGCTGCACTCTTGGTAGCTGCCTTAAAACAGGGCTTGAACTTGGAAGAACTCCAGCGTCAATGGCCGAGAATTCAGGAAATCCCCTTTGATTCTCACCGACGCATGATGAGCGTCGTCTTGCAAAGCAGTTCGGAGGATTCGGATTTAGGGCGCGAGTTAGTCCGTCCCTCCTCTTTGGGCGAGAGGGGAAGGGAAACTTATCTCATTTTTACCAAAGGCGCGCCGTTGGATGTCCTGCAACACTGTCAGTGGAGCTTGAAAGAAGGGCGGATTGAAGAATTATCGGCAGCCGCGCGCAGCGAGATTGAGGCGGCGAACGATCGCTTGGCGAGTCGGGGCTATCGAGTTTTAGCTGTAGCGGGACAGTGCAGGACAGCGCTACCGTCGCAAGAGGCGAGAGATTTGGAGGAAAATCCGATTTTTCTCGGTTTAACAGCGACTATCGACCCGCCGCGCCCGGAAGTGGCCGACGCGATCGCGAAATGCCATCGAGCCGGAATTCAGGTGACAATGGTAACGGGGGACTACGGACTAACCGCAGAAGCGATCGCGCGTCGTATTGGTTTAGTGAATCAAAAAACCCGAGTGGTGACGGGCGAAGAAATGGGCCATCTCTCCGATGCTCAACTGCGTCAGATTTTGCACCGCAAATCTGGCTTAGTCTTCGCTCGTATGATGCCAGAACAGAAGCTAAGATTGGTTCGGGCTTACATCGCGATGGGGCATATCGTCGCCGTTACAGGCGATGGCGTAAACGATGCGCCCGCGTTGAGGGCTGCGAATATTGGCATTGCGATGGGGATGAGCGGTACGGATGTGGCGCGGGAAGCGGCAGATATCGTGCTGATTGACGATAACTTTGCGACGATTGTCAGCGCGATCGAACAGGGACGGGCAGTCTATCAGAATATTCGCAAGTTTATCACCTATATTCTGTCCTCCAATATGGCCGAGTTTATTCCCTTCCTCGCGATGGTATTTTTGAAGATTCCACCCGCTTTGGTGATTCTACAAATTCTCGCGATCGATCTCGGCACCGATATGCTTCCCGCCCTCGCGTTAGGTGCAGAAAAACCGGAGACTGGCATCTTGCTTCAACCTCCCCGCAAGAAGTCGAAACCTTTACTGGATCTTTCTTTACTGTTACGCGCTTATTGCTTTTTGGGGTTATTAGAAGGACTGACCGGAATGACAGGTTTTCTGCTGGTTTGGTGGGCGAATGGTTACGGAATTCCCCAGTTGCAGGCCATAAATTCTTCAATTCTGGCTCATTCGGCGACAGCGGCTCAAATAGCCATTTACCATCAAGCCACCACGGTAACATTGGCAGCGATCGTTGCTTGTCAAGATGGCAACGTTTTCGCTTGCCGCAGCGAGCGGGTTTCGATTTTCCGCTTGGGCTTTTTTAGCAACCGTTTGATTTGGTTTGGCATTGCAGTTGAGTGGGCGCTAATTCTCTCGATTATTTACGTCCCGGCTTTAGAAAAAATCTTTTCGAGCGCTCCGCTCTCTTCCTTGCAATGGTTGATGCTCTTGTTTTGTCCGCTTTTAATTCTGATAGTAGATGAAGTCCGAAAGCAAATTGTTGGGCGGTTTGGCGATCGCAGTTTTAAAAATAATCGAGCAGTCAGTAGAAGGGCATAAAAAAGTTAACCAGAACTGTAGGGGCGGGTTTACCTAAAATCCCTGTCTAGAAACGATCGAATCGATAAGAAAACACGCCCTCCCTATGTTCTCTTTAATTACAACTTTGTGTCTTTGGGGTTCGCAAAATTTTTATGGTAGGCATTCAACCGGGTTTCATAGAACGCCTCATCAATTGAAAATCTTTTTCGATCGCGGCGGCGAGGGAACGGTTATGAGGATCGGTACGCAGCGCTTTGTTCAGGTAAACGGCGGCTTTATAGAAAGCGCGATCGCGTATGAATTGCCGTCCTTGCTGTTGATACGCGATCGCTTGCCACTGACGAATTTCTGCATCTAACGGGAAGCGATAAGCCAATCCTTCTACTAACGCAATCGCTCTGGCAAATCGCTTTTCAGCTAGCAATTTTTGTAAGGTTTGATAGCTACTCGATTTTAATTGTCGGTCTTTGGGCGAGAGTTTGGGAAGGTTAGGCGGTGGCGGTGGCGGTGCGGGAGGCGGTGGCGGTTTAATGTTAGTGGAGGGAACGGTAACGGGCTGCGGGGGTTGCGGGGCAGCTTGCAACAGCAGTTGATAGGCTTCGGTTAATTGAATGAATTTAACGTGAGCGAGGGCGGGATTGTCGGGATTGGCATCGGGATGATAAGAGCGCGCCAACCGGCGATAAGATGCTTTAATTTGCTCCGGTTTTGCATCGAAATTCAGCCCTAACAGGCGATAGCAGTCCGCTAATTCCATCCCATTCAGTCTGGTTATACTTTATCGAGCGAGAAATGAATCGATCGCTATCATACTCCAGAAAAAGGGCAATTATCTCGCCCGATACAGAGAAACCCGGCTTTATAACTAAAGCCGGGTTCGCCAAGGTTAAATCGATGCGATTTTAAGTCAACAGTGCTGCATTAGGCGTGGGTTGCTCTTCGATCACGCGATCGATAATGCCGTATTCCTTCGCATCGAAGGCAGACATATAATAGTCGCGATCGGTATCTTTCTTAATCCGTTCGATGGGTTGTCCGGTACGGGCAGCCATAATTTCATCCATTTGCTGGCGCGTGCGGATGATCTGTTTGGCGGCAATGCTAATATCAGTTGCCTGTCCGTAAAACCCTTGTGAGAGCGCCGGTTGGTGGATCATAACCCGCGCGTGGGGCAGAGCGAGGCGTTTTCCTTTCGTTCCCGCTGCCAATAAAAATGCGCCCATTGAAGCGGCTAAACCGACGCAAATCGTGACGACATTGGAGCGAATATGCTGCATGGTGTCGTAAATTGCCATTCCCGCCGTAACGGAACCGCCGGGAGAGTTGATATACAGGTAAATATCTTTATTCTGATCTTCAGAGTCAAGATACAGCATATAGGCAACGATGCGATTGGCTGTCTCGTCGTCGATTTCCCAACCTAAGAATAAAATCCGCTCTAAAAATAAGCGATTGTAAATTGAAATCCAGTCTTCGTAAGGCTGTCCGGGCAAGCGATACGGAACCTTTGGGACATCTAATGGCATGAATTTACTCCGTGTAATAATGCGTTTTAAATAATGCCTGCGGGGGCAGGGACGGGAAGTTCGGCTCCGCTTTCGAGGATGCGATCGATCAGTCCGTATTCTTTGGCTTCCAGGGGATCCATATAGAAGGGGCGATCGATATCTTTGCGAATCTTTTCAGGCGTTTGTCCGGTTTGTTTGGCGAGGAGATCGATGGTTGCTTGGCGAGTGGCTAAGATTTCTTTTGCCCGAATTTGAATATCCGACGCTTGCGATCGCCCGCTCGTCGAACCGCTGGTATCGTTGAGAAGAATCCGAGCGTGGGGCAAGCTAAGCCGATAGCCCTTCGTCCCGCAAGCCAGAATCGTCGCTGCCATTCCCAGCGCCGCACCGATACAAATGGTTTGAATCGGCGGCTTGACGTAATTCATCGTGTCGCAGATCGCAAAGGCTGAAGTCTCTAAACCGGGATATTCCCCGGGAGAGTTAATGTAGATTTTAATCGGTTTTTCCGGGTCGTCGTACTGAAGGTAGAGCAGTTCTGCCACAATCAGTTCGGCAACTTGCGGGGACAGCGGCATCCCGAGATATACGATTCGCTCTTTAAGCATGAGCGAAGACAGATCCGGCGGCGGTTTGCGATAGTATGCGTCGCCGTAGTAGGGAGACTGTACAGCCTTAATCGGTAAATTCATAGGTTCGGGGCTGCGATGAAAACGCGATGTCTTGTTACAACTGGATGTTTTTGATTGTAACGTATTCGGCAGCACGAGGGTTGCAGGGTAAGCTTTTGGGGCGTTCGGTTATCCCACCCGTACAGAACGCGCGGCAAAATTTAGCGTCCTTGTTTCTTGAATTCGCGTTAAAACTGAAAAGATATTTAAAATTTTTGGGTGAGTTTTCTCTTTAGGGGTTATGGAATTCAGGACTGCTAAGCCGATCGCGAGCTTTTTTATTTTGGGAATGCTGCTCTCGAGTGGGGGGATCTCTGGCTGTAGCGAGTCGTCTCCACCCCCCACCGTTGAGGTTTCGCCCTCGCCGGTTGTTTCTTCTCCGGTAGCGCCACCGCCTGCTGCGACTCCGAGGGCGGTTACGGTTGCCGATCCGTTCGTGGCGGCGGAAGATGCTGCCCAAGGAGCGATCGCGCTTACGCAGTCGGCGGTTTCTGCTGAAGACTGGAAGCTGATCGCCCAACAATGGGAACGCGCGATCGCGCTGCTCGAATCCGTGCCTAAAACCGATCCCAAAAGCACTGTCGCCCGCGAAAAATTGGCAGGCTACCGAGAAAACTTCGCCCACGCACGCCAGCAGAGTCAACAAGGAACTCCCGAACCGCAATCCGACGTTAAACCCCCGCCGTCGGGAATTATTGCCGTAACCGGCCCGAATTCTGCCCAGAAAGGCGGTAAAGCTGCCGCTCCGCAGGATGAACCCAAACTCGCTCTCGCCCAGCACTTAACGGAGATGGGGGCAAAACTTTATATAAAGGCGGACTGCCAAGAATGTCAGTACCAGCGCAATTATTTTAGTACGGCTGCGAGTAGTATTGCTGAAGTCACCTGCGATCCGAAAGCAAAAGATTCTGACACCGATCCTTGCAAAAAAGCGGGAATCTCGACTTTTCCCACTTGGGAAGTTAAGGGAAAATTTTATCCCGGCGTTCGTTCTTTGGACGAGTTGGCGCAATTGTCCGGTTATAAAGGCGATCGCAACTTTAACCCTTGATTTTTAATTTTTAATTTTTAATTTTTAATTCCTAGAGTTCCATCAGCATTAGATTTTTCAATGCCTTCAACCCTTTCTTTACCTGGCGGGAAACGGTGACGACGCTAATCCCTAACTGTTCGGCGGTTTCTTTTTGGGTGAGATCGTGCAAAAAGACAAATTCCACCACTTCTCGCGTCCGCTGTTCGAGTTGGACGAGGGCTTGTTGGAGACGAAGGCGATCTTCTTGGGCGAGTTGGAAGCTGCGGTATTGGGGATCGGGGACTAATTCCGCTAAGCTGACGCTTTCGTCCTCATCGTTACCGACGGGAACGTCTAAGCTGAGGGGTTCGCGATTTTGATAGGCGAGTTGGATTTCTTCCCACTCTTGGGGATCGACTCCGAGCGATCGCGCGATTTCTTCATCGGTGGGCTGGCGGTGCAGTTGGATTCTGAGTTCTCGCGCGGTATTGCTTGCTTGATGGCGCAACTCTAGCCAGCGCCGGGGAATCCGCACGGAGGTACTTTTATCGCGCAGGTAATGTTGAATTTCGCCTCGGATGTAGGGAATGGCGAAGGAGCTAAAAGCGTAGCCTTTGGTCGGGTCGAAGCGATCGATCGCTTGAATCAAACCGATACAACCGACCTGTAATAAATCTTCATAAGTTTCGCTGCATTGGTTAGTCCAATGATGTGCTTCTCGTCTCACCAAACCAATATTGAGTCGCACTAGCCGATCGCGCAAGTCAACCTTTTTCGTCTTCTGGTACTCGACTAGAAGGTGCAAGCTTTGTTCTTTTAAACTCGAATGGATGGTGGTAGACATAGCCATAGTCAATGATACGAGCGGTTTACCCCGCCACAATAGAATCTATCTTACTGCCTCGGGACTGCTCCAACTGCGATCGATATCTCTCCAATTTGTTAGATCGAGCGCCCTCGTCATGGTTATTTTCGTCTTTCGCGATCGCCGCCGAGCGCCCTCAGTTATTTTCTCTCCTCAAGTTTATATCCCAAACTCGACTGGAGGCAATTCGTATTTCTTAGGAACTTTCGAGAAAAATTTGTCAAAAAAAAGGAGGGACGACTATCCCTCACTTTTTCAATCAACGGACTAGAAGATTTTATTCGTCTACGGCACTTACGATTCCGTAGAAAACACCGCGAATTTTGACTTCTTCGGGGTCAGCAGCGCCTAAATCCGTATCTGAAGGCTGAATGCTTTCAAAAACGCCAGCAATTTCCCCCGAATTGCTATCGACTCGGGTGACTTGAAGTTCCATTTCGCCCCGTCCGCCCGGAATCCGCTTGGTGTTGGAGCGTGCGTATTCTTCGCTATCGCCTTGAGCGGGGAGTGCGACTGCCGTATCGTAGCCACTAGCAACACCGCGACCTTTAGGATCGAGGAATACCGCACCGCGATAGGAAGGTACTTTATATTCGCCCCGGAGATCGGTCGAAGAATTAATCGAGTCTGCCGTACTGCGCGTGGTTGCCACTAAACTCTTCATGGTGAACATGAAAGGAACTTCTTCACCGCCCGGGAGTAAAACCGTGATCGGTTGGAAGTCAATACCACTTTCTTCTTTGAAAGTTAAGGTTCCATCGCCGTTGAGCAGAATTTTGCCGCTGACTTGATCGAGAGCGGTGGTGTAGCGGGTTAACACTTTACCGGGGATAAAAGCGGCTTCTTTGCGCTTGGTTCCCTCTGCCTTCACGAAATACTCTTGGGGTTCTATGCACAAATTTGTCAGTTCGTATTTTTTCCCAGTTTCAATAGGAATAGAACCGCGAGTTGTTCCCGAGAGTTGAGGACAGGTATTTGCCAAGCCCGTTCCGAGAATATCATCGTAAGTTAGTTGTTCTCTGGTCGTGGCTTGGGCGGGTCCCGAACCGCAAGCGGTTAGCAATCCTAAGCATAGAGCCAGGAAAGCTACAATCAATGCGCGATACCTCATGGTCTAACCTCGTGTTTGTCAATCTCTTAATTCGGTCTTATTTAAAAATCGTTCTGCCCTCACGATCGCAGGGGTGCGCGATCGCGTCTAACAGGCATAACGATAGCATTTACAGCATTGTACACGGCTGCGCGACCTTTCCATACGGAAATCTATCGGCTCCCGCTAGGGGTAACGAAGCGACAAGGGATGAAAGACTATCCATTACGAATTACACTGCTCCCCCCTCAAACAGCAAATTCGGTAACGCACCAGTTGGAACGCCCTCGCGTAAGATATTTAAGGGAAATTTTTAATTGACAATAAACGGAGATCGCTCAGCTTGGACCGCACGCAACTTGACACTCGCCTAGAAACTCTGGCTCAAACCGTTCTTGCTCTGGCACAAGAATGTCGGGGAGACACGCTGGCACTATTGGCGCTGCTTCGCTCTTTGGAGCAATCGCATCGCACGATTCAAGAGGAACTGTTTCAAGCTTCCTTGCCTAATACTCGCCACGATCTCTATAAATTAATCAAGGATATTGAAGAAACTGGCGGCTGGCCTTACATCGCTCGCTTGAAGTTGCAAGCTTTAACCCTCAATCTTCCGCCGGAAGAACTCGAACCGACTGAGGAGGACTGAGAGGGAGATGGGGTGACGGGGTGACGGGGTGATGGGGGGATGAGGTGATGGGGTGATGGGGGGATGGGGTGACGAGGGGACAGGGGGACGGGGTGATGGAGAGAGGGAAAGATTTGTGGGATATCTGGATGAGATTGTTTTAGTTTAATATCATTATCCATTGTCCATTATCCATTATCCATTATCCATTATCTAATGAATTGTCCGACTGCTACACTCTTAATTTCCTGTCCTGACGGTCAAGGAATTGTCGCTAAAATTGCGAATTTTATCTACGCGAATGGTGGCAATATCATTCATGCCGACCAACATACCGATTTTGCGACGGGCTTGTTTTTAATGCGCGTTGAGTGGCAGTTGCAAGGGTTTAATTTGCCGCGCTCGGCGATCGCGGTGGCTTTCGGCGCGATCGCGAAACCCTTACAAGCCGAATGGACGCTGCATTTCTCCGATAAAGTCCCCCGTATCGCGATTTGGGTGACAAAGCAAGATCATTGTTTGCTCGATCTACTTTGGCGCGATCGCGCCAGAGAACTTCCTGGCGAAATCCCCTTAATTATTAGCAATCATTCCAAACTCGAACCGATTGCCAAACAATTTAATATTGATTATCATCATATTAATATTACAAAAGAAAATAAAAAAGAGCAAGAAGAAAAACAACTAGAAATCCTCGATCGCTATCAAATCGATCTAGTTGTTCTCGCCAAATATATGCAAATTCTCAGCCCGGAATTTGTCGCAAAATTCCCTAGTATTATTAATATTCATCACTCATTCTTGCCCGCTTTTCCCGGTGCAAATCCTTACGAGCGCGCCTACGAACGCGGCGTTAAAGTCATCGGTGCTACCGCCCATTACGTCACCGCCGACCTCGACGAAGGGCCAATTATCGAACAAGAAGTCGTGCGCGTCACTCACCGCGATCGCGTTGCGGATCTAATCCGTAAGGGAAAAGATGTCGAACGCCTCGTCCTCTCGCGCGCCGTGCGCCTGCACCTGCAAAATCGCGTCCTCGTCTACAGCAATCGTACCGTCGTCTTCGCGTAAATCACAGCGAGCGTTTACATCTCTTTGCCACTCCCTGTGACCTCAGACACTTTGAAAAGTGTCACCTTACCCCTTTCCCGATAAAAAATCTGCCGCATAATCAACTTGTGTGTGAGGAATAGTGAGCTAGGAAATCCTTGGGGTCGAAACACGGCAAGACTCCCAAGGGTTTTCTATTAGGAGCGATCTTATCGCTCCCACCTTTCTAATTCCTAGAACGTAAAAGTCGTACGCAGCATCGGCACATAAGTCGTGCGATTGCCGCTATACCCTTCCGGATTAAACAACACGAAAATACCGGGCGTAATGCTGATATTGTCGTTCACTCGGTACTTGTAATAAGCCTCCAGATGGTAAGGTTTGCTGTTTTCTGGCGTAGCAACCAAAGAAGCGGCCCCCGAAGTCCCGACGCGCGCGGGAGGCTGCCCGAACAGTACGCCCAGCGTATTCCCCTGCTTCAAAATATCTTTGAAGTGGATGCCGCCCATATAACTCATGAAATCTGCCCCAGCATCCGGCCCGCTGGCAGCGTCCACCATACTATAGAAGAAAAAGCCCGTTAAAGTAATCTCGGGTGAAAGCCGATAAGCAGCCGTCGCGCCGAAAGAATTCAAATGCACGCCAGTCGTCGCCGCCACGTTGGGAATCGCACCGATATCGGATGCACCTTCCCCAATCCCGAGAATATTAATCTGATGGTAACTATGAGCGTAATTGAGCGCGACATCCAGCGCCGGTAAGGGTTTGAGCGTCAGTTGGGCGGCGGCGACATAACTTCCCCCAAAAACCCCCGCGCCGAGTGGCGTACCGCCGGAAAAGCCTACATTCGCGGGAATGCTAGCATTAACGCTGCCATACAACGCCCGCAGGTCGATTCCGTCGGCGATATTCCAGATAAAGCCCGCCGCAGAAGCTAAGCCAAAACCCGAAGTTCCCCCCGAAACCCGCAAAACGGGGTTCATTTGTCCGAAGCGCGAAATCGATTCTTCGCCGTCGCCGTAGAACGGCACGATGGCAGGAAAAGCATCATCGACTTCGACAGCGGGGGCAATAAAAGCAGCTATCTTATCGGATACGGGCGTGAGATAAAGGAGTTTGTAGATTCCGACGGAATTATCGGCCCCAGCAGCATTGCCTAAATTGGAGGGGTTCGTCGCGCCGAACTGAGGTTCGTAGGCAAGGCGAACATTGCTATTGGTTCCGAATAAGCCGTCGGCGTATCCCAGCGTACCGGCCATACTGCTGGTGGGATTGGCGATACCACCCCCAAAGTTAAAGGCTTGCAAGCCGACAATGAGGGTATCTTTCCCGGTAAAGCTGGTTTGCAGGTTTAAACGAACGCGGTTGTTAAAGACGACTTCCGAATCGTTACCGGGACTCGTATCCGCCGCACCTAAACCCGTGAGTGTCGTATTGTTAGGGGCTGCATTGCCTCCTGGGCCGGGGTAAGCGCCGTAAGCGCCCGCCAAGCTTAAGATAACTTGTCCGCGTAATTTGGTTGTGGTCGAGAATTGATGGTCTTCGAGGAACGCCGTCCGCGCCTCCAGGTTATCGACTCGAGTTCCTAATGATGCTAACTCCGTCTCAAATTCTTGCATCAAGCGGCGCAGCGTTTCTAAATCATCCCGCGTGACAAAATTAGTGCCGCCAATCAGTCGTTCGATTTGGTTCATGCAAGCATTCAAACCGGCGGCGAATTCATAGCGCGTTAGGGGGCGATTGCCGCGAAAAGTGCCGTCTGGGTAGCCGACAAGACAATCGTAGCGCTGGACTAAATCTTCCAAAGCTTGGAAAGCCCAATCTGTCGGCCGCACGTCGGAAAATTTCGAGACGCGGTTAAATTGGGCCATCGGTGCGGGGGCGAGGGGGTCGCTTTCCGAGGTGAGTTGGGAAACGGAAGTTAGGGGTTCGGTTTCGGAAGCAGTCGGTACGATGGGTAATATTGCTTCGCTTGGCAGGTTTGGGGTGTTGGCGATTAGTTGGGGTGCTTCTGCTGGTGGTTCTGTTGCGCTGGCTGGCAACGTTGGGGAGTCGGTTAAATCGTTTGGTAACTCGGTTGCGCTGGTTGGCAATGCTGGGGAGTCAGCTAAGCTATTCACTTCTGCTGCGATTGCGGCAACCGGCAAGAAGGCTGTTCCACTCGCTAGGAGGCCTAACAAACCGATGTATTTGCAGGAAAACGTTCTGTTGTTGGTCGTCATCATCTCTCGCTATCTTAAAAATATTTGCACCGAAATCGCGCCCCAGAATAATTTATGGAGCAAATGTCACAAAATGAAATTGCTAAAAAGCGTTTTCTTTTGCTGTTTTGTAGTGTACAAAGCTTTATCTATGCCAGAACTAAACCAGAACTCAATAGAGCTTGGAATCGCTTGGCATTGGATTAAATGTTATTTTAACGGTTATGTTGCCATAACAAATATGCCAATCTTTTAAATAAGTTATAACTACAATTGGCCAATCTCTATTGAATTGAGAGATGTCTATGTAAAGTTTGAGATTACTCAATTGTTTGCGTCTTCCCCAGCCGTTCGGCTTTTGGTGGGGGGAACTTGTAGCTTTTTCTAAGTTGAAACGCCAGATAAATAAAGATATAACAATCGCGCCTCGGTGTTGTAAAACTTCGGGGCGCGATCTTCTTATTTCAATGCGATTAACCTTTCGCCAAGCAAGCGGCTAAATCTTCATCGGGAGTTGCAATCGGTTTAAGTTTATAGGTTTGTGAGAGCAAACTCATCACGTTAGGGGAAATAAAGGCGGGTAAAGTCGGCCCCAAACGGATATCTTGTATCCCTAAATACAGCAGCGTTAATAATACGGCGACGGCTTTTTGTTCGTACCAAGAAAGAATCATCGACAGGGGCAGTTCGTTTACGCCAACACCGAAAGCATTGGCTAGCGCGATCGCGATTTGAATGGCCGAATAAGCATCGTTACATTGTCCCACATCTAGCAGGCGTGGAATGCCGCCAATGTTGCCCAAATCTTTATCGAAGAAGCGGAATTTACCGCAAGCGAGGGTTAACACGATGCAATCTTCGGGGACTTTTTCGACAAATTCCGTATAATAATTGCGATCGGGTTTCGCGCCGTCGCAACCGCCTACGAGGAAGAAATGGCGAATCTGCCCCGCTTTTACCGCTTCAATCACTTTATCTGCAACCCCTAACACCGCATTGCGAGCAAAACCCGTCATCACTTGTCGCGGTGCGTCTTCTTCGGTAAATCCTGGCAATTCCAATGCTTTATTAATTGCAGGTGTAAAGTCGGGATGTCCATCTGCACCCATCGGAATTGCATTCAATCCCGGATAGCCCACCGGCCCGACGCTAAAGAGTTTATGCTCGTAATTATCGTGGGGCGGCATCAAGCAATTTGTCGTGATAATAATTGCGCCGGGGAATTTTGCGAAATCTTTAGTTTGATTTTGCCACGCCGTACCGTAATGTCCGTGTAGATGGGGATAAGTTTCTTTCAAGCGCGGGTATCCGTGGGCGGGCAATAATTCACCGTGGGTGTAAACGGTAATGCCTTTCCCTACCGTTTGTGTGAGGATGGCTTCGAGTTGGGGAATATCGTGTCCGGAGACGAGGATTGCTTTACCCGTTTTATGGTTGAGGGGAACGGGAGTTGGGGTAGGATGTCCGTAGGTTGAGGTGTGTCCCGCATCCAAAAGTTCCATCGTTCGCAGGTTAATTTCGCCGACTTTGAGAGCGATCGCAACCCAACCATTTAGAGTTATATTTTGGCGTTCTAAGGCAGCGAGAGCTTCGTAAATGAATTGATAAACCGCCCCATCTTCCTGCCCCATTTCCATCGCGTGGAACGCATAGGAAGCAACGCCTTTAATGCCGTACAATACCGTCAGTTTGAGGGAAAAGATATCGACGTTGCCTTGCCCTTGGCTGAGGAATTGCAGGGAGATCTCTTGACCTTGGCTGACTAAGCTTTCATTGTAATCCGGTTCGTAGCAAGAAATGGGCAACCAAGTTTCGGGCGCGCCCGCTTGCTGAATTTGTGCTTTAATATCTTCGCGATAGGCGATGGCGCGGCGAATGTCGTTACTGAAGCGATCGCGATCGAAGTTTACATTGGTCATCGTCGCAAAGATTGCCTCGCAAGTAAAGCGATCGACCTCTGTTGTCGAAATTCCCAGTTCGCGAGCGCGCAGCGCCACCGGAGCGAGTCCGCGCAGCACGTACATCGACAAATCTTGTACTGCATTCACCTCCGGACTTTTACCACAAGCGCCCCACTGATGGCATCCGTTACCGCTGGCGGTTTGTTCGCATTGTTCGCAAAACATCGTGCTTCCTCTGTCGTTAAGAATCTGTTTGTACTTTACGAAGCAAGGAGGGGCGTTGACTTTGACTTAAGTCAAAAACTGAAAAAAATTTTATATTTCCTTCCACTTCAAAGGAATAAGTAGGGTGTGTTAGCGAAGCGTAACGCACCGTCTCAGCAGATTTGTAGGGTGGGCAAGGGAGCAAACTAGATTTTTATAAGCGCTTATTAACGATCGCCTTGCCCGCCCGAGCATTTAGGTGGGCATTGCCAATTTAAAGTTAGCCCCTAAAGTTTTGAGAAGTTGCGGCAATTCCCACCCTACTAATGGACTCGGCATTGTAACGCTTTGTTAAAAAATGGCGATTTGACATCCCGTACATTGCTCTCTAAAATCGAAAAATCGATCGTCCGAGACGGACGCGAACCGTTCGAGGGTTTGTGAAGTTTGGCAAGAACTTCAAACAGTCATCGATCCTAGGTTGTGACTAACTACTCAAAAAATATCATCCTGACAATAAAGACAACTATGAGATTCGGGAAAAACAGAACAATCGCTCATTCTCTCTTGTTTTTGGTTAGCGTTTTCGGTAGCTCCTTAGCTTTCCTTCCTAAAGGGATTTCTCAGTCTTCTGAACCCTCTTTAAAAGAGCGATATCGCGCGGCAGTACAAGATGCGGCTTTAGTGGAAGAGGGAGAAGATTTCAATGAGTTGCTGGCGCTTGTCCCCGAGAATTCCAATTTGATTTGGAATGAGGATAAAACGAAGGTTCTAGTAACCACCTGGAAGAGTCAAAGTTCTTACGATCGCTTTATTAAGCCCGCTCGCAATGTGTCCAGCGATGAAAATCGCTTGCTGTGGGTTACGTTAGCCAACCAAGTTAAGGATTTTTGTCACCAATATTTAACAAAGAATCCCAATGCGACGGAAGAGGATGTGAAGTTGCGATTGAAGCAATATTTGGGATTAGACCCGAATTGGCAGTATGATGTTTTTGTGGAAATGTGGGTCGATCCAGCAGATATCTTTCGCCCCTGCGTCGATCCGGAAGTGACGGATACAAAATGTAATTTGAAGTTTGGTGAAGAAAAACCCAAAGTAGCAGGAGCAACGCTGAATTCTGCGATCGCGGATTACCCATTATTCTTTAAAAACTTGTATTACATTAGCATTCGCAACGGACTGCAACCGTTTACGGGCTTGGGTTATACTTATGATTGGGGTAATCCAAGTCATCCCGTCGGAGCGAGCGAATTTATTTTAATTCCAGGGGCGGCTTATACGGTTAAAGACGAACCGATTCTGACCCTGAAATATTGTCAACATAATAGTTAATTGGTCGGGTTTTTAGGGCAATGATAAGCCTATTGAAAGGGTAAGTTCTTGGCTCCCCTTAACAAGCCAGGGCTAACTTGACTCGCGATCGCTTAAAATTCGATCGCGGCCTTCACCACGGAGGGAACCTGCGTCGGTAAGATTTCAAAACCGAGTTTCCGACAAACGTGCTGCATTCCCAGATTATCCGAGAGAATCTCTGCGGTTACGCGCTCGAGTTGCTCGTCTCGCCCCATTTCCAGCAGCCGCCGCAATAACTCCGTCCCCAAACCGCGACATTGAACGCGATCGCTCACCATCATCGCAAATTCTGCCTCTCGCGTGCCGTGCAACTTGCTCAAACGCCCTGCCGCTAAAATTTCGTGGGTTCCCGTTTCCGGATTTTTGTAATCGACTACCATTGCCATTTCGCGATCGTAATCGACGAAGCAAATCCGCGTCATGCGTTCGTGGGCGGTGCGCTGACTGAGTTTGAGCAAATGGAAGTAGCGCAGATAAACGCTTTGCTCGGATAGAGTTTCGTGAAAGCGAACGATTAACGGTTCGTCTTCAGGACGAATCGGGCGAAACGTCACTTCCATCCCATCGTCAAACTTCCACTGGGAAACATACTGCACCGGATAAGGACGAATCGCCAATTTCGGCAGTTTATCTTCGCTGAGGCTAGCATCGTGCAGGACAATGCGAGCATCCAACGCCAGAAGGCTGGAAGGATTGGGGTTGGCGCTATCGACAGGAGAAGCCAAAAGCGGATTAATGTCGATCTCCTTAATCCAGCGTTGTTCGGCGACGAGTTGACTGAAGCGCACCAGCAACTGTTCGAGGGCGGCGAGATCCACCGCAGGTTTGCCCCGCGTTCCTTGCAGCGCTTTGTATATATGCGTTTGTTCCATTAAACGCCGCGCTAAGGTGGAGGTGAGGGGCGGTAATGCGATCGCGCGATCTTGGAACACTTCTACTAATTGTCCCCCAGAACCGAACAGCAGCACCGAGCCGAACTGCGGATCCAAACTGCTGCCGATAATCAATTCATAGCCCGAAAGTTTCACCATTGGTTGCACCGTTACGCCTAAAAAATGCTCGGTTCCGACGGTGGCGGCGACAGAGGATTCGATGGTTTGGTAGGCGCGCCGCACGGCTTCTGCATCGACTAAATTGAGTTGTACGCCGCCAACATCGGTTTTATGGGTAATGGTTTGGGAAAAGAGCTTGAGAACGACGGGATAGCCCAACACTTCCGCACAGTTTACCGCTTCTTCTTCGCTAGCGGCGAGCGAAGTCGGAACGACAGGAATGCTGTAGGCGGCGAGGATTTGCTTGGATTCGACTTCAGTGAGGAGGGTTCGCCCAGCTTGGCGCGCGCGATCGATAATGGTATCGACAACCGCGCGTGCCGCTACGCGGATCCCTGCGGGATCGCCGATTTCAGCTTCCCTATCGCTTGCTAAGATCGGCGTTTCGTAAATTCCGCGCAGGTTGTAGCTATACTTCCACAGATAGCTAAACACGCGCGCCGCCGTATCGGGAAAGCGATAGGTAGGAATCTTAGCTTGATTGAGCAGCAATTCACCGTCGTTAATATCCGTATCGCCCATCCAACTGGCGATAATCGGTTTTTTGGCGCGCTGCGACGGTTGATTTTCCACCCAAGTTTTCAAGCGTTGGGCGGTTTGAGTGGGATCGGTCATCGCTTGGGGGGTGAGAATGACCAGCAAACCGTCGCTCTCCGGGTCTTTTGCGGCGATTTCCAGGGCTTTTTGGTAGCGATCGGGGTCGGCATCGCCTAAGATATCGATGGGGTTGTGATGGCTCCAAAACAGCGGTAGCTGTTCGTTGAGGGACGCGATCGACTTCTCGGATAGGTGCGCTAGTTCGCCGCCATCTTTGAGTAACGCATCGGTCGCTAGAACGCCCGGGCCGCCAGCATTGGTAATAATCGTCAGGCGCGGGCCTTTCGGGCGCGGCTGTTTGGCTAACACTTCGGCAATATCGAACAGTTCGGAAATGGTATCGACGCGCAGCACGCCGCAGCGACGAAATGCTGCATCCAGTACCGCATCGCTTCCCGCTAGCGCGCCGGTGTGGGACGTTGCCGCCTGGGCCGCCGCTTCGGTACGCCCCGTTTTCAGCACGACGATGGGCTTAGTCAGCGCAACTTCTCGCGCGGCGGAAAGGAAGGAACGCGCATCGCCAATCGATTCCATGTAAATGACAATGCTATGGGTATTGGGATCGTCCCCCAGGTAATAAATCAAGTCGCCCCAATTGACATCGAGCATCGAACCGATGGAAATGAAGGAGCTAAAGCCGACATTTTCGCGGAAACTCCAGTCTAAAATAGCCGAACAAAGCGCGCCGCTTTGACTGATAAAGCCGACATTACCGGGAGCGGGCATGGCGTTGGCAAAGGTAGCATTTAAGCCCGCGATCGGGTTAATAACTCCCAGACAATTAGGGCCGATTAAGCGCATCGAACTGCGGCTGAGTTGTTCTTTGATTTGCCGCTCGAGTTCGACTCCTTGGAGGCCGATTTCTTTGAATCCTGCCGAGAGGACGATCGCGCCTTTTACGCCTGCATCGACGCATTCTTGAATTGTACCGGGGACTGAGGCAGCCGGGATCGCGATCGCGACGAGATCGACTTGTTCGGGAATCTCGGCAATGCTGGGATAAGCCTTGATCCCCAGTACGCTATGCCGTTTGGGATTGACGGGATACACCGTCCCGCCGAAGGAATTGGAAATCAGGTTCCATAATACAATACGTCCGACGCTGCCCTGGCGCTCCGTCGCACCGATAACGGCGACGGATTTGGGCGCAAAAATGGCATCCAGCGGGCGATGTTCGGAGCGTAAAAGGTCGGATGCAGGGTCAGAAACAGAGGATGTCAGAGATTGCATAATCTTTAAATCAGTGTAGTCGGTGCAAACTTTCTGAAGACGTTAAGTTGTTCGTCATTTCAACCGAATTTACCCGTGTAAGACTTTAAAGAAGCGGATAGCGTGTTAGCGCCTCATCCGCTAAAGCATTTAAATAATCCAAATTATGTTGCAACTCAAAAGTATTATTATCACCCTTATTCTGATTGCAGCGCCAACAGATAACCTCTAAATTGCTAAACTCAAACATTTTTTCCGGACAACGAGCTTTATTAATTTTGTGGTCTAACGTCACATAGTGAGGATGAAAAAAAGTATTGCCTGCTTGGTTAATCACCTTGCCAGCAAGCTTATCAGTATATTCATAGCCTCGATCGATCGCTTCTTGCTTTGAAGTGGTGCTATAAAGTTGTTGACTATGCACCATCTTCTGACCACAATAAGGGCAGGGCTTACCTTTATACAATGCACGATACTCGTTTGGACTAATGAAACCGCGTTCGGGATGCTCGATCGCCTGTACATTTTGGCTGGCTTGCCAAACTCGATTAATATCGCTGGCACGATATAAAGTTTTCAGGCTTGATTTTTTAACAACTTCACTCATGACTTTTTAAAGGGGTACATATTTTTTTAAGGCTCTGTCTGCAATTTGGTCTAATTCTTTTTGTCGTTTCTCAAGCTCTTTTAGCGTAGTTTTCGCTACTGCTTTTGCTCGCTCTGCTTCCAGGAGGGATATATCTATCGCACCGACTAAATCTCCCCTATCGAGCTTGTATTCAAATAAACTTTTTACATTTTGATTAAATTTACGAACGATCCTCCAAGCGCGCTTAATTTGTTTCCATCCGCGATTATTATATCCTTGCCTTCTCGCATCTTTTTGCTGCTCTTTACTTAAAGCATCAAAATATTGTTTATTTCTCTTTTGCCAATCTCTATAACTTAGCCCTTCGATAGTCTTCACTCGAGCCATCACTTTAAATATTTTTTTGGAGATACTTTTTTACATCTTTCCAGTCTTTGTGACTGTAGTTGTTTTCTATATATTCTTGGATAAAAGCCAATTGTTTTCGCAATGAGTCATTAGTCTGTTGGATATCCTCTATTGTTCTCTGGGCTATAAGCGTTTGCTGTTGAGCTTTCACTTTTTGTTCGGAGACTGTATCTGTTAAGTCAACCACAGCTTCATTGTAATCTTCTTTATGAACTAATTTTTTTTTGATTAAACTTTCTTTCCTATCTTGTCCTGTCCGAGACAAGCAATTCAACAACCACTGCCCCGCTTTATAAATCTCGGAATTTTTGACATCAATGAACTGCTTTAGCTTTTCATTCGCTTCAGCCGTTTTTTGAGATTGACAATAACGATTATAAGTATTAGCTGATTTAATGAGCGCTAAGGTATTTAGATTTTCAGCAGCTTTAATGATTTGTTCGTCACTCATCTTCGCTTCCAACGCATACCGTGCAATCCCTGATGCCTGACTAATTCTCCCTATTAATCTTCTTCGTTCTCTTGGAGTCAAATTGAAAATTTTCATATCATATCATTAATACTTGCTAAGTTTGGAATGCGGACAGTTGACTCTATGACCTCTAGTAAAAAAATAAACAATTTTTAGCCTTGCTGAATCAAGTTTGTGTGAAGTTCTGCGTAGCATTTTATTAGTATAACTCAGTCGGAACGTTAGTTGCCTTAGCTAGGTAGTATGCTATGCTAAATTTAGCAATGCTTACCAATCCAGTGTAGAGACGCAAGGTGTTGAGATTAATCTCTCAACAAAGATAATAACTGCCTTGCCTGCCCTCCTTTTAACGGTGCGTTAGCGTAGCGTAACGCACCCTACAATCGCCATTAATCTAACGATTCACGATTTAGATATTCGCCGGTTCATGATACAATACGGCATCTGTACGGCATCCCAAATAAGCGAGGGTATACAGTTCCTTCAAATCCTGAATTAAAGGATAGCGAGGATTTGCACCCGTGCATTGATCGTCGAACGCTTGCTCTGCCATTCCTTCTACTTTGTTGTAAAAATCTTGCTCGTCTTCAGACAAAGTTTCTTTCACCGTATTGGGAATATCGAGTTGATGTTTTAACTCCTCAATTGCATCGACTAACCGTTCGACTTTTTCATCGGGCGTATCGCCGCCTAATTGCAAGTAGTCAGCAATTTTTGCATAGCGTTCCTTTGCGTGCGGGTATTTATATTGCGGAAAAATCGCTTGTTTAAACGGAATATCCGTTGCATTGTAGCGGATGACGTGGGAAATCATCAGCGCATTCGCTAACCCGTGGGGAACGTGGAAAGTAGAACCGAGTTTGTGCGCCATCGAGTGACAAACCCCCAAAAACGCATTCGCAAACGCCATCCCTGCAATCGTGGCAGCGTAGTGAACTTTTTCCCGCGCTTCGGGATCGCTAGCCCCGTTCTGGTACGATCGCGGGAGGTATTTAAAGAGCAGCGCGATCGCTTCCAACGCCAACCCTTCAGTAAATTCCGTCGCCAGTACCGAAACGTAGGATTCCAGCGCGTGCGTCAGCGCATCGATTCCGCCGTAAGCGGTTAATTTTTTCGGCATATGCAGCACTAATTCCGGATCGACGATCGCCATGTGCGGCGTTAGGGCATAATCGGCTAAGGGGTATTTAATCCCGGCGCGATCGTCGGTAATCACGGCAAAGGGCGTAACTTCCGAACCCGTTCCCGAAGTCGTCGGAATTGCCACCACCATCGCTTTTTGTCCGAGGGTTGGCAGTTCGTAAACCCGCTTGCGAATATCCATAAATCGCGTCGCCAAACCTTCAAATTCCACCTCTGGATGTTCGTACATCAACCACATCACCTTCGCTGCATCCATCGGCGAACCGCCGCCAATGGCAATGATGACATCGGGTTGATAATTCCGCAGTAATTCTAAGCCCTTATTAACATTCGTTAAAGTCGGATCGGGTTCGACTTCATGGAATACGTCGTAGTCGATCCCCATTTCATCCAAAACGACGGTAATTTTATCGACTACGCCCATTTGAAATAAAGGACGATCTGTAACGATAAAAGCCCGTTGTTTTCCGGCTAAATCCTTCAACGCTACCGGCAAACACCCATATTTAAAATAAATCTTGGGCGGAATGCGGAACCAGAGCATATTTTCCCGCCGTTCCGAAACGGTTTTCACGTTCAGTAAATGGTGCGGCGTAACGTTTTCTGAAATCGTATTGCCGCCCCAAGTCCCGCAACCGAGGGTTAAGGAAGGATCGAGTTTAAAGTTGTACAAATCTCCGATCGCGCCTTGAGAAGAAGGCGTATTAATGAGAACTCGCGAAGTCGTCATCGCGTTTTCAAATTCAGCAATTCCCGATTTATAGGCGGGGTTAATATACAATACCGATGTATGTCCTTGTCCGCCGAATTCGACTAATTTTTTCGCTTTCGCGACCGCATCTTGGAAATCGCTAGCGCGGTACATTGCCAGAACCGGCGATAATTTTTCGTAGGAAAATGGTTCGCTCGTACCGATTTCTTCCACTTCGCCAATTAAAACTTTCGGCAGCGTACAAGGAAGGGGATTGTGCGTTTCCGTTCGCTGGCGCGGCTTGGTAACATCTTCGAGACAGACTAAACCAATGCCTGCAAGTTCGGCGATTTGTCCCACCGATTGCCCGACAATTGCCGGGTTGAGATGACCATCCTTAAGCAGAATGCAGCTTACTTGTTGCTTCTGTTCGGGGGAAAGGAAATAAGCCCCGCGATCCTGGAATTCTTGTTTGACGCGATCGTACACTGCATCTAAAACAATAACCGATTGTTCCGATGCACAAATCATGCCATTATCAAACGTTTTGCTCAACAAAATCGAGCTAACCGCCGTTTGAATGTCGGCACTTTCATCAATAACAGCAGGCGTATTTCCAGCCCCCACACCTAAAGAAGGATGTCCCGAAGAATAGGCAGCTTTCACCATTGCAGGGCCGCCCGTTGCCAGAATTAACTTAATATCGGGATGCTGCATTAATGCTTGCGATAACTCTACTGTCGGTTCGTCAATCCAACCGATTAAACCTTCGGGCGCGCCCGCTGCAACGGCTGCTTCTAAAACCACTTTGGCTGCTTCTGCCGTGCATTTTTTAGCGCGGGGGTGGGGCGAAAAGATGATTGCATTGCGCGTTTTTAGGGCAATTAAAGCTTTAAAAAAGGTGGTCGAGGTTGGATTAGTCACGGGAATAATCCCGGCGATAATTCCCACGGGTTCGGCGATCTTTTGAATGCCGAAGGATTTATCTTCTTCGATCGCACCGCAAGTTTTCTCCTGTTTGTACTTGTTGTAAATATATTCCGAAGCAAAGTGATTTTTGATGACTTTATCTTCGACGATTCCCATCCCCGTTTCTTGTACGGCTAGCTTTGCAAGGGGAATGCGGGCGGCGTTGGCCGCGAGCGAGGCTTGTTTGAAGATGCGATCGACTTGCGCTTGAGAAAAGGTTGCGTACTGCTCTTGAGCGGCTTTAACCGATTGAATTAAGAGTTCGAGTTCTTGACGATTGGTAATGCTCATAATTGCTCCAAGATTTTGAGGAAAGTGTTGCGTTCCGATTGCAGCAAATCATTATTCATCATTCATTTAAACTGCGTTAATGCCTCGACTGTGGAAAATATCGAGAACGACTTCAATTTGCGATCGCGTCGGCGGTTCGACTTGCTGGAGTTGGTAGTCATAACCTAACTGTTCCCACTTATACTCGCCCATTTTATGGAACGGTAAAACTTCCACTTTTTCTACATTGTTCAGCGTCGCCACAAAATCGGCTAACCCGCAAACATTGTCCGCAGCGTCGGTTAAACCGGGAACGAGAACAAAGCGAATCCAAGTCGGTTTGCCGATTTCATCGAGGTAACGCGCCATTTCTAGGGTGGGTTCGAGATTAACGCTCGTCACTTTCTCAAACAGGGCGCGATCGAAAGATTTAATATCGAGGAGGACGAGATCGGTATACTCGAGAACCGCTTTCGCTAAATGCAACTCGCAATGTCCGGAAGTATCGAGGGCGGTATGAATCCCCAACGCCTTGCAGCGCCTAAAGATTTCTGCGACAAAATGGGGTTGATAGAGTGGTTCGCCACCGCTGACGGTAACGCCGCCCCCAGAGGTTCTCATGTAAGTCGTGTATTTCTGAATCTCCGGAATTAACTCGTCCACCGACATCACCTTGCCGTTTTTCATGTAACGACTGTCGGGATTGGCGCAATAAAGACATCGCAGGGGACAACCAGCGGTAAAGATGACAAAGCGAATGCCCGGGCCATCGACAGTACCGCAGCTTTCAAAAGAGTGGATATAGCCGCGAACGGCAGTAGGATGCGGAAGAGGGGTTGTTGAGACTTGCATTGCGCCTACGTTTAACCTGGGTTAGAGGGGTTATTTCGATCTCACCTTTGGTTATAGCTGAAGAATTTGAGGAACTTGTGAGGCGCGAGGGTGTGTATATCTGCGTAGCGGTGCAGATATAAGGAGACGCTGCGGGACGCGAAGTGTAACGCACCCCGTTTACTGCAACTACTCCTTTTTCTGCTTGGTAAGAATAATATTTCAGACAAAAGATATAGCAGTTTTCACAGGGATGAGGCACACCCAGCGGGCGAATACCATTCGCCCCTACGGAACATTGAATCTGTTCTTAAGCACAAGACAGGGTTTGTGTCGGGTACAGTGCTTCGCAGTCGCGATGGATTAAGAGTAACAAGCTATACTCAATGGATTGCTCAACTTGGGCATTTTTAAGATGAAGCAGCCCGAAAATCAAGCTCGATTCATTGAGTTATTTCGTGAGGCGCTAGTTATGGTTTCAGGACAATCAGGGTTGATTTCGACTCATGCACATCGCAGCTTAGACGGTTGGCGTTGTATTAATTTTGGGCATTGGCGATCGCTGGAAGCCTATACAGCAATGGATACGAATCGACCCTTTTCACCCCTCTTTGGTGAAATGCTCGATCTGGCAGAAAACGAGTATCAGAAGAGTTTGCACGAAGTTGTATTTACGACTTGAAGAGATTGCAAGGTTAACCGTCATATAACGCAATCCCAGTCCACGCCCACTGTTGAGCGGTTATCTGTTGAGCGAGAGTCAGTGCGTTAGGCGCGCGCCGTACTGCCTCTTAATCGCGCTATCAGAATAAAACGACAGACTATTAAAGAGGGTAGAGAGCAAAACTCGCGGCTAGCACGATAATAGAAGAAAGCACGCCAGTAAAGCCACTACGATGAGCTACTGTCTCAATCCCAATTGCTCTCATCCTCACAACCCCTCTCCCAGTCAATTTTGTCATGCCTGCGGCAGTCCTTTGCGCCTGAAAGAACGATATCGCGCGCTGCGCCCCATCGGACAAGGGGGATTTGGGCGAACCTTCCTCGCGGTTGATGAAGATAAACCTTCTAAACCCTACTGCGTTATCAAACAATTGTTACCGCAAGTCCAGAAGCAGCAATCGCTGGAAAAAGCGGCGCAAATGTTCGAGCGAGAGGCAGTCCAACTCGATATTTTAGGCAGACACGAGCAAATCCCCGATCTGATGGCGTATTTTTTTCAGGGCGATCGCCAATATTTAGTGCAAGAATTTATTGAAGGAGACGATCTCGCCCAAGAATTAGCCGCTAACGGTTCCTTTAGCGAAACGCAAATTCGCGCCCTACTCAAAGATTTATTGCCCGTCCTCGAGTTCGTCCACCAACATCAAGTCGTTCACCGCGATATTAAACCAGCTAATATTATTCTCCGACGTAGCGACGAACGACTGTTCCTGGTTGATTTTGGGGCAGCAAAGGGTGTAGATGCGGACGGTTCGATGCAAACGGGAACTGCGATTGGTTCGATGGGCTACATCCCGCCAGAACAAGCCCTCGGACGCGCGACTTATGCAAGCGATCTTTACAGTCTCGGCGTAACTTGCATTCACTTACTCACAGGTATCGCTCCTAGCAATCTCTTCGACTCTTACGAAGGCGTTTGGACTTGGCACGGTCAGCTTCCCAACCCCGTTAGCGAGCCTCTCGCTAGAGTCCTCGATAAAATGTTACACCCTATTCCGAGTCAGCGCTATCAATCGGCGAGAGATGTTCTCAGCGATGTCCAAAAGCCTTATCAATTGCCAGACGGTACGAGCAACTTAGATTTTGAGATCGAGCGAATTCGCAGTCAATTCGTGCAGCCGAAACCTCCAAAGTCTTCTCCGCCTTCGCCGCCTCCTACAATTACCACAGCTAACGCGATCGATCTAGAATTAGAAGAGTTGCGAGCAGAATTTTTTAAAAACAACGGTCAAAAACCTTCTTAATCACTTGTTTAAAATTTGGGAATTCGCGATCGGGCAAATATCCAATCTTTGTTTAATACAAAAAATGCCAGCTAAAATTATTGAAATTCTCTCGGCTGAAGAAATTCGCAGAACCTTGAATCGGATTGCGTCGCAAGTTGTGGAAAAATTCGACGAGCCGACTAAGTTGGTTTTGCTCGGTATTCATACGCGCGGCGTTCCCCTCGCTCGCGCGATCGCGGCTCAAATCGAACTGCTTGAAGGCATTAAAATTCCCGTTGGCGCGATCGATATTACCCTTTATCGAGACGATCTCGATCGCGTCGGAATGCGAACCCCCGCCAAAACTCAAATTCCCTTCGACTTGACCGATAAAGTTGTCATTTTAGTCGATGATGTTATTTTTAAAGGACGCACTGCTAGAGCCGCCCTCAATGCCGTTTTAGAATACGGACGACCCGAAATTATCGGTTTGACTGTTTTAATCGATCGCGGCCATCGCCAACTGCCCATTCACCCCGATTTTATCGGCAAACAACTGCCAACAGCAGCCGAAGAAAAAGTGAAGGTATACTTGCAAGAAAGCGACGGACGCGATGCCGTAGAATTAATTCGCGCCGACTTCGATGAAGAATGAGAAATAATTCGTAATTCGTAATTCGTAATTCGTAATTAAGAATTGGGGCAACGCGACTTGACCCTCATTTCATCTCACGAATTCAAACGTTATCCATTGTCCATTGTCAATTATTCAAAACGTTATCCATTGTCCATTGTCAATTATCCAATTCGTTATCCATTATCCATTATCAATTATTTATGACGTACACAATTGGCGATCGCTCCTCCTGACTTCATTGCTATTGTGAATGTAATTGCGGAGCCAATCGCAAGCATTTTTAGCCAATTGTTCCTCATCAAAATTCCAAATTATCGCGGTTTTATCCTCGCTGGCGGTGGCGAGGGCGTTTCCATCTTGGCTCCAAGCCACGCTGGTGGCGCGATCGCTATGACCTTCGAGGGTTTTAAGCAGAGTATCGTCTAATCGCCATAATTGGACTTCGCTGCTCCAAGTTGTAGTCGCCAAAATTTCGCCCGTGGGGTTAAAGCTGAGATGGGCAACGCTATCGGTATGACCTTTGAGCGTGTAAAGCATTTCGCGATCGCTCCAAAATTTGACGGTGTTATCGTAACTCGCAGAAGCCAAAAGGGGAGAAGCACGACCATCGGCTCGCGGCGGCAAAAAAGTAACATCGAGAACCCAGTTGCTATGCCCTTTCAACGTTGAGAGCGGTTGCGGGTCAAAAGCCCCATCTTCTGGCCTGCCGCTACGCAACTTCCGGTGGAAGCGCCAAAGCTTAATCGTGCGATCGTCGCTGGCGGAAGCCAGTAAGCTACCGTCGGCATTAAACGCAACCGCATTAACGCGATCGCGGTGTCCGCTCAAAGTTTGACGCAATTTCCCCTCGCGGCTCCATAATTTCACGGTTTTATCGCGACTCGCCGTTGCTAACCATTGACCGTCGGGCGACCACTCCACATCCAGAACCCAATCCCCGTGACCGGAAAGCGTTTGTAACAATTGCCCCCGCCGCGTCCACACTTTCACGCTTTTATCCTTACTCGCGGTGGCGACTCGCTCGCCATCGGGCGAAAAAGCAACCGCTAACACCGAATCGCGGTGTCCGCTTAAAGTTGCCAGCAATTGTCCTTGGCGCGTCCACAACTTTGCGGTTTTATCCTTGCTCGCGGTGGCCACTATATCCCCATCGGGAGAAAAGACAACATCCAGGACGCGATCGCGATGTCCTCGCAGTACGACGCGGGAGCGCTTCTGGAGCGTCCAGAGCTTAATCGTCTTGTCGAAACTCGAAGACACCAGCGTCAGCCCATCCGGACTGAAGCCCACGCCCGTAACGCGATCGCTATGTCCCTTCAACACGCTCGACAAACGCCCCTGACGGTTCCAGAGCGCGATCGTATTGTCATTACTCGCCGAAGCCAACCGTTGGCCATCGGGACTAAACGCGATCGCGTGAACGCTACCCTGATGCCCCGACAGTACCCGCAGTAAGCGCCCATCCCGACTCCAAAGCTTCACGGCGCGATCCTCGCCCGCCGTCGCCAGCACATCTCCCTTCGGGCTAAAAACCACATAGTTCGCCGCCTCCTGATGAGCGCGCACCACCTTAACAACTTGCCCCCCAATCTTCCACAAGCGCAGCGTCCCATCCTGTCCCACGGAAGCAATCTCGCTGCCATCGGGACTAAAGCTCGCCCAACTCACTTCCCCTCGATGCCCCGATAAAGTTTGCAACAACCGGCCTTGGCGCGACCAAATTTTTACCATTCCATCTGCGCCCGCACTCGCCAACATTTCCCCATCCCGACTGAAGCGAACGCTGTAGACGCGGCCCCGATGTGCCTGAATCGCCAAATCGGGCGTTCCATCAACGTTCCAAAGGCGAACCGTCCCATCCCAACTGCTCGAAGCAATACTACCATCCCGACTGATATCAACGCTTGTGACGCTATCCCGATGACCGAACAGTGTCGTTAGCAGGCGGCCGTCAGGATGCCAAACCTTAACCGTTCTATCCAAGCTCGCTGTTGCAATGCGCTGTCCGTCCGGCGAAAAACAGACCCCCCAGACGACATCGCTATGACCTTCTAAGCGATTCCGTTCCAACGTTCCGTATAAAGCTTGTTCGAGAACGGTTAAAACTTTTAAGCGCGTATCGGTTTTAATGTCCGTCGCGGTATCGGTCGGTAAATGCAAGGCTTGCAAGGACGGTTTCTGGCGAATCGGCGGTTCTGCCTTTAATTGTTTGACCGCCCTCAACCCTTCCAGCAGCGCTTCAAATTCCTGGTTAGAAGCAAATAGTGCTTCGGAGGAGGCAGAAAGCGCCATCAGTTCTGCATTGCGAGAGACGATTGTGGCTAAACGGCGTTGGGTTTCCGTTTGCAAGCTTAAATAAACCGCACTAAGGGCGAAAAGAGCGCAAATACCGCCAATAGTGAGGGCATGAAGGCGCTGTTTGCGCGCTCGCGTTACTTCAGCTTTGCTACCGCTCAGTTGCGTGGCGATCGCTCGAGAAGTGCGATCGCTATATTGTTGGCGAATGCGCCCGACGAGATAGCCGTGAACGAGTTGATAGCGCTCGTCGGACTCTTCCCGCAGGCGAGACACCAAACCCGAACCGACCAGGATTTTTAAGATCGAGGTAAGAGGGGGACTGGGAAGCGTTTCCGAACGCTGCTTCCTGGTGCGTTCCGAGCGCACTGCCCTTGCAAGTTCGGCTTGCGTTTTCAGTAGGCGCAATCCTTGGGAATCGGTCAGAGCGTATAAAACCTGCCAGACGACTTCTTCGTTTTCCGGGCCGCAGTCGGCGATCGCGGACTGCAACCAGCGTTCGACTAAAATCGTTTTCGGGTTGCTGCCCAACTGCCGATATTCTTGCAGTAAGGTGATTTTTTCGGCTTGTAGCGCGCTGCCGACGACCTGCAATTCGATCGGGCGAATCGTCTGTTGGGAGTCCGCTAAATCGCAGACAAAACGCTCGATCAGGTCGTTTTCGAGGTGAAAGTGCGATCGCTCGGTCAGTCGCTTCACCACGCCCGCCGCCGCTTCTAAGCTCAAATCCGCGAGCGCATAACGCACTTGGCGATCGAGCAAATCGTTATCGACGATCCCCCAATCCATCTCCCGTTCCATTGCCAGCAGTTCGTGCAAGCAATCCTCTCTCAGGCAGAGAATCACTTTCACGAAGGGGATGCTCAAACTGTCGCATAAGAATCGATAAAATGCCCGTCTGTCTTCGCGTTGGGGACAATTGTAAAAGAATTCTTCAAATTGATCGAAAACAATAACGACCAATAAATTTCCCTGGCTGCTGGATTGAAGAAAGTCTAAAATCGCTGCGGGCGAGAGCAAGTCAGGGAGGGTTTGGGGCTGTCCTAACTTGCGCTCCCGCAGAGTCAGCGATCGGGAAAAAGCGCGACTCAACCCTTGTTGCCAATCATTGTAAGTCGTTTGAATGGCGGGGAGAATTTCGCGAGCGGCGATGATTTCGTCCCATAAAGCCGGAACCAGACCGGCGTGCAGCAAGCTGCTTTTGCCCGCCCCCGAAGGTCCGTGGAGGATCGTGAGTTTGTGTTCGCTGCGCCGTACCCGTTCTAGCAGCGCCTCGACATCTCGCTGGCGACCGAAAGCGAGGATTTCAGTTGGATAGTAGGAGGGGAGGCGATCTCCTTCCCCAGTGGGGGAAGATAGGCCGTAGAAAGCCCGCAGCCCGCAGGCTTGCTCGACTCGCTGCTGCTCTTGTTTGAGGGTGAAGGCGAGTTCGTATTGATGCTGCTGGAAGTATAGCGATCGCAGCATTTCCAAGATTTCGAGATAAAGGGTTTCTTTCTCTGTGGTGGGTTGGACTTCGCCCTCGGACGCGATCGTTTTCGGTGCAATGGCCGAGCGCGCCCGCTCCAAAAGCGCGATCGCTTCCATCGTCTGGCCGAGTTCGTATTGCGATCGCGCTAACAAGTAGGAATACAAGGCTTCTCCTAGCGAATTCGCTGTGGACGCGCGTTCGTGAATGCCCAACGCCTTCAGCGCTAAGATTCTCGCCGCTTCGGGATTGCCTCGAGCCAGCGCCCCACGCGCTAAAAATCCATAAGCCCGCGCTCGGACTTCCGGGGTATGATAAATCGTGCTTTGGGTAAGCGCCCCTCGGGCTAAGGCTTGCAATTCGTGCCAGTATTCAAGCTGTTGCAGCACTTGACCGAGTTGAACGGTGAGATTCGCGATCGCTTCGGGACGCTCTTTTAAGGTAAAAATTTCTAAGCTGTCGCTGAAGCAAAGGCGCGCCTGAGTTGCGCATTGACGGCTGCGGTTGGGATGTTCCCTCGCTTCATAGCAGTAGCACAAACCGAGATGGTAAAGCAGCAGCCCTTTTTGCTCTAAAAATGGATTGGCGATGTTGGGTGCGGAGGGTACTGCATTGGCAACCCGATCCTCCGATCCTTGCCCCCAAAACTCGAGACTGCGTTGATACTGTTCTAGCGCTTCTTGGATGCGACCCTCGTTGTAAGCATCCCGCCCGAGGATAAACGCCCAAATCGCTTCTACCATCTCCGATAGCTCGATGTGGGCGGCGAGAACTTCCAAGCGGGCGCACTCTAATTCTCGGCGATCGCGGCTTCCTGGCGCAAGCCCCAACTCGGCGTTGGAAACGAAACGCTTCGCCCCCGAATCTAAAAGTTCTCGAAACAGGCGAGCAACAATTTCCCACCACAGTTGGATGGAGTCTTCAATGGCCTGCTCGAATTTAATCGCGGCGGAAGCCCAGCTTTTAAAATCTGGCGCGAAACGGGTCATTTTTTGCAGGACTTCATCCGTCGCCCACAGCACCACCGGACAGGTGAAGTGCTTGCGAAACTCTTCGCGGACTTGATTGGTATCGGCTAAAACTCGCTCCAAATCTTCTGCTGATTCCAGTCCGAAGACCATTAAAGCATCTAGATTGCAGCGTCGCGAGGGTTGAGGTGCTGCCTCCTCCGGTTGGGCGGCAATTTCCGCTTCAACAACGCTTAGGAGCGTATCGAATAGGGCGGGGGTAGAGGAAGAAAAGCGAATTTCTCGTAAGCGAACCTCCGCTTCTGATTGAGAGCGCAACTCCTGTTGCAGTCCTTGCCACATTTGCCGCTGCAATCGTTCGTAGTTACAGCGCACGAGAATTAAAGCAAATTGATAGCGACCGAGGAGAATCGCTCGTGCCAGAATCGATAGAGACCGATCGTTCGATTGGCTGACGAGGTGGGGGGGGTTAGTAGTACACATGGTTGCAAGGGGCAGAAGCCATTGTAGAGAGGCAGGCGCAGTAGGCTAACGCAACACATCCCCATTGAATTGAGACGTTCAATGAGACGAGGAATGGGGTTGAACGGGAGTTTGACCCAAGGGATGGTTTTGTCCCGGGCCAACGAAAGTGCTTTTTGGGGATATAGCGTTTTTCAAATGGATAAGGGTACAAAAATGGAAATTAGATGGGTAGGGGCGAATGGCATTCGCCCGTGTGGTGTACCTCACGCCAACGAAAAATGCTATAGACGCGCGCAACGGTTCTAATTTTGCGATCGCTCGCACCGCGTCACACTGCGAGTTAAAAGACTTGTAACCCGCTCGATTCTCCTCAAACTCACCCGTTCAGCTTTAGCGCTTGACAAAAATAAAAAAATGATATAAAGCAATATCTTTTGGATTTGCCTTCAGATCGGTTTTATTTCTTTACGCTGTCCAGTGTTGAAGTGGCAAGGATTGAGACCGGGCTTCTTCAACTAGACGGGCTGTTTTAGGCTCGAACTCTGAGAAGAGCTTAGACGCGGACTGAGACAAGAGCGAGGGAATAAGCGAGCAGAACCCGTCCTATCCTCGCCCTAACAGCAGTTACACGCCGTCTTATTAGACTCCCATTGCTTGCAGGCTTTTAAAGCGCTCGGTTTCAGCTAGAGCGGGATTCACCCCGAACCAGCGTCCTGCCTCGTCGCGATATTCAAATACGAACATACTGCGCAGCAGCGCTTGATATTCTTGCTCGCCTTTGACGATTTGTTTGCTGACGACTTGGGAAATGAGCGACCATTCATCTTCTTCGACGGCCAAGACGATATCATCGCGATAGGCATCGATCGCTTGCTCGATACACTGTCGGGAAAAAGGCGGATCCTGTTGTTGCAAGCAGTTGAACAACAAGCCTAAGAGAGTGCGAACGTGGCCGCCGCTAATATAACAGAGGCGATCGAGCGTACTGGGATGGTCTACTACTTCGCCAATCAAACTCAGCCGCGTTTGCGGATCGACCTCTGGAAAGGCGCGAGCAAGGACGAGTTGACGCAGCAGCGCCATACCTCGAACGTTTTCGCTACCATTGCGTTGGTATAGCGGAACCATTGGCAGCACTTTCGGAGCCACTCCGCCGCCAAGACGGTTTTTTAGGGACTGAAACTCATTGGAGAAAATCAGCGATAGGGGTAGCGTGTAAACGACATGGCATTGCAGGCGGCGCAATTGGGGGCCGCGATCGATAAAAATGTATTCGGGGAGCGATCGCGTCTGAGTCGCCATTTGTGCCGATACTCGGTCTAAATTATCCACGATCGCCACCAATCCACGCTTGCCGCGCAGTTTCAACTCCTGAGTGCCGCGCTGCATAATTTCTTCGTTAATCGCCCGCAGAATCCCTTCTACTCGCGGTTCCAGGGATTGCCGCAACTGCTCTCGCAATTTTGGACTTTCTTTCGTGCGCGCCGTGATGCGGGCAATGCCAACAGAAAGTTCTGCTTCCGCATCCAACTCGATAGGGGTTTGCAAGAAATTTTTAACTTCGGAAAACAAGTTGCCAAAGTAACCGGGTTTGAGGTGAATGCCAACCGCCTCCAAGCTTTCGCTGACCGATCGCGCGATTGCCAAAAGAATGTCGCTAATGCTAACATCTGCCAGATCTAAGTCCCGACTCGACTCAAAATAAACAACGTGGAATTGTTGCTGTTCCAAAGATGCTTTGAGTCGCAGCAGTTCGGTCGATTTCCCGCAGCCGATATGTCCGGTAAACAGTTGACAAGTCGGTTCGTCCGGCGAAAGACGGGTAATCGTTCGCTCGAGCGCTTCTACAATCTTTCCTCCCCTGACAGAGGAGAAATCGATGTAATAGCTCCGATCCTCAGCATTGCTTAAGTTCAAGGTCTTGCTCGGGTTGCAAGCCTTGAAAAAATTTAGTAGATGCAATTTCATGATGCGTCCTGATGGAAGAAATAAAGCCCGAGCTAAGCTACATGGCTTTTTTAGCGTACAGATTGATGCTTGCCTATCATCTTACGATCTGGCGGTCGTTAACATTGATCTCGATCGCAATTCTTGCGTGTCAAAGATTTTATTCTTTTAAAAAATAAAAATTTGAGTAACCTCCCGGAAAAGTCACAGCCACTCACGAATAAGACTGCTATAGTTGAGGAGCAACCTTCCGCGCAATTCATTAAAACCCCGAAAACCTCACCCTGAAAACCTTACCTTGACCAGCATTGGCTCAGTCTCTCCCCACGACCTCAAAGCCCGTCGCGCGCAACTCAAACGCCGTCGGCAGTTAAAATTGCTGCAAGCTTTCTGGAGATTGCTCTTGGTTAGCGGCATGGCAGGCGGGTTAACCTGGGGACTCACCCAGCTAAATTGGACGATAGAGCGTCCCGAACAAATCGCCATTGAAGGCAACCAACTGCTCTCGCCGACAGCGATTCGCACTCTACTGCGCCTATCCTATCCTCAACCCCTTTGGCAGGTTCGACCGCAAGTTCTCAGCCAGCAAATGGAGTCTGCCCCTCCCATCGCCGAAGCAACGGTTACGCGCAAACTTCTGCCCCCCGGCTTAACCGTCACGGTTAAAGAACGGCAGCCCGTCGCGCGCGTCCTCGATTCCCGCAGCCAGCAAGAAACAGGCTTTTTAGACGAACGAGGAATATTTCTACCCGAAGGCAATTACGCCCAGCTTTTAGCAGAAGCTAGCCTCCCGGAACTTCAAGCACTGGGAATCGATGACTCGTTAAGGTTAGCTTGGCCGGAAATTTATCAAGCGGTTCGGAACTCTCCGGTTCAAATTTTCGCCCTCGACTTTCGCAATCGGAGTAACTCAATTCTCACAACCGAATTGGGGATCGTTCATTTGGGTCAATATCAGTCCGGTACGCCGCGTTTGACGAAACAATTAGAAATGCTCGCTCAAATGCGCGAACTCCCAACTCGCCTTAAAACTTCTCGCCTTGCCTACATCGACCTAACGAATCCCGATTTTCCAACCGTGCAGTTGCGCTAAAGCACTTAACGTCTCGGACTATGCTACCCTTGACCCAACAAGTCGCCGAGCGTTAACCTTCTTGAGGCTAAGACTCAAAAAAAGCCCAATGCGATCGATAGAACTTCATTCGTTCTCGATCGCGGCGTTATCGATACTCGACCCCGGCTGAAAACTTGTTTGAGTTGTAGTGCTGGATTAGAAAGGATACCGTAAAATTGTCTATTAATCTTTCCCCAAAGAAATGACACATAATAGTAAACTAGGGCAGAACCCTTCTTATGGGGAGCATCCAGAACCCCCTCCTGTGGCAGCCACCGTGGAAAACAACTATTCATTTAGCAGTACGGGACTTTCATTCCCTCCGAGCAGCGATCCTCGAGAAATGCACCGGGAAACCCTGCGCGGCGATAATATCGTCCCCAGTAATATCGCTAAAATTAAAGTCATCGGCGTTGGTGGGGGAGGATGCAACGCGGTCAACCGCATGATTGCCAGCAACGTCACGGGCGTAGAGTTTTGGGCGATTAATACCGATGCTCAAGCCTTAGCCATGAGTGCTGCCCCCAAACGCTTGCAAATCGGTCAGAAGTTGACGCGCGGTTTAGGGGCGGGCGGCAATCCTTCCATCGGTCAAAAAGCCGCAGAAGAGTCGCGCGAAGAGATTGCCCAAGCTCTAGAAAATACGGATTTGGTGTTTATTACCTCCGGGATGGGCGGCGGGACGGGAACGGGAGCCGCCCCCATCGTAGCCGAAGTGGCAAAGGAAATGGGCTGCTTGACGGTGGGAATTGTGACGCGCCCGTTTACATTTGAAGGTCGCCGCCGCACCACGCAAGCCGAGGAAGGGGTTTCGGCGCTCCAAGGTCGAGTCGATACGTTGATTATTATCCCCAACAATAAGTTGCTGGAAGTGATTGCACCGGAAACGCCGGTTCAGCAAGCCTTTTTGGTGGCGGACGATACGCTGCGACAAGGAGTGCAGGGGATTTCCGATATTATTATTATTCCCGGTTTGGTGAACGTGGACTTTGCCGACGTGCGCGCGGTAATGGCAGATGCGGGATCGGCGTTGATGGGAATCGGCACGGGATCGGGCAAGTCGCGAGCGCGAGAAGCCGCAATTATGGCTATTTCTTCGCCCCTGTTGGAATCGTCGATTGAAGGGGCAAAAGGCGTGGTGTTTAATATTACGGGCGGCAGCGATTTGACGCTGCACGAAGTGAATACAGCCGCCGAGACGATTTATGAAACGGTGGATCCCAATGCCAATATTATTTTTGGTGCGGTGATCGATGAGAAGATGCAAGGAGAAATTCGGATTACCGCGATCGCGACCGGATTTAGCGGCGAAGGCGAACCCAACCCCCCCACCGCCCGCGCCATCCCAACTCAAACGCGATCCTCGGTTCCTTCTCCAACGCCGCCCCCTCCCGTCGCCCGCCCCATCACTCCCGATCCTACGGCTAATGCTGAAGATCCGAGCGGGCTGGGATTGGATATTCCCGAATTTCTGCGGAAGCGTAGAGGTTTCCCCCGACGCTAGAGCAAGATAATGATTCCAGTTGCTTTAACGATCGCGGGTTCCGATAGCGGCGGCGGTGCGGGGGTCCAAGCCGACTTACGGACGTTTGCGTTCCACTGCGTCCACGGAACCAGCGCTCTGACCTGCGTCACGGCGCAAAATACCCTTGGCGTAACCCGGGTCGAAGCGTTACCCGTTGAAGTCGTTACGGCTCAAATTGAGGCGGTAGCGAGCGATATTGGCGTGCAAGCAGCGAAGACGGGAATGCTGCTCGAGGCAGAGATTATCGAAGCCGTCGCGCAGCAGGTCGAACGGTGGAATTTTAAGCAGTTGGTGGTAGATCCGGTGATGGTTTCGCGAACGGGGGCGCAATTGATTGACGATCGCGCGATCGCCACCCTGAGAAGCACTTTACTTCCCCAAGCCGCGATTGCCACGCCGAATCGCTACGAAGCGCAAATTTTGAGCGGTACGGAAATTGAAACCCTCGAACAGATGAAAACCGCCGCCGAAATGATTCAGCAATTCGGTGCAGCAGCGGTACTCGTGAAAGGGGGAGGGATGAGTGGGGAATTACGAGGCGTAGATGTATGGTTCGACGGCGAGCATTTGGAAGTGCTAAAAACAGAAACCATACAGACGAACCATACTCACGGAACCGGCTGTACTTTAAGTGCCGCGATCGCTGCTAATCTCGCTTTAAGTTACGAACCGCTAACAGCCGTTCGTCGCGCCAAAAACTATGTTACCGTTGCTCTGAAGCATTCCTTAGCCTTGGGGAAAGGAACCGGACCGGTGGGTCATTTTTTTCCGCTGCTGCAAGGCGAACGCACCCCCTTTTCCGGCTGAATTCGCGCTGGAATTATGAGATCATTCTTTTGAGAAAACGGAGCCTTTCACCTCATGTCTAACACTCGCACTCAACCTCCCCAATCCACAAAGACAGCCCCCGCCAACATCAACGCAACCAACGTTCCCCACCGCGCCTCCGTCCCGATTAGCGTCTACCGCGAACTCGCCAACGAATTACAGGCAGCAGAAGAACGCTTAAACACTCTCAAAGACGAAAATCAGCAATTACTCCAACAAAATCGCCGTTTGCGCCAAGAAGCAACCCGATTGTTCGTTTCCGCGCAACAATTGCAGCAGTTAGTAACGAGTTCCGACGAGTACGGCAAACCCCTGCCTGTCATTTCGCCGGTTCGCCTAGAAGAACCAGCAGACCTAACGCCCCATTCGCAGAGTGTTTCGCCCGAAAACTGGGTCATGGAAGTGGAAGAGAAGGCTTCCTACCGTCCGAGTGCGGCGAAGGGTTCTTCGGAAATTAGCGGTTGGGTATTGGCGACGGCGGTAGGCTTAATCGTCCTGACGGCATTAGGTTTGGGTTTTTTGGCGATGCGCTTCGTTATGAGCAGCAAAAATAGTTAGTCTTTCTAACAACAGGATGTCAAATTCTCCTTAATTTTTTGATACCTTCCGCGTGGCGGGTTATGGTTAGCGACGAAGACCGATAATGTCGTCGTAGGCCGCCGCGATCGCGCAGTACGATAGGGGTAAGGTAACGAAGAGTCCCAAACCCAAAATGAGCGCGCCGCCGAGATTAATAGCCAACAGCGCCAGGACAAAAGCGAAGGCGCGAAACCATTGTTGAGTGATTGTTAGGCGACTGGTTTCTAAGGCCTGCCAAAATTTTAAGCGGCGATCGATAATTAGGGGGGCGGCGAAGATATAGCCAATGATGAGATAAAGCCCGGGAATGAAGATCAGGGAGATGAAACAACCGGTGAAAATTAATAAGGCAGCCACAAGGTTGGCAATGACGAGGTGAGGAAAAGCAGAAAAGCTTTGAAAAAAATGTTTCAGTCCCACCCGTTCGCGCCGTAACATCGGGAAAATTCCCGCAAAAAAGCCCGCCCAAATCGGCGGCAGCAAAACCAGCATTAGCAACGAGGTTAGAGCCAAACCGAGTTTGGTGGGAATTAAGAAAATAATACTACCCGTTGCGGCTGTGACACAAAGCGCGATCGCGCAATACGCTATCAATAAAACTGCATTTTCTTTTAAAATATCCCAGCCGCGCCGGAAATATTGTTTGAGATTAAATGGATAGCGCTCGATCGAGTAGATTTGAGGATTATCGGGTTGCGCGCTCTCTTGCAGCATAGCGATCTGTATCGGATAGATTGATGGTTAATTATAATCAAAAGACTTGCCAAAATAACCGCTTTGTGAAAGAAAATTTTACCCCCCTCTTTGAGCGCCTGCGAGAGCGAATCGCCGCGACTTCCGGACAGCGCATTACCTTTGCCGAGTACATGGATTTCGTCCTGTACGATCCTCAGTACGGCTACTATAGCGCTGGCCATGTCGAAATCGGCCGCCAAGGTGACTTTTTTACCTCTGCTTCCCTCGGTGCGGATTTTGGGGAGTTACTCGCGGAGCAATTGGCGCAGATGTGGGAAATTTTAGACTATCCTGCACCCTTTGCGGCCCTGGAAATGGGAGCCGGACAAGGGTTGCTAGCCGCAGATATTTTGCGATACTGGCAGCAGCATTATCCCGAATTATTCGAACGGGTTGAATATATCATTGTCGAGCAATCGCCCTCGTTAATCGCCAGCCAACAAAATTTATTACAAGAATGGCTTGACAAGGGGATAAAAATACGCTGGCAAAGTTGGGAAGAAATCGCAGATGAATCGTTAGTGGGCTGCTGTTTTTCTAATGAGTTAGTCGATGCGTTCCCCGTGCATCGGGTGACGAAGATTGGAGGCAAATTACAGGAAATTTATGTGACGCTTTTTGATGCGGGATTAATAGAAGTAGTGGGGGAATTATCGAGCGATCGCATTCTCGATTATTTTAAAGCGATCGACCTCGATTTAACGGCTCCTGCCTATCCTGAAGGGTATCACACCGAAGTCAATCTCGCCGCGCTCAACTGGTTGGAAACTGTCGCCCAAAAACTCAAGCGAGGCTATCTTGTTACGGTTGACTACGGTTATACGGCGCAGCGCTACTATCAACCGACGCGATCGCAAGGAACGCTCCAATGTTACTTCCAACATCGTCACCACAACAACCCCTACGTTAACCTCGGACAGCAAGATCTAACCGCTCATGTTGACTTTACCGCTTTAGAACGTCAGGGGGAATTACGCGGATTAAAGACTGTCGGTTTTACGCAACAGGGATTGTTTTTAATGGCTTTAGGATTAAGCGATCGCCTCGCCGAACTTTCTAGCGGCAAATTTAACCTCCAACAGATATTGCAACGAAGAGATGCCCTGCATCAACTCATCGATCCGTCGGGTTTAGGCGGTTTTGGCGTATTAGTCCAAAGTAAGGGTTTAACGGAATTAGAAGCCATGAAAACCTTGAAAGGCTTATCTTTTCCAGCTTACGACAATTAAAAAGGGATATTGCCTTGCAATACCCCTCTAAGGTTGAGAGAAGTACGAAATACTCACTTCTCTCTATTCTTCTATCTATTTGCCAACCGTTGCTTTTACTGTTACGCCCTTGACCCCTTTAACTGTTTTAACAGTGGGTTCAATTTTCTTCAGTTCGGCATCTGTAGCAACTTTACCGGATACGGTGACAGCACCATCTTTCGATTCAACTAATAACTGGCTGCCGGGAATCGATTTTTCTAACTCATTGCGAACTAAGCTAGAAATATCATTATCTGCGAGTTCACCAGGGCTTCCAGCCGCAGTATTGCGTTGCTCGATCGCGCGCTTGTCAGATTCAATCTGCTTTTCGCGCACTGGATTGGTTGCGTCTTGAGCATTCTGCGTCTTATCTGTCGCTGTTAAATCGCCACCACTACCACTTGTTGTATTGGGTGCATCAGCGCTCGTTTTAGCACCGCTGCAAGCGACTGTACCTAACAACAGAACACTACTTAGTAAATAAGGAACAAACTTTTTCATCTATTTAATTCTCCTTGCCGATAATTGAAGCCCTATTGTAGAACAAGTGGTTGATTGTTAACACAGCAACCTTCTACTTGTTAGCTACATAAGCCGCGAGCCACCTTCCGGAAGCGGTTTAACATTGGTATCGTAAACGCCCCACTCTTCAACGCCGCGAGTGCTGAGAACTGCTTCTGCTTGTCGAACTTCGGCTTCTGTACCGTCAACGACTACAACATAATGACCTCTTCCTAAACGGTCGTTATAAACGACGGCTCTATCTTCAGGAATACCCAAACCAACTAAAGCACCGATTAATCCACCAGCGGCTGCACCGAGAGCGCCACCTGCTACTGTAGTTGCCAAAGCAGTCGCGGTTGCTCCAGCTAACATCACTGGTCCTACTCCCGGAATCGCTAGGGTTCCTAAACCGACTAACAATCCCGTCAAACCGCCTAAAGTACCACCTGTAGCAGCGCCCTTAGCAGCGCCTTCGTCTGCTTTATTGCCGACATCTTCCGTTACCGCAACGTCAGCGATATCACCTTCATCTGAATTGCGAGCAATGATAGAAACATTGTCCATGCGGAACCCTGCGCTTCTTAGCTCTTGCAGAGCGGCTTCAGCAGCGTGACGAGTTGAAAATACACCTACAGCGCGACGATCGTATCCAACCATGAATTTTCTCCCAAAAATTGTTCTATATTGAGTGGGTAAATGATTTGAAATGTTTCAATCTAAGCAAATTTCTGTTATGAAGCTCGATTGAATCAAGATTAAGTTTTAAACAGCCGACGAACGAGAAATAGCGTTCCAAATGAAGATAGCGATAATAGCACCAAGAACGGCTAAAGCTACGCCCGGAATGCTCAGAGCGCTTGAAGCTAAAGCGAGCTTCCCAGTTTCGAGGAACATCGCTAAGCTACCACCAACAAAAGCACCAATAACACCGAGTAAAATTGTTCCGAGAATACCGCCGCCTTGATGACCGGGATAGATTGCTTTAGCGATCGCGCCAGCCAATAAACCTAAAACTACCCATGCAATAATATTCATGATTTCTACTTTCGCCTCCAAGGAAATTTGTGTTTGTTTCGTTTGTTACTTACAAAGATACTAATTGCATTTCAAAAAAACATCATTCCCAAGATATAATCCCAAAGATGAGTGATGAGAACGATGGTAGCCCGCCTTTGCAGCCCTCTCTTCCAACAAGGGAACTCGCGATCGCGATAAAAGCTAGACCTGACGCTATAAGCTAAAATTACGGTTTGGGAATGACCATCCTGAAGGTGAAATAGGCGAACCTCAATGCGCGACTCCTCCTCTCTTTACAGTACACTCCTCGACTTAGACGCTAGGGGTTATAAAGCTTACAAAGATATTAAGGGGCGCTATTCTTTTCCAGAATTTACCCTGATTATCGATCGCGTTCAAGGCGATCCTTTTGCCTCTCCCAGTCAGTTGCGAGTGCAGGTTCCCCAAAATTTTGCCCAATTGCCCCCCCAACTTTATGCCTCCCCCAGCCGCGAAATCGCCCTGCGAGACTATCTCGCCCGCCGCTTCGAGTGCGTCGCCCAAAAACTCAGTTCGCATCGCGGTACGGGGAAAAGCGGACTCATTGCCATCGCCCACCTCGGGCAAGAAGTGCTGGCGAGAACGGCGATTTTAGTCAATGAGGGCGAGATTGAAGCGCGATTTGTTGTTGGATTGCCCGCGCGCGGCCGTCAAATTCTCGGCAGACAAGCGGCAGAATTATTATGCGAAGATATCCCTAATATTGTGCGCGGCGCGCTGCAATATATTGCTGTTGATGCGAAAGCGCTACAACAGCACGTCGAAACGGTGGAAGATGCCGATTGGTTGCGCGAGGAGTTAGTGCGGCGAAATTTAGTGGCTTTTGTGGCGAACGGTGCAATTTTACCCCGACGGAGTGGCGTAGACGAACGTCCTTTAAAGGAAGGGGCGCTTCCTTTCCAATCGCCCCCCTCGCTACAAGTCGAGTTCGATTGTCCCAATCGCGGTAAGATTGCCGGGATGGGCATTCCGGCGGGCGTGACGCTGATTGTGGGCGGCGGCTATCACGGTAAGTCTACCTTGTTGCGCGCGATCGCGTTGGGCGTATACAATCGCATTCCGGGGGATGGGCGCGAATTCGTCGTTACTCACCCCGCTGCGATGAAAATTCGCGCTGAAGACGGGCGCAGCATCGTTGGAACTGATATTTCGCCCTTTATCGATAACTTACCGGGTGGCAGTTCGACGCTAAATTTTTCTACCACCAATGCCAGCGGTAGCACGTCTCAAGCGGCGAATATTATCGAAGCGTTGGAGGCGGGCGCGGAGGTATTATTGATAGATGAGGATACGGCGGCAACGAATTTAATGATTCGCGATCGCCGGATGCAGCAACTCATCGCCAAAGACAAAGAACCGATTACCCCTTTCATCGATAAAGTTCGCCAACTCTACAGCGACTATGGCGTATCTACCTTGCTGGTGATGGGCGGAAGCGGCGATTATTTTGAAGTCGCCGATATCGTCATTGCGATGGATAACTTTCAAGCGCGCGATGTCACCGCTGAAGCCAAAGCGATTGCGAAAGAATACGCCAGCGAACGCCAGTGCGAGGGCGGCGAGAGATTTGGGCGCATTACCCCCAGAATTCCCATTGCTAGCAGTATCGATCCCAGTCGCGGCAACCGGGCGGTAAAAGTTAAGGTGCGCGATGTTGATGAAGTGGCGTTTGGTACGGAGGACATCGATTTAGCGGCGGTGGAACAGCTTGTCGATGCGGGACAATTGCGCGCGATCGCGGCGGCTCTCGTTTATGCTAAAGATTGCTATATCGACGGCAAAAGAACCCTAGCAGAAATTATCGATCGCATCTTTGCAGATCTCGAAGCACAAGGACTCGATGCGATTGACGACTTTCCGCGTGGCGACTTGGCTGGATTCCGCCGTTTTGAACTAGCGGCAGCTTTAAATCGATTGCGGACATTACGGGTGGAAAAATTAAAAATTAAAAATTAAAAATTAATCCACCGTTCAACCCGCAAAATTATTAACCCCATCATTCGGAATTACGGGCAAAGAAACTATTCTTGATTCGGATGGAAATATTCAAAAATCTCCTGTGCCAAACGCGGGCCAATTCCGGGGGCAGCCGTTAATTGCTCGGCGCTCGCTTCGCGAATATAATCAATAGAGTGGAAGTGGGCGAGCAGTTGTTTTTGGCGCTCGAAACCGAGTCCGGGAATTTCGTCGAGACGCGATCGCCTGCCCTGTTTTAAGCGTTGTTGGCGGTGGAAACTGACGGCAAATCTGTGTGCTTCATCTCGCACTCGTCGCAGCAGTTGTACGCCCGGTTGTTCGGCTTCAGTCGGTAACGGTAAAGATTCGCCCGGTAAAAAGATTTCTTCGCGTTGTTTGGCGAGGCTGACGATTTTTAAGTCTTCTAAAATTGTCCCGTTCGTATCGGTTTGCAGCACGGTAACGACAGCAGAAAGTTGTCCTTTCCCCCCATCTATCATCACTAAATCGGGAAAGTCGGGGTCGCCCTGGCGCGGTAAACTGGGATCTTGCAGGTATTTGCGGAAGCGACGGCCGAGAACTTCAGCTAGAGAGGCGAAGTCGTCAGAATGTCCGATGGTGACTTCAGGATTTTTGATTTTGTAGTGGCGGTAGTGTTGGTTGGCGGCAATCCCGTCGATGAAGACGACTTGGGAGGCGACGGCATTGGAACCTTGGATGTGGGAGATGTCGTAGCCTTCGATGCGTTTGGGGAGTTCGGGTAAATCGAGAATTTCGGCTAAATCTTGCAAGGCTTGTTCGTTGCGATCGCCTTCTCGTTGCGCTCCTTCGAGTTCGTAACGCGCATTCCGTTCCACCATCTCTATTAATTCTGCCTTAATTTGGCGCTGCGGCGAAATAATGCTGACTTTTCGCCCTTTGCGCTGGCTTAATCCATCGCCGAGGATTTCGCTATCGGGGAGTTCGTGTTGCACTAAAATTTCGCTGGGAATTTCGACGGGATCGACAAGGCTATAATGTTCTTCGAGGACGCGCTGGAGAATGGTTCCCGGCTCGAAACTATCAGCGCTAGGGACTTCGGCAAAGTAGCCCAAGCGTCCGACAAGTTTTCCGGCGCGGATTTGGAACAGTTGGATGCAGCAGCGTTTTTCGTCGGCGGCTAGCGCGATCGCATCGCGGGAGATGGTATCGTCGGGTAAGGAAACTTTTTGATCCGCGTGCAGCGATTTCAATCCCTGTATTTGGTCGCGAATCCTCGCCGCTGTCTCGAAGTTTAAGGCTTCTGCGGCGGCTTCCATCTGTGTATTGAGAATATCGATTAATTCCCCCGTTCGCCCTTGGAACACCATCGCCACTTTCTGCACGGTTTTATGGTAGTCTTCGGAGCTAATCATCGCCTGACAAACCCCAGGACAGCGACCCATATCGTAATTGAGGCAGGGGCGGTCTTTGAACAGGGGTTTGGGGCGCTGGCGCAACGGGAAAATGCGTTTGATGATATAAAGGGTTTGTCGCAGTAGTCGCACATCTACATAAGGCCCGTAGTAGCGGTCTTGGGCGTTACTCGCGCGACGCTTGCGAGTGATGAAAATACGCGGATAGTCCTCCGACCAAGTGATGCAAACATAGGGATAACGTTTGTCATCTTTAAGCAGGACGTTGAAATAAGGCTGATGGAGCTTGACTAAATTCGACTCTAATGCTAGCGCTTCGGCTTCGCTATCGGTGACGATGAATTCGATCGCGCAAACTTGTCGTACCATCATCGCAATGCGATCGCTCAATCGTTGGGAATCGCGGAAATAGGAACGAACGCGCGATCGCAGCTTTTTCGATTTGCCGATGTAAAGGATACCATCAGTAGCATCTTTCATCAAATAAATCCCGGGTTCGGCAGGGATTTCTTTTAAGCGAGTTTCGAGGCGTTCGGGAACTTTGACGAGGGGAGTTGGTAGCACGGAGGGATAAATTATGAGTTATGAGTTATGAGTTATGAATTATGAGTTATGAGTTAGGAATTATGAGTTACGAATTACGAATTACGAATTACGAATTACGAATTACGAATTACAAATTACAAATTACGAATTACGAGGGGGAGATTGAGTCTGCCGAATTTAAATGCGCCTTAGCTTAAACTCCCCCAAAAAAGCTCCCCTAAGCCTTAAAATTCTGCACTTAACGGCACGCGCGGGAAAGGAATCACATCGCGAATATTATTCATTCCCGTCATAAATTGAACCAACCGCTCGAACCCCAAACCAAAACCGGCGTGAGGAACAGTTCCGTAACGTCGCAAGTCGAGATACCACCATAATTCCTCTTGAGGAATGTCCATTTCTGCCATGCGCTGCTCTAACCGATCGAGGCGTTCTTCCCGCTGCGAACCGCCGATAATTTCCCCGACTTTTGGGGCGAGAACGTCCATCGCCGCGACCGTTTTACCGTCATCGTTCAGCCGCATATAAAAGGCTTTAATATCTTTAGGATAGTTATAAACAATGGTCGGTTTCTTGAATAATTCTTCGGCGAGATAGCGTTCGTGTTCCGATTGTAAATCGACTCCCCACTCGACGGGAAATTCAAAAGCGCGATCGCACTTTAATAGCAACTCCACCGCCTCAGTATAACTAATCCGCTCGAACTGATTGCTAACGATATTTTCCGCCGTCGCTAAGACCGTCTTATCGATACGCTGGTTGAAAAATTCCAGGTCTTCCGGACAAGTATTGAGAACGGAATTGAAAACATATTTTAGGAAATCTTCCGCCAAGTTCATATCGCCTTCCAAATCGCAAAAAGCCTTCTCCGGCTCGATCATCCAAAACTCGGCAAGGTGGCGGGAGGTGTTAGAATTTTCAGCGCGGAAGGTCGGCCCAAAGGTATAAACGTCTTTAAAAGACATCGCCATAATTTCGGCTTCAAGTTGCCCGCTAACCGTGAGATAAGCGGGTTTGCCAAAAAAGTCTTGACTGTAGTCTATTTCGCCATTTTCCAAACGCGGAATCTCTTTAAGATTCAGGTTAGTCACGGCAAACAGTTCGCCCGCGCCTTCGCAATCGCTGGCCGTAATTAGGGGCGTGTGAACCCAGAGGAAACCGCGTTCTTGGAAGAATTGGTGAATGGCGCTAGCGCAAGCGTTGCGAACGCGGAAAACGGCTCCGAGGGTATTGGTTCTCGCTCTCAAATGTCCGATATCGCGCAAAAACTCAAAGGAATGGCGCTTTTTCTGGAGAGGGTAGGTTTCGGGGTCGCAACCGCCGTAAACTCGCACGGATGAGGGTTGCAATTCGATACGCTGTCCTTTTCCTTGGGAGGGGACTAATAGGCCGATCGCTTCAACGGAGCTTCCGGTGGTAATTTGTTTGAGGAGCGGTTCGTAATCGGGCAGATCGCCGTTCAGGATAACTTGCAGGTTCGCCATTGAGGAACCGTCGTTGATTTCGAGGAAAGCAAACCCTTTGAGTTCGCGCTTAGTCCGCACCCAGCCTTGTACGGTGACGGTTTCGTCGGGTTGACCGTTGCGTAAGATATCGGTAATTCTTCGAGCTTCCATAGTGTTGGAGGTAGGCTAGCGCAGTTCAAGTTTTTACTTTAACCTATCTGTTCGGTCTTGAACTTCAAGTAAAAGGTTTGTTAGAGTATAATCCCAATTCGGGTTGAGATCGCTCACCCAGATTGTTGAAAATGTTATGCTGTACTCAAAGAAAATTCGCTCCTTATCTAGGTAAAATCCGCAATGTCGAGCAATATTTTTGCTAGTCAAGTTTTTTTACCGACCGAGCCTATGGATAATACTAATTCTGAAGAGAGTGAGAAACCGCTCCTAGAAAACGCTCGCTCTTTGCAGGAAAAAATTAAGCAATTAGAAGCTAAAAATTGTTTGTTGCGATCGGCGCTCGATACCCAGATTTCTCGTAACCTTGTCTTGTCAACTTCGCTAGCACTGGTTACGGAAAGTTTGCAAAACGAGATCGCGAAGCGGGAAAGCTCCGAACGCTCGCTGAGAAACTTAATTGAGAATATCTCCAAGCAAAAAGAGGATCTGGAGATTTTAATTCAAATTTTGGTCGATCATGCCGATTCTTTGGATATTCAATGGCATCAAAAGGTGATGTATGCCACGCACTTAGCAGCGATCGATTCCCTCACCCAACTCTATAATCGTCGCGGTTTTGAGGAGTGCTTAAATCAGCAGTGGAATGTTCATTTAACCCAACAGCACTCTTTAGCCCTGCTGATGTTTGATATCGATTATTTCAAGCAATATAACGATACTTACGGTCATATCGCGGGCGATGAATGTCTGAAAACTATTGCTCGTCTGTTTCGGGAAATCTTCGATACTCACTGCTATTTTACGGCTCGGTACGGCGGGGAGGAGTTTGCTGCAATTTTACCGCACGCGGAGTTGCCAGAAGCGATCGCCATCGCGGAATTACTTCAGTCGGAAGTCGCTAAGCTACAACTTCCCCATCTCGGTTCTCTCTGCCAGTCCTACGTCACCATTAGTATCGGCGTAATCGCCGCTACCCCTACGCCAGAACTCTCTCCCTTAATGTTATTGCAGGAGGTCGATCGCTTGCTCTACCAAGCCAAGCAGAACGGGAGAAATCGCATTACTTTCCCCGAAGACGGCATTGCAACAGAATAATTTGTCTGTTGAAAGTGCCGAACAGCCTGATATCATGCTCGAGGAATCCCTTCCCAAAGTCAGTTTGACCGGAGTAAATATACCTTGGGCATCGAACTTCGCAGTTACGTCTATATCGACAGCTTACAACCCCAACACGCCGCTTATATTGGAACGGTCGCTTTAGGATTTCTACCGCTTCCGGGAGATTCTTCACTGTGGATAGAAATTTCCCCGGGGATCGAAATTCACCGTATTACCGATATTGCCCTGAAATCTACTGCGGTTCGTCCCGGCGTACTCATGGTCGAACGTTTGTATGGCGTTCTGGAAATTCATTCGAGTCGCCAAGGAGATACCCGCACGGCGGGCGTAGCAATTTTAGACTATTTGGGGGCGCACGCCCGAGATTGCCTCAAGCCTCGCGTCGTATCGAGTCAGGTGATTCGCAATTTGGACGCGCATCACGTCCAGTTAATTAACCGCGCGCGTCGGGGACAGATGATTGTTGCCGGACAAACCCTGTATGTGTTTGAAGTCGAACCGGCTGCCTATGCAGCTTTGGCTGCGAATGAAGCTGAAAAAGCCGCTTCGATTAATATTATCCAAATTTCCGCGATCGGCAGTTTCGGGCGGATGTATCTCGGCGGCGAAGAACGGGATATTCTCGCAGCAGAACGCGCGGTTCTCGCGACAATGGAAAATTTACCCGGAAGAGAACATTCTGTGTCGGGACGGAAGGAGTGATGAATAATGAATAATGAATGATGAATAATGAGTTATGAATGCTAAGTGCTAAATTACGAATTACGAATTACGAATTACGAATTACGAACTACGAATTACGAATTACGAACTACGAATTACGAATTACGAATTACGAATTATGCCCAAAAAATCCCCCTCCCATAGCGCTTGTTAGGTGGGGGATTTTTTGTAGATTGCTCCGTTTAATCGCTCGAGACGAGATTAGCGTTGAGGGGAGGATTGATGTTCTTTTTCATCGGTTCGCGCTTGAGCGGTTTTGCCGTTACGAGTGCCATTGCCGTTGCCGTTCGCGCGCGGGATGATTACGCCATATCCGCCGTGATTGCGGCAGTATACCGTGTTAATTTCGTCGGTTTCACTGTTGCGGAACACATAGAAGTCATGATCGATTAATTGGAGTTGTATCAGGGCTTCTTCAATTGTCATAGGCGGCATCGCGAAGTATTTCGTGCGCACGACTCGCTCGGGCAGTTCGACGTGGCGATCGCCAATTAAATTTTCAACCACCGGATATTCGGCCACCATTTCACCGGTTTTCGGTTGAACGTGGGTGCGATCTAGCATTTTTTCCTTATATTTGCGGAGTTGACGCGCAATTTTATCGGCAACTAAATCAATGCTTGCATACAAATCTTCACTCCCTTCCTGCGCTCGGATTGTCGAGCCATTCGCATGAACGGTTACTTCGGCTTTGTGACTATTACTAACTCGATGATTTTTAGCAACGGATAAATGAACGTCAACTGTTGTAATCAAATTCTGAAAGTGCTTAACGGCTTTTTCCAGCTTCTCCTTCACGTAATTATCGATCGCTTCCGTAACGACAATATTATTGCCCTGGATTAAAAGCTTCATATGCACTGCTCCAATTATTACGATTGTAAGGTTCGCATTTTCAGGAAACGATTGACCTCGTTCGAGGGCGTTGTTATTCTTGCCATACGCTGCTGAAAAATGAGGCAAAACGTCCCTTAAATGCCCTGTTACTTTACCCTTAGCAAGTCTAGATTTCTCCAAACTGCAACATTAAGACTTCAATTCACTTTAGGCGAGTTCGCATTACCTTAGAGCGAAAGTGTTCCAGCTTTTTTTTATTGTCAATCCAACTGAAATACGATAGGCAGTCATCAGTTGCGACTCGCGTTGGGGAGAGATTATCCATGCCGCGAATTGCTTGAGGGTGTATAGCTCTTATTGTAATCGCAAACCCTAATTTTTCTACAATATTCAGTTAAGATTCGGGATAAATGTCACACTTCTTTAAGCAACTCACAATCCCAAGAAACCCGATTTCGGTGATAGGTCTCTACTTCTTCGTTAAAACCGGGTTTCTTGGTGTTGGTGCTAGGAGAGTTGGAAAATGAACGTCACTTTATCTTCTTTGCCAAGGGCGATGCGATCGCCTGCTCGCAAGCGGTGGCGATTGCCGGGAGGTAAGGGCGTATGGTTGACATACGTGCCGTTAGAACTGCCCACATCTTCGAGGTAATAGATACCGCCTTCAACGCGAATATCGGCATGAACGCGCGAAACGACGCTGGAATCTGGGAAACCGGAAACGTCAATATCAGCCGGGATCGCCCCGCCCGGTTTGCCGATATGAATCACGGACAGTTGGCTGGGAAGCTCGATTTTAGAGTTAGTTTGAACGTGGAACAAGCTAGCTTGCTCGAGTTGAAGCTGAGTAGCAGAATTTCCGGCGGGGGCTGGCGGTGCAGGAGGCGGCGCACTGGGGGGAACTTCAGGAATCTGGCTTTCTGCTTCTGCTTCTGCTGCCATCGGGGTGCTGGGGATGGGGGGCGGCGTAACGGAGGGCGGCGCGCTGGGGATGGGTTCGAGATCGGGCGCGCTGGCCGCCGGAGAAGGAGCATTGATTGCTGTGGACGGAAGGGGTTCCGGAATAGCGTTCTCGTCCGGATTAACGGCGATAGTTGCCTGTCCCGTGGGCGGTTTGAGGCTATAGCCGCATTGACCGCAGAAACTTGCATCTTCTTGAATCGTTGCGCCGCAGTTCGGGCAGTTCGTAGTGACGGGCAGCGGTGTATAGCAAGCTTCGCACTGAGTTGCACTTTCGGGATTTTGGTGATTGCAATTCGGGCAAACAATCATAATAGTTGTCAGTTATCGGTTATCGGTGAACAGTTATCAGAAAACAGCGGGCAGGTGAACCGGAGGGGAATAGAGCAGTTGCAGTCAATCCTATCATCGCATTCAGTTCGCCCTTGTTTCCCGTGCTTCAGAAGTTGATTCTCTGTTCGATCGCTTCCCCAGCAGCGCGATCGAGCAGCCAATAGAGTTCGCCCGCCGGTTGGATTTGGCGCGAAGGATAAGCCCGTTCGTCGGCGGTTTCAGCAAAGATTTGCTCGAGGGCGGGTTGCTTGCTAGTTCCAGCCACGACAAAAATCACGCAGCGCGCTCGGTTAATCAGGGGAACGGTAAAGGTCAGGCGCGGCTGACCGTCTTTGTTGCCGACAGTGATGAGGCGATCGCGCACGTCCAGTGCTTCGGTGTGCGGGAATAAAGAAGCCGTATGCCCGTCGTCGCCCATCCCTAATAAAATAATGTCGAATTCCGGAAATTCTCCAGCCGAGGACTTGAAAAAATCTCGCAATTGTGCATCGTGAGTTTCAGCATCGGCAGCCGGATCGCTAGCGCCCGTCGGCATCGGATGGATATTTTCGGGCGGAAGGGCGACGCGATCCAACCAAGCGCCACGCGCCATTCCTTCATTACTATCGGGATCGGTGGGGGGAACGTAGCGTTCGTCGCCCCAAAAAACGTGAATTTTATCCCAGGGAAGGGATTGTGCCGCGATCGCTTCGTACAGGGGTTTGGGCGTACTGCCGCCGGATAGCGCGATCGTACATTGCCCGCGATCGCGCGTCGCTTCCATAATCTTTTCTACCGTTAACGCCAGCGATCGCGCAATTAACGCCGACTTATCTTCTACAACTTCTACAACTCTGTTCATTTTGAGGGAATCTTAAAAAGAGAAGGGGCTTGCCTCAAGACTTCTGACTCCATCGTCTTAACAGCCCCCGGCAATCCCGTAGAACTTCACAAAAATTTTATATTTCCAGCGCGATCGGGCAAACGCGAACCGACAGAAAGCAATGACTGCCCTTGAAAGGCTAGCAGTCAAGCTGGGTATAGAGTATAGAACCAAGCAGCTTACGCCAGAAAGCATTTTTAGCCTCAACTCTCGAGCCGATTTATGAAGCCTCTACTATTGCGCTAGCCATTAGCGTCTGGATTATGTCAGGATTGATGAGTTTAGCATTTTACCCGGAAATTATTTCTGGCATAACGTTAAAAACTCTTAAAGATCGACTAAGCATTCCAAGAGGCTATGAATAGTAACCCCGTTCTTTCCGCATACACCGCTCTCGCGCTCAAAGTCGTCGGCGCGATTCTGATTTTGTCATCCCTGATTGACTACCTTATCTTAGCCATTCCCTTTAAACCCTTCGACCAAGCGTGGCAAATTGCGTTCACCAACCAAATTGTCGATCGCGGTATCGTCCCGTTAGTCGGAATCGTCTTTTTGAGTATCGGTTATTGGATTGGCGATGCAATTGATGGCGATGGCGGTCGTTCCCCCGTCACCGATCTTCGGTTTTGGGCATTCATTGTCGCTACAATTCTCGGCTTGCTCTTCCTGCTCTTGGTTCCCCTCCACGTCAGCAACTTAAGTCGCGCGATTAACGATCAAATCAAACAAATCGACGAACAAGCTAACGTCGCCGAAGGTCAAATCCAGCAGCAAAGCCAACAACTTTCGACCTTGGTCAAAGATGAAGCCCGCCTCAAAGAACTCGACCAAGCCATTCAAAGCGGTGAAGTCCAAGGTCAAAAATTACAACCCGCTCAAGTTCAGCAATTGCAGGCGACGCGCGACCAAATTTTGACCCTGCGTCAAGATCCCAAAGCCCTCAACGAGCAAATCGAAAAAGCCCAACAACAAATTGCCAATCGCAAAAAAGAATTGAAAGACCAAGCCCAACTGAATGCAGTCAAAAGTGGAATTCGCATCGGGATCAGTAGCTTGCTGCTGGCGATTGGCTATTCCGCCCTCGGATGGATGGGTTTCAAAGGCTTAGGTTCATCGGGTCCGGGTCGTCGTCGCGCTGCGGTGAAGTAAAGTTTAAGTCGGCGAGTTTAAGGGAATTGCGGTTCGCCAGAACAAACTCTCGCATTCCCTGTCAACCGAAGGAGGCAAAGTCGCTATCGCTGCCGTGTAATCAATGCCGTTTTCTTCCTTCGACTGAAATCTTTACACCATCCTTGCTGTTGAATGTTCTCCGTTTACATCCTCACTTATAACGAAGAAGTGGAGATAGCCGGCTGTATCGAGTCCGTTATCTCCTTATGTGACGATATTATTGTTGTAGATTCTTACAGCCGCGATCGCACCGTTGAAATTGCCAAAAGTTACGAAAGCGTTCGCGTTATCCAGCACGTCTTTGAAAGTCACGGCCGCCAGCGGACTTGGATGCTCGAGGAAGTGCCGACAAAATACGACTGGGCTTACATCCTCGAAGCTGACGAACGCATGACCCCGGAATTATTCGCCGAATGCGATCGAGCGACTCAATCCGACGAGTTTATCGGCTACTACGCTGCCGAGCGCGTCATGTTCATGAATCGTTGGATTCGTCACTGCACCCAGTATCCTCGCTACCAAATGCGCCTGTTTCTTAAAGGGAAAGTTTGGTTTAGTGATTACGGGCATACCGAGCGCGAAGTCTGCGATGGTCCCACAGGTTTTTTAAAGGAAACCTACCCCCACTACACCTCGGGCAAGGGTTTTAGTCGCTGGATTGACAAACACAATCGTTACTCCAGCGACGAAGCCAAAGAAACACTGTTTCAGTTACAAGCAGGGGATGTCCGTTGGAAGGAACTCTTTTTAGGACGCTCGGAAATCGAACGCCGCCGCGCCCTCAAAGATTTATCCCTGCGCTTGCCCCTGCGCCCCGTGGTTCGTTTCTTATATATGTATTTTATTTTGGGGGGAATCTTGGATGGAAGGGCGGGTTTTCATTGGTGTTCGCTGCAATTTTTCTATGAATACTTGATTACGTTGAAAGTTTGGGAATTGCAGCAACAGGAAAAGGAGGGGGAAGCTCGTCATTGCTGAGCAATAATAAAATCAGTACAGCAGTAGGAAGTTGAAGACTATGAATCAAGATGCTAACGCTCCGATCTGTCGGCACACTTTCGCAGCGCAAAACTTGATGGATTCTCATCCTCCAAAAGTTAAGAACCCGAACAAGAAGATCGTTTTTGACATCGCTTCTCCCCCGGAAGCGACGCATAGCGGTGAAATCGTTTTTTCCCGTTGGAAAACGATGCCTTTACCGCCAACCGTTGCTCCTACACCGATTCAAACCGAACTCGAAGTTCGCGAAGACCATTTCACCTACGAATCGCCCTCTAATGCCTCAGTGGAATGGTATCTCAACTTTGCCCACTCCAATCTATTTTGCGCTTACAGTGGGCCGTTATTTGCCCAAGATGAGATGCAAGCTGCCGAACATCCCGCCCTCGGCGCACTACGAGAAGCATTATTGGCAGCCGCAATCGAACCCCTTACCGTTGAAAGCGCGCAGCCCACTCCTATCCTCATCCGAGGAGTTGAACGGCGTTGCGCTGTTGCTACCGAACCGAACGAAAAAGCAGGGCGACCTTACGGATTGTACGGCAATCAGTTTGCGAAAGCATCGCCAGAAGCCATCGCTCGCGCGACAACACAACTCAATCCGCCAACGCGAACCAATTTGATTGCAATGGAAGCACCTTTTGGCGGATACAGACAATATTTATTAGAAGATATTGAATACATTCTTTCAACGGCATTTACGGGGTTTGCGGCGGCAAGGCTCGAATCGCAAATCGAGGCGGCTAATAAGCCCCAAGTCATTATTCATACCGGATTCTGGGGCTGCGGTGCTTACGGCGGAAATCGCGTTTTGATGACTTTGCTTCAATTGCTTGCTGCCCATTTAAATCAAATCGACAAGCTAGTTTTTCATGCCGGAAATCACATAGGAGCGCAATCTTTTTTGAGAGCGCGTGAAATTTTAGAAAGCGATTTATTAGCAGAGAGTAATGAAATCGTGCTACCAGAACTATTGAAAAAAATTGAGGGAATGGGGTTTGAGTGGGGAGTTAGCGATGGGAATTAGAGGGCTGGAATAGCTATAATACTCTACCAACTGAGAGCGCTCTTCTCAAGAGCGAGTAGCAGACTGGCTATCTAAAAACTTAGCCCATTGTAAGGCGAGGGGAATTTCGGTGAAGGGAATTTGTACCGCCGGTTTCGCGTTAGCAAATTGGAACTCGATCGCGGCAGAACCTCTAGCAGGCGGCGCATCCCAATCGATCGCGCGTTCTCCCACTAAAACCCGCACCAATTCAACATCCTTGAGGGAAAAACTCTGAAGATCGATCGGGCCTTTGCGAGTCGGTTTTCCCCATGTTATTGTATCATCTTTTTGCCCCAAAACTGCATAAATATCGTACTTAGCGCGATCGAAACTTTCCGCCCATCCTCGGTAAGCTTCCAGTTTTTGATACTCATTCCATCCCGCCCAAGCCAACCAGAAAAAAAGAACTAGCAAGGGCAACCACAATAAACCTCTTTCCATAACCTCAAAAAATTATTAATTATAACGATACTCAAAACGTGAATGTACGTTTCTAAAGGCTGAAAGTCTTGACTGGTGGGCGCTATCCACCCTACCGGATTTCCTATAACAATTATCCATTATCCATTATCCATTATCCATTATCCATTATCCATTATCCATTATTCATTATTCATTATTTACTGGTATCCCGCTGCCTGCAAGGAAAATAAATGCTGATAGCGTCCCCGTTGTTCTAATAAACTTTCGTGGGTTCCTTGTTCGAGAATTTCCCCATTTTCTAACACGATAATCCAATCAGCCATGCGTACTGTCGAAAAGCGGTGAGAAATCAAAAATACCATTTGTCGGTTCGCCAATTCCAACAACCGCGAGAACATTTCCGCTTCTGCCTCCGCATCCATCGCCGCTGTCGGTTCGTCCAGCACTAAAATATCGGCGCTTTCCCGCATAAAAGCACGCGAGAGTGCGATTTTTTGCCACTGTCCGCCGGAAAGTTCCACCCCCGACTTAAACCAGCGTCCGAGTTGCGTTTGAAAGCCTTGCGGCATCGTTTCAATAAAAGGTTTTGCCATTCCTTTCGTAGCTGCACTATCCCAACGCTCGGTATTTTCGAGGTGCTGGACATCGCCAACGCCAATATTTTCGCCGACGGGAAATTGATAGCGGGCAAAGTCTTGGAAGATGACGCTAATACGCTGGTGCAACACTTGTAAATCCCAGTCTTGTACGTCTAAGCCATCGAGTAATATTCGCCCCTGAGTCGGTTCGTAAAGACGACCGAGAAGTTTAATAAGAGTAGTTTTTCCCGAACCATTTTTGCCGACGATAGCGAGTTTTTCACCCGGCTTGAGGTGGAATGAAAGATTATTTAAGGCAGTCGATTCGCTTCCCGGATAAGTAAAAGATACGTTTTCAAAGCGAATACCATCATTAGGGATTGAGCCTTGTTTTACTATTCCTAGCGCCTTCGGAATTTTTTGGTCGAGAAACTCGAATAAATTGGAAAGATAAAGATTATCTTCATAGAGTCCGCTGACACTGTTAAGCAAACGAGATAGCGTCGATTGTCCTTGTCGAAATACCATTAAGTACATGGTCATATCGCCCAGAGAAATCTTACCTTTCATGGTTTCTAATACAATCCAAAGGTAAGCTAGATAAAAAATCCCCGTTCCCAACAATCCGAGAATAAAACCCCAAAATCCCCGACGCAGAAAGAGGCTGCGATCTTCACTAAAAAGGCGTTGAAAGATGCCACGGTAACGGGAGAGAAATAACGGCCCTAATTGATAAAGTTGGACTTCTTTTGCGTAATCTTCTCGCGCGAGTACGACTTCGAGATAGTTCTGTTCGCGAGTGTCGGGGGAACGCCATTGAAAGAGGCGGAAGGCTTTCCCTGCGAAGCGAGTTTCGGCAAGAAAGGGAGGTATGGCAGCCGCAACGAGAACGAGGACGGCTAAAACGGAGAATTGCAGCAGTAGTCCGCTGTAGGAGATGAGGGCTAAGACATTTTCAGCAAGGCTAGAGATACGCAAGATGAAAGTGAGGGGACGAAAGGAGGCTTCGTTGCGGGCGCGGGTGAGTTTGTCGTAAAATTCGGAGTCTTCAAAGTGGGCGAGGTTGAGAGTGAGGGCTTTCTCGAGAATGAGGACGTTAACTTTGTGTCCGAGGAGGGCGCGCAGGATGAACTGGACGACGGAGGAACTGCGCTGGGCGGCAGCTTGGAGAATAACGAAGATAGCTTCAAAGGTGACGTAGCGCAGGGCGGGGCTTGCATCTCCGCCTTGACTGGCAGCGACGACAGCATCGACAATGAGTTTGCCGGTGTAGGCGATGGCGGCGGGTAAGATTCCTTCGAGGATGGTGAAGAGGGCGAGTAGCACCGTGAGGAAGCGGCTGGTTTGCCAAACTAACCCAATGGCGCGGGGACTGTAGCGGAAAGCGGAAAATGAAAGGTTGCGCAGTTTCATAGCTTTCTATTTTAACGAGATTCTCCAACAAGTCCTATGTAACGCTTCGCGGAATTAACAATTAAAAATTAAAAATTGCTGTCAGATTCCGATTTCAGCAGTTTTGAATGGTAAGCGAACTTACGCTCTCGTATATTAAAATTTTTCAATCCCAGAGTAACCCGACTAAGGTTGGGATAAGTTAGAGCTAGATGGATAAGGCGAAATTAAAACGTTTGTTGGTGGGGGAGTGGAGTTGGTGGCGATTGGCGCGATCGCTGATTTTTGTCTATGTTTGCGTTGCCTTATACGTCTTTTTTACTGCCGACCGTAAAATCTTTCTTCCTCAACCTTCGAGTTATACCGACGATCATACAATTCTCAAACTGGCTGTTCCAAGCGGAGAGAAAATTTCGGCGCGCTACCTGTCAAATCCGAAAGCAAGTTACACTATTCTCTACGCTCACGGCAATGCGGAAGATTTAGGCGATGTTGAATTCGCGCTCGAAACGATTCGCGATGCAGGATTTAACATTTTTGCTTACGATTATCGCGGTTACGGAACCAGTGAAGGACACCCAAGCGAGCGTAACGCTTACGAGGATGTCGATGCTGCTTATTCATACCTGGTTCGAGCTTTGCGCGTTCCACCGCAAAAGATTATTGCTTACGGGCGTTCGGTTGGCGGCGGTTCGGCGGTGGATTTGGCGGCGCGTCAACCCGTGGCGGGGTTAATTGTCGAAAGTGCGTTTACTCAAGCATTTCGAGTCGTGGTTCCCTTTCCGATATTTCCTTTCGATAAGTTTCGCAATCTCGAGAAGATAAAAAGGGTTCGCTGTCCGGTTTTAGTCATACATGGAAAGGGCGATCGCGTCATTCCATTTTCCTACGGAGAGCAGCTTTTCAATGCCGCCCCAGAACCCAAACGCTTTTTATGGGTAGAAGGGGCGGGACACGACGATTTGATTGTGGTGGCAGAAAAAAGCTACCAGCGAGCGTTGCAGGAATTCGAGAAAATTGTACGCGATCGCGGCGCTAGAAGTTCGCGACCCGCTCAGCAGATCGCGAAAGCATCGCACCTCCAACCCTAAACATTCCCAGCGCGATTAAATCCCGCGAGAAATTCCCGAAGGTCGCGCCGAGCGCGCCGTCAGGGGTGCGGGACTTGCAGCCGGGGGAACAGAAACTGCTGGAGCCTTCGCTTCGACATTAGCACCAGGAGCGGCATTAGCCGTCAGTCCGCCTGCTTTAGCCTTATTTTCCGCAATTTCAGCATCGGTGGGGAAACTAAACTCCACTTCAGTATGAAGTTCGGGTTCGCTTTGCCCCGCCGCCGTTGCAACATCGGTGGGAGGAAGCGAAGCAAGCATATTACCGAGCGCGTGTTCGATGTGTTCGCCCGCATCCACTGCAACCCAGCCCGTCGGCATTTGGTGTAACCATTCAAAATGCAGGTGAGGGCCCGTTGAGAAGCCCGTGCTGCCGACTGCTCCAATCGTATCGCCGCGCTGGACGCGATCGCCGGGACGGACGTAAATTTCGGATAAGTGCGCGTAACGAGATTCTTGAGTACCGTTTTCGTGACGAATACCCACCATTAACCCGTAACCGCCAGTATCACCCGCCAGCACGACTTCGCCGGGATAAGCCGCTAAAACCGGCGTTCCTTGGGGCGCGGCAATATCCGTCCCGGAGTGAAAGCGTTCGGTTCCCAAAATCGGATGAACCCGTATCCCAAAGCCAGAGGTAATTTGAGCCGGAAGCGCGAGCGGAAATAATAAAGCCGTTTCGCCCGGTTGAGCTTGACCGGAACTCGATGCAGCACTGCTGCTGCCACCGCTGCTGCGATAATACTCAGCAACGGTCGTTTGCGGGGCGTAGGCAGCGACTTGAGTCGGAACGACGCGAATGCGCGCTCGTTCGGTCGCCGGAATGCCTCGATTTTGGTAATCTAAGACGCGCGCGCGTTGGGGGATGATTCCCTGCGGGCGTGCTTCAATCTCCCGCTCTACGGCTACAGATTGACCGCTACCGCGATCGAGACTTTCGCGATCTCTCGATCGCAGCGATCGCGTCGTCCCGCTCGAACGGCTAGCCGAAGGCTCTTCATCAACCTTACGCACCACCGAGCGCCCGCAACTTCCTTCCGAAAGCTGACCGTTGCGAATCAGCGTTTGACAGCCGCTGGCGCGTTCCGTTACGACAACATTCGGGCGATCGCGACCGGGCGAGCCAAAGTTATCCACTAAATTATTCGTACCGCTCTCAGAAAACTTGGCGCTGCGCTGAATATTTTCCTCGCCTCGAACCGGCGGGCGATCGACTAATCCTTCAGGAATCGTGTTTCTGGGGGCGGAAGGAACCGAGACTCTAGGGGCTTCGAGTTTAGGAGTTTCCGATACATCCGAAGCTTGGCGGCGAGGGCGTTGAGGTTGAACTTCGGGTTCGGGGGAGGCGCTGCGGCGACTGGGGCGAGGACTCTCGCGTTCTGCCGAAGCACTGCGGCGACTGGGACGAGGACTCTCGCTCTCGCGTTCTACCGAAGCACTGCGGCGACTGGGGCGAGGACTCTCGCTCTCGCGTTCTACCGAGGCACTGCGGCGAGATTCGGGGCGCGCTTCAATCACTCGAGGTGCGGGTTCCGGCTCGGGAGCCGGAGCTTCAGCGCGAGGGGCAGGAGCGGGCTCGGGGGCTGCGGCGGGCTCGGGGGCAGAGCCAGAGTCTATGAGTGCGTCGGTTTGAGCGACGACTAGCCCGCCGCTGAGAATGGTAAAACTGCTGACCCAAGCAGCACCGCGCACGAGTAGGGAACGACGCATCCAAGGGTGTAGAGACCCAGGACCTTGGGGCGAATCGTGCTTCATCTTCTCTTCAACTCCTCCACTGAAAATATTTACTGAAATATTTAATTTAATGTCATTGGGTCAATCGCGCGGGCGAGCGCAATCGTTAGTCATCATAGCCCAGACTGAGCGTACCAGGCATTTTTAAAATTTCTGCTGTCGCTCCGGTGGAGTGCAAACGCAGGCGCAGCGCTCCAGTCGATTCGGCAGCGATAACCGTACCGGAATAACCATCTACGATAACATTACGCCCGATGCTATCGAGCAAGTTGTTGTAATCGCTCAAGAGCGGAACGATCCCCTGACGGCGATATCGTTCCCAGGCTGAGAGAATACTGCGGGTGACGATCGCGGCTAGCATTTCCAAACTATCAAGGGCTGGATAGTCCTGTAAGTTGATTCCCGGTTCGGGAACGGGATTGCGCCAGTTAATCCCTACGCCGATAACGGCTAGTGCGATCTGTGCGGCAGTCCCTGGCGATCGCGAACCCGAACGAAGACGAGTTTCCAGCTTGATCCCGCCGAGTTTACGCCCTTCCAAGATCAGATCGTTGGGCCATTTCAGCCGAACGGGGATCGCTTGCTGGCGCAGCCCTTCAGCGATGCCCAAAGCGCTGTACAGCGTCAGGTGGAAACTGTCGGCGATCGCAATCTGCGGCGCGATCGCGATGGATAGATACAACCCTCCGGGCGGCGAAGTCCAGCTTCTGCCCCATTGTCCGCGTCCTGCCGTTTGCCGCTGGGCGATAGCGACAGCCGGAAGCGCGATCCCGCGATCGAGCAGTTGCCACAAGCGGGTATTGGTCGAGTCTAACATCTCAAAATCGTGGAGCGACAGCGGTGGTAGAGGCTCTCCCCGATCTAAAAAAGCATTAAAGCGATCGCGATCGAAGTTCATGCCGATTTCCTCGCCAAATCCATTCGAGATTGAGACAGCAAAACTCGCATTCGCTCTAGAATAAGCTCTAGCATTTTTCAAGGGCGGCAGAATTTTTCCGGGTTTTGATTTAAAAAGACGCGATCTCCGCTCAAACTATTCTAGAATCATCAGGGTATCGGGCCGGTTAGGGAGGTAAAAAAAATTGTGACCGTAACAGAACTTATTCAAAAAGGCGGGCCGGCGATGTGGCCGCTGCTCTTTCTATCGATTCTCTCCGGCTATGCCATAATCGATCGCCTCTTTTTCTGGATAAGAGTGCTGCTTAAAGAAAAGCAAATTGTCAACAACATTCTGGATGCGGCCGCGCGCAATTGGAATGCTGCTGTAGAAATTGCCAGAGAGTACCGACAGCATCCCATTGGCCGCTTTTTCTACATTCCCCTACAATTAGTGAACCCCGATCCCGAGGTCTTTCACCTCGCTTTGGAAGCGTCCGCCGATGACGAGCTAGCGACGATGCGACGGGGAGACAAAATTTTAGAAGGGGTAATTGCCCTCGCCCCGTTATTGGGCTTACTCGGAACGGTTTTAGGATTGATTCGCTCTCTCGGTTCGATCAGCCTCAGCGATTTGGGAACCTCTTCTACGGCGGGCGTGACATTAGGGATTGGGGAATCGTTAATTTCGACGGCAACGGGTTTAGTGGTCGCGATCGTGAGTTTGGCTTTCTACCGCTTATTCCAGGCTTTTATCTTCGGTCAGGTGCGCGTTTTTCGCAAGGCGGGAGCCAATCTCGAATTGCTCTATCGCCGCCATTGGTCGGCTCTAGAAGAAGGTTATGACAGGGAAACAGGGAGAGTCGAACTGGGAAGCCCTCTTTTTAGAGATCCCCTCGACCCCAACTATAAGCGCAAACCTTTAATCGGGATTGAAAGTTCTGATGTTGCAGACAATGTTGCAGATAATGCGGAACGCTCGGAACCCGAAAACCGCCCTCGCAAACAAGGCGATAACCGACGCGATGAGGAGGAACGTTCTAATTTACCGATAACTGAAGAGTAATAATTCGCAATACACCCGTTAACTCCCGATCGGACGATGAGCCAAAAAAAACCGCGTAAAAAACCGTCTCGCGCTGCTTTATCTCTAGCAATGCGCCCGTTCAATCTGCGCCTGGATAACTCGACAGAGCAAGATATGCGGGTTGAAATTATCCCGCTGATCGATGTTATCTTTTGTATTTTGGTATTTTTCTTGTTGGCAGCCGTAGATGTTTCTCGCCAGCGCGCGATCGGTCTCGATCTCCCTAAAGCGAGTACGGGGGAAGCTCAACGCCCCGAACAGGTTCTCGTCAGTTTGGACTATGCCGGTCAAATTTATATCGAACAGCAACCCGTCGCCGACGATCGCCTTTATCAAGCAGTAGAAAGTTATTTTCAGCGCCGACCGGATACGATTATGTTGTTGTACGCTTCTAAAGACGTGCGCTACGATCGCGTTATGCAAGTGTTGGATGTGCTTCGGCAAGTCGGCGGTCGGCGCGTGGCTTTGGCAACACTTCCCCAAAACGCGCAACAATCAACGCTCGCCAATCCTGCCGCACCGCTCCCCGGCACGCTCCCAACCAATCCCGTTTCTCCCTATCCCAATCCCGAAGATCCTTCGGGGGCGCTACCTTTGCCCGGTGTCTCGCCCGCTGTTCCTGGATTACCCACCCCACCCAATAGCACCCAACCTGCCCTCCCCAATCTCCCGTCTGTTCCCCCCACTCAGGCGACTCCCAATATCCCAGTCGCGCCGAGCGATAACGGCACTCCCCCCAGCGAGCAGTAAGGAAACGCTCTGCGGCGCTGGGTGCGCGATCGCAGTCGTTATAACTTGAATCGGTATCGGGACTTGACACAATCTTTCCCTGTGTGGCATGATTATAAAGTATCGAAATTAATGCGGGTATAGCTCAGTGGTAGAGCGTCACCTTGCCAAGGTGAATGTCGCGCGTTCGAATCGCGTTACCCGCTTATTAAGCATAAATATCAAGTCTTAGCAATTTTGGCTTTTAGGATTGGAAACTGGTTAACTCCTGACACCCATGATGGAATTTGCCGGTTTTCGACCCATTATATTATCCTCACCAATGGGTTTATTGCTAGATATTGCCGATTTTTAGCGAAAAAAGGCGAGGCTCTAAGGTGTTTGGGTAACAAATGCGCAATTAAGCGAACCATCAAGCAGCCCCCGCCCTAAAATGAAAGGAATTATTAGGATCGAAGGCCGATGACGAAGGGGTTGTATCGCTGGTTGAAAGCGGGGCTGAGCTTTACCCTCGGTTTGGCACTCTGCGGGCTGCTGCACGGAAGAATGGCTGTCGCACAACTCCCCTCGGAACCGCTTTCAACGGCGGCTGTCGCGCAACAAGGGCTGGAGGCTTATCAGAGTGGCAACTTCGATCGCGCGATCGCAGTTTGGCAACAACTCCTGCCCGAAACTAGCGAAACAAGCGATCGCGCCCTCCTTTACAGCAATCTCGCCCTCGCCTACCGACAAACTGGCAAGCTTTCCGAAGCAATCGCCGCTTGGGAAAACGCGATCGCTCTCTATCGCCCTCTCAATAAATCCGAGGAAATTGCCCAACTCCTCATCGAACAAGCTCAAACTTACAACGACTTAGGGCAGTCCGAGCGCGCCCTCTCGCTGCTCGAATTGCCCGAAATTAAAAACGCCCAACTCACTCCCCACGTTCGAGCCGCCCTACAAGGAATCTCGGGCAATGCCTACAGCGCGATGGGAAAATACGACAATGCGATCGCCGCCTATCAAAGCAGCCTCGAACTCGCCCGTCAACTCAACGATCCCCGCTCCATTGCAACAACACTCAGCGATCTGGCCAACGTTTATCGCCAACAAGCCGAACGCTTGCACTACCAAGTTCAACTCGCCCAAGAGGAAGGCGATCGGCAAGCCGAAGAGTTAGAGCGCTCTACAAAAGAAAGCTGGGAGCGATCGCAGCAATTGTTCGAGGAAAGCACGAGCGCGGCAAAACAAAACGCCCCGGTTGAAGAAGTCCGAGCGCTTCTCAATTACAACCGCCTGCTCGATAGTGGAATTTATCCCCTAGCACCAGAAAAGTTTCGCAGCTTAACCCTCGCCCACTGGCAGCGCGCGCGCGAACTGCTTCCCCAAATTAGCGACTCGCGCGAAAAAGCCTACCTGCTCATAAATCTGGGTAACAGTTTCCTCCGCCATCCCGATTTTGCCAAGGCGAACGATACCCTCGAGGTGTTAGAAAACGCGGCGGGCGTTGCTCGAAAAATCGGCGATCGCAAGGCAGAATCCTTTGCCTCCGGCAGTCTAGGGGAACTCTACGAAACGCAATTGAAAGATTTGTCTCGGGCGATGGACTACACGCGGCAAGCGCAAGCCTTCGCTCAAGAAGTCAATGCACCCGATAGCTTGTATCGCTGGCAGTGGCAAGCAGGACGCATCCTTAATGCCCTCGGACAAAAACAAGCGGCGATCGCCGCTTATAAAGGTGCAATTGTCAGCTTGCAGAGCATTCGCAGCGATTTGATTCGGGTGAATAAAGACATTCAATTCGATTTCCGCGATCGCGTTGAACCCGTTTATCGCCAACTGCTTGCCCTGCTACTCGACTCCCAACCTGCTGCCATTGCAACCCGCAACAAACAACTCCCCAAAGACGCGAAGGCTAGCGCTACTACCCTCAGCGAAATTATTAATATTCTCGAAAACCTCAAACTTGCCGAAATTCAAAACTTCTTCGGCGACGATTGCGTAGAATTAGCCCTAAATAACGCTCGGGAAAATCGCAGTTTATCTGAAACTAACACCGCAGCCATTTACACCATTATTCTCGACGATCGCCTTTATACTATCCTGCAACGGCCGGATAACACCACGCAATATTATGCTGCCAACCTTAGCAGCAGCGAAATCGACGAAGAAATTACTCAATTTCGCTATTTCCTCGAAGATCGAACTTCCGGACGCTACTTACCGTTAGCGCAAAAACTTTACGATCTTTTGCTGCGTCCCCTCGAAACAGATCTCGCTGCGGCGAAACCGGAGACGCTCCTCTTTATTAATGATGGCGTTCTTCGTAAAATTCCAATGGCCGCTCTCCACGACGGCAAAGTTTTTTTAATCCAAAAATACCCGCTTGTGGTCGCTCCCAGCGTCAGTTTAACCGTCTCGAAACCCCTCGCTCGCGATCGTCTCAAAGCGCTTAGCGTCGGCTTAACGGAAGGAAAAATTTTACCTAAAACGCCTTCAACCCTTCAACTCTCTTTTGCACCGCTTAAAAACGTTCGGGCTGAAATGGAGGCAGTGCAGCAGATTTTTGGCGGAGTTACTCTTCTCGATCGCGATTTTAACCGCAATAATTTTGCAACCCAAATCCAACACCAAGAATTTGCGATCGTGCATATGTCAACTCACGGACGTTTTGGGGTGAATGCCGAAAGCACTTTTGTCCTTGCGGATGATGGCCCGCTCGCGATCGATGAATTAGATAATATCTTACGCTCCAGAGAGCGCCCCGTCGCCTTACTCGCCTTGAGCGCCTGTCAAACTGCTGTCGGCGACAATCGTTCTACCCTCGGTATTGCTGGCGTTGCCGTGCGCGCCGGAGTTGAAAGCGCCCTCGCTACCCTTTGGTTTATTAATGACGAAGCCACCGTTCCCCTAATCCAAACTTTCTACCAACAACTCCTCGATCCCAGCGTGACTAAAGCTGAAGCCCTGCGACGCGCCCAATTGAAAATGCTCGAAAACCACAACTACAGTCATCCTGCTCTCTGGTCGCCTTTTATTCTCATTGGTAATTGGTTGTAAGATTTTTAAGTAGACTCCCCGTTTTTTTGAGGAATTTAAATGTTAAGTTGGACGGAACTAGAAGCGCTAACAGACTTTAACATCGATCGCGTCAACGGGCCGACCAATTCTCAATCTCGCTTGCGCCTGTTCGGACATTCCGAATCCGACGTGCGAGTGACGCTCTATCGCGATAACCACGCTTGGTGTCCCTATTGCCAAAAGGTTTGGTTGTGGTTGGAGGAAAAACAAATTCCTTACCGCATTGACAAAGTTACAATGTTCTGCTATGGAACCAAGGAAAGTTGGTACAAGCGTAAAGTTCCCTCCGGAATGCTGCCCGCCTTAGCGTTAGACGATCGCCTGATTACCGAAAGCGACGATATTTTAATGGCGCTAGAACAGGCATTCGGGCCGTTAGGGTGGAGTATGGAAGATGCAAAAGTGATTCCCCTGCGACGGTTGGAACGGCTGTTATTTCGGGCGTGGTGTTCTTGGTTGTGCTACCCCAGAAGTTCGGTGCGGGCAGAACAGAACAACCGAGAACGCTTTGTTGCAGTTGTAGCCGAAGTCGAAAAAGCTTTAGCCAGTACGCCCGGACCTTATTTCCTCGAAGAATTTAGCGTCGTCGAACCCGTTTTTACGCCCTACGTCGAGCGAATGAACGCCAGTTTGTACTACTACAAAGGCTATTCCTTGCGCGAGGAAAATCCCCGTTTGAAAGATTGGTTTGCGGCAATGGAAAGCCGCCCGACGTATCGAGGGACGCAAAGCGATTTTCATACCCACGTCCACGACTTACCGCCGCAGATGGGAGGATGCTATGAAAATGGCGAACCGCAAATGCTTGCCAATAAAGCGCGGGTAGATAATGGCCCGTGGGACGGATTGCCGGAGGTGATGTACCCGGAACCGGAAACCTCGCGACAAGAAGCCTTGCAACGGGCGATTAAGCATTATAAAAACATGACGCGCGTCAATCCGATGGAGGACGGTGCTTTTGATGAAGCACTGCGTTGCGCGCTAACATTAATGATGACGGGAGAAGCTTGTACGCCGCCGCCCGGTAGCGATGTGGGATTGCGGTATTTGCGCGATCGCGTCAACGTTCCTCGCGATATGTCGATCTATGCCGCCCGCCGCTTTCGAGAAGCCCTAGAAGCCACAGCAGCTTTAGCAGGCGACGGACAAGGGCCACCCATTCCCCTCCAACATCGCCGGGATCAAGATCCGGCAAATTTTCGACCGTCAGAAATGGCAAGCTAAATAACGGGACTTTAGCGAAAATTCAGCCAGTCTAAAAGGGCGGGCGATCGCCTGGATTTGCCTGCCTTAAGTCAGTGCCATTAGATCGCGAATAACCAACTGAGTCACCCCGTCACCCCAGTTTAATGAATAATGAATAGTGAATAATGACTGGGGAATGGTGAATAATAAACACTTAAACGACTGTTAGAATTTCTCTCACCCCGTCACCCCGTCACCCTTAACTTAGATCGTTCAACCGGATTTTAGATCGTGCCTGTTACCACCCAACAACTCATTCGCTGGAAGCAAGAAGGACGCGCAATCGTCGCGCTGACGGCTTGGGATTGGGCGATCGCGCAAATTTTAGACGAAGCTGGAATCGATGTCGTTCTCGTCGGCGATTCGATGGCAATGGTCGCTTTAGGCCATGCCACCACCTTACCGCTTACCCTCGAAGAAGTCATCCACCATGCGTCTGCCGTGCGACGCGGCGTAAAACAAGCCCTTGTTGTCGCCGATCTGCCCTTCCTCACTTACCAAGAAAGTACCGCCCAAGCGATGCGTTCTGCGGGGCGATTATTGAAGGAAGCGGGGGTGCAGGCGGTGAAGTTAGAGGGGGGATATCCCGCGATCGCGCAAACCGTCGCCAACCTCGTCCTAGCGGGCATTCCCGTCATGGGTCACGTCGGACTTACGCCGCAATCCGTGCATCGCCTCGGCTACCGCCAACAGGGGAAAACCTCAGAAGATGCCGATCGCATTTTACACGAAGCGATCGCGCTAGCTGAAGCTGGAGCCTTCGCGATCGTCCTCGAACATATCCCCGCCGACTTAGCCGCAAAAATCACCGAAAAAATCCCCATTCCCACCATCGGTATCGGTGCGGGATCGCATTGCGACGGACAAGTGTTAGTTACCGCCGACTTACTCGGTTTATCGCCCAAACAACCCCCCTTTGCCCCAGCTTATGCCGACTTGCGCGGTATCGCGACTCAAGCCGTGCAATCCTTCGCCAACGACGTGCGCAAGCGAGAATTTCCTTAAAGCACAAAAGACGTTTGAATTAAAAATTAAAAAATAAAAAATAAAAAATAAAAAATTAAACTGGCATCGGCTTTAAGAAAGTAGGGTGCGTTAGCGGCAGCGTAACGCACCATGTACATCTCAACCGAATGTTATAACGTTTTTCATCGGCTTGAGGTCTAGAAAGTAGGGTGCGTTAGCGACAGCGTAACGCACCGTATATCCCGACAGGAGGTTATAACGTTTTTCATCCCTTGGCTGAAATCCCCAAAAAAGCGCAAAAAATTGGCAATATCCACCAAGCTAGCGAATATCGTAACCGCTCTGCTAAAGGCTATAATTTATCGCGCCCGTCGCTCTAAAATTTTTTTGATCGTCGGTAACGCTGCTTCCACCATTCCCGGATCTGGAGTGGTTTGTTGCCAACTTTCCCGTGCTGCAAGGCGTTCCGTCCAAGCCATGAGGTTTGGGTAAGCATCGAAGGAAAACCCCATAAACGATAAAGAGCCAACTAAAGTGCCAGCGACAATATCGGCTAAGCTAATTTCGGAGCCAGTAAAATAGGAGCCGCGATCGAGTAAACTTTCATAAAACTGCAAAGTCAGATCGATTCTTTCTCGGGCAGCTTTTTCCTTTTGCGAATCGATCTCCAGCCCGACTAAAGGCTGCATTAAAATAAGGGTTGCTGGTTGAAGCTCGTTAACCGCAATCATTTGTACCATGCGCGAGATCGCAACTTCTTCCGGCGCGATCGGCATTAAAGCCGGGGTTGGATATTTTGCTTCCAGATAGTCGAGAATTGCCAGCGATTCAAATACTCGTAAGCCATTATCGACAAGAACGGGAATGCGCTTAAAAGGATTAATTTCCAGAAATTCATCGCCCAAGCCATCGCCTTCAAAATTGACTAAAATCGGTTGAAACTGAAGCTTTTTTTCGAGCAAGGCAACCCAGACTCTACGAGCGTTTGTCGAAATAGGATTATAATAAAAAGTTAGCAAGAGCGCTCCTTTCTTAACTTCAGAATATTAGTTCATTTTAGACGCTTTCTGTGGGCTTGGGAGGCGAGGACAAAACGGAGCAACCCGAAGCGATTTATAAAGCAAACCTTAAGCTTTTGTAGCGCGGGCAACGGCGGAGTTTGGACGGCGGCTTCAACCCTACTGCGGTGTTTTTTGTACCGCGACCTGCTGAATCGCCGCCCTGACGAAGGCAGAGAAGGTCGAAGCGCTGCTATACTATGGAACTGAGATTGCAGGCTGCCCACCATGAGAGACTTTTTTGAAAATCTTTTGCGCTTTCCGCGCTTCTTTATTACGATTACGCTGGGAATTTTTTACTCCGTCTACGAGTGGTTTAAACCCTTGTTGAAAAATCGCGTTACGGCGATCGCGTTTTTCGGAATGCTAGCGGCGGGATTTTTGTTTATATTTTTTACACTGCGCGCCATGCTGGGTCTAGCAACCGTCTAGACTAGAAAAGGCATATCCTCAGCCGCCCGCGCGGATTGGTTAAGGACTGCTGTGGTAATCGTATAATTCTTTTTCGAGGCCGAAGTCATGGCTACTAATCGTCGCGTCGCTCGAGTTGCTTCGGCGATCGAGCGCGAAGTCAGTTTGATGCTACTCCACGATATTAAAGACGATCGCGTCGGTGCAGGGATGGTAAGCATCACCGAAGTCGATGTTTCCGGCGACTTGCAACACGCGAGAATCTTTGTCAGTATCTACGGAACCGAAGAAGCTAAGGCGGAGACAATGGAAGGTTTAATCTCCTCAACCGGCTTTGTTCGGCGCGAACTCGGACATCGCATCCGCTTGCGCCGAACCCCAGAAGTAATGTTCATTGAAGATCGTTCCCTAGAACGGGGGCATAATATGGTTCACCTACTCAACCGCTTAAGCCAAGAGCGAGAAGAACGAGGCTACACCTTTGATGAAGAAGAATAGTTCTAATTGATAATGGATAACGTCTTAAGTAATTGATAATGAACAATGGACAATGGATGAATGGCGCTGAAATAAGAGTTGAAAAATCGCCCGTAGAGACGTTGTATACAACGTCTCTACAGATAATTTCGTAGGGTGGGCAGCGCCCACCAGCCTTAAGTCAGTGCCATTCGACAATGGATAACGTCTTGAATAATGGATGATGGATATAGCGTTTTTCCAATGGATGAGGTACAAAAATTGAAATTAGATGAGTAGGGGCGAATGGTATTCGCCCGCACTGTATACCTCACGCAAACGAAAAATGCTATAACGTTCGGAGTCGTTAATTGCTCTGTTGAGTCCTAGTCTCTTTTCGGTAAATAGAGAACGGCAATTCGTAATTCGTAACGCTCCATCCGTATCGCGATCGCAAACCTCAAGCAATTAAGAGGCATAAAACCCCTCATTACGAACTACGAACTACGAACTACGAATTACGAATTACGAATTACGAATTACGAATTACGAATTACGAATTATTAATTAAACCTATTCTGCCATTGCTTGCATCGCTTTAGCCAACTCCGCCGCCACTTCCGGACGCGAGAACTGCGGCGGCGGCAACTCGCCCCGACGCAACATCTCGCGCACCTTCGTTCCCGACAAATGCACCCGCTGTTCTGGCGTACTCGGACTGGTTTTCTTCGTCGCCATCTGCTCCGTCACCTTACAGTAAAAAGCGTGTTCAAACATCATCGGCACAATTCCCAACTCTGCCGGTTCAAACTCATCAAAAATGTATTGAGCGTCGTAAGTGCCGTAATAATCGCCAACCCCCGCATGGTCGCGACCGACGATAAAATGCGTGCAGCCATAATTTTTGCGCACTAGGGCGTGGAAAATCGCCTCCCGAGGTCCTGCATAGCGCATCGAGCAAGGATTAATCGCCAAAATAACTCGATCCTTTGGGAAATAATGCTCCACCATAATTTCATAGCAGCGCATCCGCACGTCAGCCGGGATATCGTCACTCTTCGTCACGCCGACGAGAGGATGCAAAAATAAACCGTCAACGATTTCTAAAGCGCATTTTTGGATGTATTCGTGGGCGCGGTGGATGGGATTGCGAGTTTGGAAACCAACGACCGTTTTCCAGCCTTTTTCCTTAAACATTCGGCGCGATTCCGCCGGATCGATCTGGTAAGTTGGGAAAAGGGGATGGGAATCGCGTTCCAAGAGCCAAATCGGACCGGCTAAATTAATCGGTCCCTGGTCGTAAATCGCTTTTACGCCGGGATGTTTCGTCTCTTCAGTACGGTAGACGTTAATTGCTTCGTGAGCCTTGTTGTAGCGATACTTTTGCGTTAACTCTAACACCCCGATGAACCGTCCCGTCGGATCGTCCAAACGCACCCAGTTGCCCTCTTGGAGCGTATCGGCAACTTCTTCTGTCACCGAAAGCGTGACAGGAATCGACCAAGGCAAGCCATTGGCAAGCCGCATATTATCGACTACACTCTCGTAGTCTTTCTGTTCCATAAAGCCGCACAGGGGGCTTAACGCGCCGATCGCGATTGTAACTAAATCGGAGGTGGCCCGTTCGTCGAGTTGAACTCGCGGTAATTGTTCTGCCTGCGCTAAGAACTCTTGACGTTCGGTTTCGCTAGCAATGCGATTGACTAAACGACCGCCGTGGGGCGCATTTGCTGCAAAGTTTACACTCATGTAGGGTTTCTCGAGGTGAGACTTTTAAATTTATTAGGGATTACTCCTTTTCGATACTACCAAGTCTAGCCGTCTTACAGCAATCTCAAATCTCAAAACTCATCAACACGCCCGATGTTTTCAACCGCTCCTCGACTAATTCACAGCGCCTTCGAGTTCGGGTTCAAAAATATAGTTGTAATCAAAGGTTACATGATTGATATTACGCACGATTGAAAAACCCAAATGACTGACAATATCGGTAACAAAAGTCACCATGACCAACTCGACTAATTTCTTTTCCCCAATTTGAGGAATTTCCACAAAATAACTTCTTTTAGCAAAAAAAAGTTTGCGGTCTTTCGGATTAATGATTCCATTCAGTTGATGCGTATTTTGGATGGGTTTGATATACCTTAAATAAAACTCTTCTTGGTTGGCTTGCAACAAATAGAGCTTTTCGTGTTGCATCCAACTCATTTTAAACAACATTTTAAGAACCTCGAATCCTAAAATGTAATTCAGAACGTAGTTTTTTTCTTTTGGATTAATTCCCAATCGCAAAGCGGATTCGAGATATCGACCGGGCTTGCGACGAACATCCTGGGCGGAGTGAATATAAAACTGACGAATATAATTCCTCAGCAAATCTAAGCTCAATTGAGTATCGATATGAAATCGATCGAGATAAGACTGAACTTTTTTTTGCGTATCGTAGTCTTCAACGATCTTAGCAATCAGCCCATCCGCCGTATATTCATCTAAAAAATCAATTTGTACGTCGGGAGAAGCCGAACAGAGTAAATAGCACAGAGAAAGAAGATAGCGACGTTGTTTCCAGTCTAAACTTTCAGCCCATTGTCTGACTTCAGCCGGAATTTTATCAAACATGGGACTGAGTTTACTGCTTTCGAGAATCGAGGGGACGACATGGGGAACAGGCATGAGTTTATTCTCAAACGAGAGGAAATTGCAGAGTGAGATAGCGTGGATGTTAGCACAAGCATTTCACCCGAAAAAGTGGGGTGCGTTGCCCTGAATTTAGCCCGACGCTGACTTATTCAAGCGCTTACAGTCGTTACGTTCCCCCAAGCTTGCCGCTTGCTAACTCGCGCGCAACTCGTCACAGCGAGAGCGGATTTCGCGAATATCTTGCCACATTAACCATTTCGGACTGCCCTTTTCCGCAGAAGGGTTGCGTAGCAGATAAGCGGGATGAAAAATTGCCATACAAAGCCGATTGTCCCATTCTAACCATTGACCTCGAACTTTTGTAATCCCCCGTTTATCGCCTGTTAACCCTTTGAGGGCTGTCGCGCCAGCGAACAGAATAATTTTTGGGTCTACAAGGCGAATTTGTTCGAGCAGGTAGGGTTTGCAAGCTTCAATTTCTGCGGCTTCTGGCGTGCGGTTTCCCGGGGGGCGACATTTAACCATGTTGGCAATGTAAATATCGTTTTCTACGGTCAATTCGACGGAAGCTAAGATTTTCTCTAACAGTTGTCCGGATTTGCCAACAAAGGGCAGTCCGGTTTCATCTTCTTGCTGTCCGGGGCCTTCGCCGATAATCATGATATCCGCTTGGGGATTGCCGCGACTGATGACAGTATTGATGCGGGTGCGTCCGAGTTGGCAACGCTGACACCCCTGACAGTGGGGAATGAGTTGTTCGAGGTTGGCGTAAGTTCCGGGGGGAATGGGAACGCTTGCAGAAGTTGGGATGGCCTCAAAATTGGTGGGAGCTTTCGGGGATGCGGGTTCTGAGTCTGCGCTCTCGAACAAGCTCAGTTGTTTTTCTTCGGTCATAGGGGCGGTGGAGCGATCGCGTCGCACAATAACAAAATCTTCGAGCATTGTACCGAAAACGCGATCGCGGCGAGACGAGTCCCCCTTATTCCAAGCCCGATTGCCACAAAAAGTCTTGAACTTCGGTGGCTTTTTGGGCGTTACCGGCATCTTGAAACAAGGCTTTGGCGCGTTGCAGGCTCCGAGAGGCTTCTGGGCGCTGGTGATGTCGATAAAAAGCTAAGCCTAAATGATAGTGAGCTTCGGCATTATTCGGGGAAACTGCAATCGCGTCGCGCCAAATCGCAATTTCTTGCTCTAATGCCTGCAAATTCGTCGATTCTTTTGGCAAACTTGACTCTAGTTTTTTGAGTTGTTTGGCAATATACTCAACGACTCTTCGTTTGCCTTTTAACATTTCTGTTTCGTAAGTTGTCAGCCAAATTCGCTCGCCAGACTTTAACAATAAAACGATCGAATATTCACTATAATTAATCGTTTGCAACCAGCGAGTCATGCGGGTATGGTGAGAAGTTTCTATAAGCGCGCGATCGCATTCTATTAAGGAATACTCGATTGTTCCCTTTCTCCACCCATTTCGTTGTTTTAATACCAGCAATCTCCTTTCGGTATCGCAGTCACAGCTTAAGAACTCGCAGTCATCGCGGGCAATGCCAAAAAGGAATAGTATTCCTAAAATCCAGATAAATAATCCCCAGAATAGACCCAATAGCCGCTCGTCTTGACTGACTTCTAGGGAAGTTTGTTTGGGGTTTCTAATAAAAGTATTAATGAGATCGGCGATCGCATATTTTTGACCGCGAAAAGAAGTACGAGGAAAATCAATTTCGCCCGTTTGAGTTAAAAGGCTCAATCTGTAACTCTGACCTCTCCCAGCATAAGTCGAGCGGACGCTTGCTTGTTGCAACGAATCGAGCGGAATTTCAGTAATTTTTGGGGAGTGAAAGCCCCGTTCTACCAGTTGGCAGCGAGCGGGAGTTAAGGATTGGCGATCGCAAGTTAGGGTTGCGATCGAAAAATTGAAAATGGGTAGAATTAGCCCCCCGCCGGTAAAAATTGCACCCATAAACAGAAAAAACCAGGAAATATCCCAAACGATTAATCGAGTGGGCGTTTTTCTAACAAAAATTTCCATGAGTCTTAAGATGTAATGGGCGATCGCAAATCGATCTGTTTTGCCTTGAATTCGCGATCGCTTAATACTTCGACTTTAATCGATTCAGGCGACTTAAATATCCAGGTAAATAGAAGTCACCCAACCTCCCCCTTGCAGTTGAACCCATGCTCCACTGGTGCGCCCGGATAAAACGCATTGCCCGCCATTGCGAAGCGTCCGCACGACTCGATAGTTCCCTCCCGGGCCGGAACGAACGTTCAGCGGGCCGCCTTCGGGGGTGCGGACGGTGACTCTGCGACCTGCTAAATTAATGCGTTGGGCGAGCAGTTGTGGGGAGGTTTGGGGCGAAATGTTGCTCGCGGCTCCGGGACTGGCAAAACTGCCAAGCGCGATCGCGCCAAGGGCTAAAATGAGCGTGCAGCGATAGGTTGCTTTCATGAGTTTCAATTCCTTACGGTGTTGCTCTGATGTTAAACAGCAACTTTATCGCTGGGCAGCCAGTGCAAGGCACAAAAGAAACTGGAATAGGTCTGCCGAAATTGAGCTTGGCTATTTTGTAGACAACTACATTTAACAGGCTTAGTTTACGCGATCGCCATGCCAATCCCACCGGGAAACTGACCTTCGCGCTGTCGCTCGTTGCCCGGAATTGATAGCGGTTTGGTCGTAATCTCCGAACCTCGCGTGACAAACGAACCCACCTGCGTCAAGATAAAATTAAAATAGCCACTTAATATTTGTACAAACATCTCACCAGCGGATTAGATTAAACGGAGCGCGCATGGCAAGAGTAGTCGGTATAGACTTAGGAACAACAAACTCGGTGGTAGCCGTGATGGAAGGCAGCAAGCCCCTCGTCATTGCGAACTCAGAAGGGATGCGAACCACGCCCTCCGCTGTAGGCTTCAATAAAGATGGCGAGCTTGTTGTCGGTCAAATGGCGCGCCGTCAAGCCGTCCTCAATCCACAGAATACTTACTACGCCGTCAAACGCTTCATGGGACGCAAGTATGCCGAACTTACCCCCGAATCCAAGCGCGTTCCCTACACCATCCGCAAAGATGAAAGCGGCAATATCAAAATTCGCTGTCCGCGTCTGCGCAAGGAATTCGCCCCCGAAGAAGTCTCGGCCATGATTTTGCGCAAGCTTGCCGAAGAAGCAGAACGCTACCTCGGCGAACCCGTCACCGGCGCGGTAATCACCGTTCCCGCTTACTTCAACGACTCCCAGCGCCAAGCGACGCGGGATGCAGGCAGAATTGCCGGTTTAGATGTCCTGCGCATCATTAACGAACCGACAGCCGCTTCCCTCGCTTACGGCCTAGATCGGCAAAAAAGTCAAACCATTTTAGTCTTCGATTTGGGCGGCGGAACCTTTGATGTTTCGCTGTTAGAAGTGGGCGATGGCGTATTTGAAGTGCTAGCCACGAGTGGCGATACGCAGTTAGGGGGAAACGATTTCGACAAGCGGATTGTCGATTGGCTGGCAGAGAAATTTCTCGAGTCGGAAGGAGTGGATTTGCGCAAGGATCGTCAAGCTTTGCAACGCCTGACGGAAGCCGCAGAAAAGGCAAAAATCGAACTTTCTGGGGTGAGCAATACTGAAATTAATCTGCCCTTTATCACCGCGACGGATGAGGGGCCGAAACATATCGAAACGCGCCTCTCTCGCCTCGAATTTGAAGAGTTATGCGGCGATCTCGTCAGTCGCTTGCGCCGTCCTTTGCAGCGCGTTTTGCGGGATGCGGGGATTAGCCCGGTGCAGGTGGATGAAGTGGTGTTAGTGGGCGGTTCGACGCGCATTCCCTTAGTGCAAGGGTTAGTCCGCAGTTTTATCGATCGCGAAGCCAATCAAAATGTCAACCCCGATGAAGTCGTGGCGGTGGGGGCGGCGATTCAAGCGGGGATTTTGGGCGGACAGGTGAAGGACGTGCTGCTGCTGGATGTTACGCCGCTTTCTTTGGGGTTGGAAACGATAAGCGGCGCGATGAAAAAGTTGATTCCGCGCAATACGACGATTCCGGTGCGCCGTTCCGATGTGTTTTCGACGGCGGATAACAATCAGACGGTGGTGGAAGTTCACGTCCTGCAAGGCGAGCGGGAAATGGCGAAGGATAATAAGTCGTTGGGGCGCTTTAAGCTGACGGGAATTCCACCCGCACCGCGCGGCGTACCGCAAATTCAAGTGGCTTTCGATATCGATGCCAATGGGATTTTGCAAGCGGTGGCGATGGATCGAACGACAGGGCGCGAGCAGAGTATTGTGGTGCAAGGCGCTTCGACGTTGAGCGAGGCGGAGATTAATCGCGCGATTCAGGAGGCAGAGGAGTTTGCACAAGTCGATCGCGAGCGGCGAGAACGGGTGGAAAAACGCAATCGCGCCCAGGCGTTAATCGACCAGTCTCAGCGGCGTTTGCGCGAGATAACGTTGGATTTTGGCAATCAGTTTGCGAGTTATTATCGCCGTCAGATCGAGTCGTTAATGGGCGATTTACGGTTGTATTTGGAGAAAAACGACGAGCGGGGGATCGATCGCGCCCAGGCAAATTTGCAAGATGCGCTTTATGAGTTGAATCGCGAGGTGCGCTTGCAATATGAGGATGAGAAGGAGGATTTCTTCGGCTCGATTCGGCGCACGTTTACTGGCGAAAAGGATCCCGAAGATCGCGGTTACAATTACGGCGGTTCGGAGCGCGATCGCGGTTACAATTACGGCAGTAATGAGCGCGCGCGCGATTATGATTATGGCAGTTCGGAGCGCGATCGCTACGCGCCAGACAGTCGCAATAGTCGGAACGATCGCGTTCCGTCCGCCCGCGAGCGCCGCGACTCTTTTACTGAGGAGTCTACCCCCAATCGCCGTAATGCTTCGCGCCGCAATTACGAATACCAAAACGATTGGGATGAGGAAGATGACGATTGGTTTTAACGGATTCAGTCGCGAGTTCTGCACCCCAAGGCTAATCTCTGCGGGAGCGCTCCTCTAAAGTTCTGTAGCGATTGGCGATCGGTTTTGAATGCAATCATAACCCTATGGAAAATTTCCGCAATTATTACGAAGTCCTCGAAGTCGAACGCGATGTTTCATTTCAAGATCTGAAGAAAGCCTATCGCAAGTTAGCGCTGCGCTATCATCCCGATCGCAATCCCGGCGATCTCACTGCCGAAGAAAAGTTTAAGGCCATTAACGAAGCTTACGGCGTTCTCTCCGACGAAAATAAGCGATCGCAGTACGACCAATTTAGCGACTACGTGCGGCGAACGGGGAATATCGGGAAAAATGGGCGATCGGGAGCGAAAAAACGAGCAAGTAGCAACGATTACAGCCAGTACCGCGATTTTGACCGCTTCGTTGAAGATATGCTCAATCGCCCGAACGCTAAGGTTCGCGTCGAGGATCCGAAAGAAGCGTATCGCCCTGGTACGACCAAAACTGCTTACACCGTCGGCGCTACGGGAAAAACGACAGTCGAACGACCGCCGCGCGCCACAACCGTTGCACCGCCGCGCCGCCGGGATATCGAAGCGCGGTTGACGCTGCCCCTAGAAAAGGCTTATTTGGGCGGCAGAGAGCGGATTAGACTGGAAGACGGGCGATCGCTAGAAGTCGATATGCCCCCCGGGATGGTCAACGCCCAGCGCGTTCGCCTCAAAGGACAAGGCATCGGCGGCGGCGATCTTTACCTCAAAATTACGCTTCAGCCTCACTCATTTTTTCAACTACAAGGATTCGATTTATTCTGTCAAATTCCGCTCACGCCGAGCGAGGCAATTTTGGGCGGTGCGATTGAAGTGCCAACGATTGATGGGCCGGTGAAAATGAATCTCCCCGGCGGCGTAAAAGCCGGTCAGCGCTTGCGTTTATCGAGTAAAGGCTATCTCAAAACCGATGGCACGCGCGGCGATCAGTTAGTAGAAGTTCAAGTCGTTCTGCCCTCAGAAGTTAGCCCCCAAGAACGGGAACTCTACGAGCAATTGCGATTAATTGAGACGTTTAATCCCCGCCACAATCTCGGAGTTTGAGAGAAGAGTGAGGTTTTACGAAATACGATTTATTTTTGTAATTTTGTAACTCACTCACCCCTCATCATTCATAATGTTGCTTGCGCGATCGCCTCTTCCGGCCCAACTAAGGAAATATAGGGCGCGGGGCTAAAATAGCGACAAGCAACCTCCTGTGCGATTTCTGGCGTAACTTCGCGCACGCCTTCTTGAAACGTTTCATCAAACTCAATCCCTACGCCCAAGGTTTCGTACCAGCCATAACTTTGGGCGATTTCAGCATTGGTTTGCTTGCCGAGCGCATATTGACCGAGGAGTTTATTCTTTGAGGCTTGCAGTTCCTCGAGACTGAGAGGCGCGTGACAGAGGCGTTCGATTTCGGCGTGCAACCCTTGCAGCGCGATCGCGCTATTATTGGGTGCAGTTCCGATATAAGCGACAAACTGCGACGCATCCAAACGCGTGGGATAGAAAGCTGAAACATCGTAAGCGAGTCCCCGTTTTTCGCGCAGTTCCACAAAAAGACGGCTGGATAAACCATTTCCGAGGTAGGTACTGAGGAGTTTGAGCGGGATATAATCGTCGCTAGCGATCGCAGCCGTTAAATAACCGAGAACGACAATCGCTTGTTGGGTCGCTTGGGGTTTGAGATGTCGGCTCGGATTGGGGGTTAAAGAAGGAAGTTTGAGGGGGGGAAGAGCCGTTTCCGGGGCTTTCCAGTCGCCAAAAACGCGATCGATTAATTCCACTGCCTCTTCGGGCGCAATGCGTCCGGACAGTGAAATAATCAAGTTATCGGGGCGAAAATAGGTTTGATGGTACTCTGCTAAATCATCCCGCGCAATTTGAGCAACGGTCGCTTCGGTTCCCAGACTCGAAATGCCGTAAGGATGCTCGGCATACATCGCTTCTCGCAGTTGATGATAAGCGATGTTGAAGGGTTGCTCTTGTTGGGAGCGGATGCTTTGCAGCGTGAGTTTTTGTTCGAGTTCGACTTCGCGTTCGGGCAGCGTCGGCGATCGCACGATTGCCGCCACTAATGCTAAAATCGCGCTAAAATCGGCAGAAACCGTCTTAATACTGGTTACAAAGTAGTCGGCGGCTGCATCCGTGCCGACCGATGCGCCTATCGATTCAATTTTTTCAGCAATTTCGGTGGCGCTCAAACCGGGTATGCCTTTTGTCATCGTACTGGCAAGCAGGTGCGCGAGTCCGGCTTTCGAGCGCGGTTCCCTACAACTGCCTGCCTTGAAGAACAAGCGAGCGGCAATAATATCAGCAACATTATTTTCGACGGTAATTAGCGTGATGCCATTGTCGAGAACGGTACGATGAACGAAGGAATGACGCAGACGAGAGGAAAGTTTTTGCATTGGGGTTGAGTTTTAAAGCTGCTTCATAATGGTGGCAGCATACTTATCGGGAGCGAGATAGGTTCGGGCGATATCTTGAAGGTCGTCAACGTTGAGTTGTTGAACGATGGTTGGGTAAAGTATCGATAATTCTGCCGAGGCAATTGTATTGTAGTAACCGTACAACCCAGCCAATTGACTCGGTGTTTCGGTTGAAAAGGCGTAATCGTTGCAAAGAACGCGCTTGCCCCGCAGGAGTTCTGCGCTCTCGACGGGAAAGGCTTGCAGTTGCGAGAAGCGATCGCCGATAATGGCTTCTACGCGGTCTAAATTCTGGGGTTCGAGCCAAGCAACGACGGTAAACAGGCTAGAGTCGCGCTGCAAAGAAAACTCGCTGGCGATATCAAAAACTAAATTCCGCTCCTCTCGCAATTCTCGGACTAACCGCGAAGAACGCCCGCCCGCTAGCAACACCGACAGCAAATCCATACCAAAAGCAGCCGGTAAATCGTCCGCCCCCGGTCCCAACCACGCCATTAATAACCGCGCCATTTCCAAGCGGGGTAAGCGCAGTTCCGTGCGGCGAATTCCCGTCATTTGGGGGTCGTTGCTGAGGGCAGTAGGCGGGCATTCCGATCGCGTGTTAAAGTCTTGGAAAGCGCGATCGACCAGCGAGAGCGCAGATTCCTGTTCGATATCGCCGACAATCGCCACCGTCATATTTTCCGGCTGGTAATAAGTGCGGTGAAAGCAGCGCATTTGATTGGGAGAACGCGAGCGTATCTGTTCCTCCGTTCCCAAAATCGAGCGCCCGTAGACGTGACACTGATATAAACTATCGCACAGCGCTTGAAATCCCAGCCAGTCTGGGTCGTCGTGACAAGAGCGAATTTCCTCAATCACGACCTCTTTTTCCCGCATAAATTCTTCATCGGGAATCGCAGCGTGCAACAGGATATCCGCGAAGTAAGGCAGGACTTCCGGTAAATTTGCTGCCGAGGTCGTCATAAAAAAATGAGCGTAATCGTGGGCGGTTGCCGCATTGGCTAGCCCGCCGCTATTTTCGATGCGAAAGTCGAACTCGCCCGGAGCGACGCGCGAACTTCCTTTGAAAATCATGTGTTCGAGAAAATGCGCGATGCCTTGCCATTGTTCCGGTTCGTCTCGAGCGCCCGCTCGCACCCACACATCGACAGCTACCACCGACGTGGTACTTAAATGTTGGTGGATAACCGTTAACCCATTCTCGAAGCGGAAGACATTCGCCGGAAATTCGAGAGTATTGAGCGAGCGCGATCGTTGTTGCAACTTAATCACTAAGCAGGGATATGCTGATTATCGTTTCATGTATCGTAACGCTTTATTCTCACTTTTTTCGTCTTGGTTATACGAGAATTTTGACCGAAGTCGCCCTTTGGGGATTTATGATTGCGATCGCACCTCCTCCCCCTCAAGTACGGTTCGGGTCGAGCAAGCCGTACTCCCATTCTCCAGATCGAGGCTTACGCTTTTCTCAAAATCGAGTAATATAGTAAAAGATTGAACTGCAACGTTGGTGACTGCCAATATAGTTTATTGATCTATGCTTGTAATATAAGGGAATTCGCAAGCTCCGGTGGCAGTAGACTGGGCATTAGTACCCAGAAACTTTATACCAAGAGCGCGATTACCCACCTGGCTCGTCCAGGTCATAAGCTGAGGTAAAACGGCGTTGCGGTCAATTTTTTTGGCCATCAGTATTGATGTGAAACTGCATAGAATCAAAAGTAGGGTGTGTTAGCGAAGCGTAACGCACCGTTATCCTGAAAATTTAGGAGAGTTTATTCTAGGCAAAATCATCTTAAATTAGTCTAAGACCCAATTGATGTGAAACTGCATAGAATCAAAAGTAGGATGTGTTGGCGAAGCGTAACGCACCATAATCTTAACCAAAAATCAAGGGGAGTCGATTCTGTGTAACGTCATATTCAAGTAGAGACGTTCCACCGGAACGCCTCTATCTTGGACTAACCCTTAACCTCAGAAATCCACCCGTTCCCGGTTTGCGCGCTGCATCCGCTCCACAACTTCCGCCACCGGAATCGCACCCAACTCTCCCGAAGCGCGCGTGCGGATGTTCAAAGCATTGCTTTCCACTTCCTTCGCTCCAATCACCGCCATCACGGGAATCTTGGCTTTTTCTGCATTGCGAATCAACTTTCCTAAGCGTTCCCCGCTCGTATCGACTTGGACGCGCGCGCCTGCGAGTTGCAACTTCGCGGCAACTTCCTGCGCGTAGCCCAAAAACTCATCGCTAATGCAGAGTAAGCGCACCTGTTCTGGAGCTAACCATACCGGGAAATCGCCTGCATATTCCTCAATCAAAATTCCCACCAACCTTTCGAGAGAACCAAAGGGCGCGCGGTGAATCATAACCGGACGCTGGCGCGTTCCATCTTCCGCGACATATTCCAACTCAAAGCGTTCGGGAAGGTTATAGTCTACCTGCACCGTCCCCAACTGCCACTCGCGCTCGAGGGCATCTTGGAAGATAAAATCGAGTTTCGGGCCATAAAACGCAGCCTCGCCGATGCCTTCAAAATGGTTCATCCCCAAGTGTTCGACAGCACGACGGATGGCATTTTCTGCCTTATTCCAAGCATCCTCAGAACCGATGTACTTATCCAATTCGGGATCTCGGAAACTCAAGCGCGCCTTAAAGTTCTTCAGTTGCAGCGCTTTAAACACTGAGAGGATTAAATCGACAACCTTAAGGAACTCATCGTCTAACTGTTCGGGGGTGACAAACAGGTGAGAATCATCGACGGTAAAGCCGCGTACCCGCGTTAAACCGCCTAATTCGCCCGATTGCTCGTAACGATACACAGTGCCGAATTCCGCCAAACGCATCGGTAACTCGCGGTAGGAACGCAACTCATTCTTATAAATTTGAATGTGGAAGGGGCAGTTCATCGGTTTGAGGACAAATCCGCGATCGCTCGCAGCCTCTTCCTCACTTTCTGCCATCATGGGGAACATATCCTCGCGATACTTCTGCCAATGTCCCGATTGCTTGAACAAATCGACGCGCGCGAGGTGAGGCGTAACCACGGGTAAATAGCCGCGTTTGAGTTGTTCCTGCTTGAGGAAATCTTCGAGGGTAGAGCGCAAAATCGTTCCCTTCGGAGTCCAGAGCGGTAGCCCCGGCCCCACCAAATCGGAGAAAATAAATAAACCCAACTCTTTGCCTAACTTGCGATGGTCTCGTCGCAGCGCTTCTTCCTTGCGTCGCTTGTACTCGGCGAGTTGTTCGGGAGTTTCCCAAGCGGTTGCATAAATGCGTTGCAGTTGCGCCTTATTCTCGTCGCCGCGCCAATACGCCCCCGCCACGCTTTCAAGCGCGATCGCTTTCGGGTTCAATTCTGCGGTACTCTCAACATGGGGGCCGGCGCACAAATCCCACCATTCCTCACCGAGATGGTAAATCGTGATGGGTTCGGTTTTAATCTCCTCAAGGATTTCCAGCTTATACGGTTCTTGAATCCCTTCAATGCGGCGTTTCGCTTCCTCGCGCGAAACTTCCTCCCGAATCACCGGCAGTTTCTTTTTGATAATCTTATCCATCTCCTTCTTGATAGCTTTCAAGTCTGCTTCGGTGAAGGGTTCGGGACTATCGAAATCGTAGTAAAATCCGGTTTCCGTCCACGGGCCAATCGTCACTTGCGCTGTCGGGAACAACTTCTGCACGGCCATCGCCATGACGTGGGAGGCAGTATGGCGAATCTTTTTGAGGGGTTCGGACTCGCTGGTACGCGGGAGTCGCATCGGTTCGTTGTTGCTAGCGTTAGACATCGGTCTTGTTAATCTGTCCGCGAACGGTTTCTATTTTTCTTTATGATAGCGGCAATAAACCCTCGCACTTCCAGGGAGCTAAGGAATTCTTCAATTGTTTTCCGTATTCTTGACTTGTAGGGCGGGCAAGGGAATGAGTCGGATTTTTTGAGAGTTCCGCACCAATTAGGGCATTGCAGTGCAATGCCCCTACAGATAAAATTGAGTGCATCACAATTAGGAATTGATTTAACGAAGATATCAACACTACATAAATCGCCAAATTCTGTTGGGGTATAACATTGTTATGCCCTCTGTCCCTACCCATAAAATTGAGTGCATCAGGATTGGGAATTGGTATAACAGAAGATATTAACATTACATAAATCGCCAAATTCTGTAGGGGCATAACACTGTTATGCCCGGTTACGCCCGGTTATGCCCGGTTATGCCCGGTTATGCCCGGTTACGCCCGGTTACGCCCGGTTACGCCCGGTTATGCCCGGTTATGCTCAAAACTGTAAATCCAACTCAAGACTGCATCCTACAGAAAGATATTCCGGGTCATTTTCCCAAACTAGAGGATTATCGATAATATACTGACGAATTGAACTCAAAGACTCTTCATCGCGAACGATGTGTTCGTAATAATTCTTCTGCCAAATCGGATAAGCTTTACTATTGCAGAGCAGATTAATTTTACGAGTAACAGCCGCTTTGTAACAACGGAGAATTGAGGAAACTGAACCGCTGACCATTTTGCCAAATTCTTGGGTTGCCTCAGAACTCCAAGCTGTTTCGTGCAGAATTGTCAAAAGACCGTGAAGATGATTGGGCATGATAACGAAAACATCTAAATTCACTCCATCGAAATGATGGGGGATTTCCTGCCAGCAGGAACGGGCAATTTTACCGAGAGCATTGAGATGGACTTCGCCTCCAACAATCTTGCCAAACCAACATTGTTTCTCGTAGGTACAAAGAGTAATAAAATACGTTCCATTTTGTCGATAGTCATAGTTTTTGAGGCGAATAGACCGTCGATGATGAATTTGCGGATCGTATTTCATTGCGTTTTCATCTCTAAGTTAGTAATGGCGATCTGTAGGGGCATAACACTGTTATGCCCTGTAAATATTATGCTGTAACAATGTTGTGAATTTGCTTGCAGCCCGTCTTTGATTATATGCCAAGGTTGGATGATTTGGTTTTTTGGGTTTGAGACCTAACTTTTTTGGGCATAAAGTGTTATGCCCCTACGCTCTGAATATTGATTATATGCCAATGTTGGATGATTTGGGTTTTTCGGGTTTGGGAAATAACTTTTTTGGGCATAAAGTGTTATGCCCCTACGCTCTGAATATTGATGGTATTCCAATGTTGGATTACTTGGTTTTTTGGGGTTTGAGACCTGACTTTTTTGGGCATAAAATATTATGCCCCTACGCTCTGAATATTGATGGTATTCCAATCTTGGATGATTGTGTTTTTTCGGGTTTGAGACGTAACTTTTTTGGGCATAAAATGTTATACCCCTACGCTCTGAATATTGATGGTATGCCAATGTTGGATGATTGGGTTTTTTGGGGTTTGAAACATAACTTTTTTGGGCATAAAATATTATGCCCCTACAATCTGAATATTGATGGTATTCCAATCTTGGATGATTGGGGTTTTTTCGGGTTTGAGACCTAACTTTTTTGGGCATAAAATGTTATGCCCCTACGCTCTGAATATTGATGGTATTCCAATCTTGGATGATTGGGGTTTTTTCGGGTTTGAGACCTAACTTTTTTGGGCATAAAGTGTTATGCCCCTACGCTCTGAATATTGATTGTATGCCAATGTCGGATTATTGGGGTTTTTCGGGTTTGAGACCTGACTTTTTTGGGCATAAAGTGTTATGCCCCTACGCTCTGAATATTGAAAAAATTTTCGCGCTTCGCGCGAGGTAGAGGGCAAGAGGGGAAAAGGGTAGAGGGCTAGGGAGTCCTGGGGGAGAGAGCAGCGCGGAACCCGATATTGAGGTTAGAATGACCGGGATAGTTCCTGCCGCGATGCGCAGAACGGCAGAACCTCGAAATGCTGCTCCAAGAACCACCGCGAAGCAGTCGTGTATTCCTTTCATCGCTAGTTAGCCATGTAGTTTCATTGTTCGGCGCTCCTTGATAATTTTCGTGCCAATGGTCTGCGCACCATTCCCACACATTCCCGTGCATTTCATACAGTCCATATCCGTTGGGCGGTAATGTTCCGACTTCTACGGTTTGTTCTCGATATTTGCCTTTTGGGGCATTACCGTAGGCATAGTTCCCGTCGTAATTCACCAGTTCTGACGTTATTGTTTCTCCGAAGTGAAACGGCGTTGTCGTTCCCGCGCGACAGGCGTATTCCCATTCGGCTTCACTTGGTAAACGATATTGTTTTCCCGTTTTTTTGGACAGTCTTTTGCAGAATTCTTCGGCTTCCCACCAACTTACGGTCTCTACCGGACGGTTTGCGCCTTTAAAATTCGATGGGTCGGGTTTGAGGTCGATTTTGATTTTGGGCAGGGCGGCGACGGCTTTCCACTGGGCTTGAGTGATGGCGTATTTGCCCATGTAGAAGGGTTGAATTGTGACTTGATGTTGCGGACTTTCATCGCTATCCCTTTTTTCCTCGGTTTCTGGCGAACCCATCATGAAACTCCCACCCGGAATCGCTACCATTTCTAACCCAACTCCCCTCGCGATTTCTTCAATTAAATAGTTCGCTTGTCCGGGACGGCGGTTTTTAACTTTGCCCTGATTATCGGCGGTTATCACTTCAAAACTAAAGGTTTTTAACGGCTGTCCCGGATTCGGGTTTACTGGCATTACCGGAATTCCCACTTCTGGGGCTTTCGGCGAAACGACCCAGGTTTTTATCAACGACATCCAGTGGCGCGTCGGTTCGACTGACGATTCTGGGTCGGCACTTCGCGGCAGCGGGGTGGGTTGCTGCGGTTGGGGTGTTGGAGAAAGCTTGGCGATGGCTTCCATTACTTCTGCCGCCGATTGATATCGCTGCGTTACCCAAGGGCGCAGCATTTTATCGAGAATATAAGCGAGTTCATCGCTAATCGTTCTGCCCTGTCGCTGCAATTCTTCCCGCCATAAAAAGCGCAGTTCATTTCTGTCAAACTCAATGTTTTTTCCCAGCACATCGGGAAAACAGCCGGTCAATAAATAGATGCTGGTCGCCCCCAAGCTATAAATATCGCTCGCCGGTTCCGGGTTGCCCATCATGTGTTCGATGGCTGCATACCCCCGCGTTCCGTAAACCACGCTCGATTTACGGGTTGTCGATAGGTCTTTAAGGATGCCAAAATCAATCAATACCAGTCGCAAAGCCTCTGCCATATTGAGATTCGACCGTCGCATAATGTTGACGGGTTTGATATCCCGATGCACTAATCCCAGGTCGTGAATTTCTTTCAAGATTGGCAATAAACCCTGCAATAACTCCACTACTTTTCGTTCGCTAAAACAGCCTTGACGCAAACATTCTTTAAGCAGGTGTTCGCCTTCGATGAACTGCTGGACAATAAAGAATGAGTCTCGATCCTGGAAGCTTTTGTATTGTTGCGGGATTTGCGGATGATTTAAGGTGGCGAGTTTTTCGCTTTCTAGCTTGAACTTTCTAATCGCTCGTTCTGTATCTTCTGCTGTTGCTTGAGACAGCAGCATTTTGAGTACGCAGGGACGGTCATGATTTTTTGTATCTTTGACGAGGTAAGTTCGCCCGAAACCCCCACATCCGAGGACTTGGAGGATACGGTAGCGATCTTTATAAAAGGGATAGGGGTTGTGGAGGGAAGTACCGCAATTGTGACAATCGTCAGCGTTATCGGGGTTTTCGGGCTCGGAACAGTGGGGGTTGAGGCAGTCCACCATTAGAAGAGAGGGTGAGGATGTTGTTCTCTAGTTTAACCCCTGTATGGGGTTGCCCTCAATTGAGTTATTCGCGATGCTCGTAAGGCATCATGTTATTTGTTGTGACGTTGTATACAACGTCTCTACAGCTTGGGTAGGGTGGGCAAGGTAACAAGTCGAATTTTTTGAGAGATTCATTAAGATAACCTTGCCCACCAATCTAGTTGCGGTGGGCATTGCCGATTTAAAATCGTGCTATAAGTCAAAAGGTCTTGCGGCAATTCCCACCCTACAAATGACTACAAAAAGCTTCTCTCACGCGGGTAAAAGAGGAGCTAAAAGCAGATTTCACAAACGCGCCATTTGTTCTGTTCATAGCAGATGTGCCGATAAAGCATAACAGGGCATAACAATGTTCATTAGCGTCAACTTAAGGTGAAACACTTAGCCCGCCAGGAACTCAAGTTCCTGGCTAATAACTGAAACCCGTTGAAACGGGTTAGATACATCTGAATTTCCCAGTCCTCTTCAGAGGACTTGAGCTATTAGCCTTGGGTTTGAACCCAAGGCGGGCTAGGTGAGCGAGGGGTTAAGCTTAAGTTGACACTAATGAACAATGTTATGCCCCTACGACAAAAAATGTTAACTTAAATAATAAAGTTTTTGCCATTACATTCTATGTACGCTCAAGTTCCTCCTCTCTCCCCAGAAGAATATCTAGAACTCGAAACCCAGAGCGCCACCAAACACGAATATTTCGATGGTGAAGTGGTGGCGATGGCAGGAGCAACCGACACCCACGTTACAATATTGCTAAACTTGGCTAGCGATCTGCGATCGCACCTTCGAGGTTCTGGGTGTCGGGTTTTCATCTTCGATATGAAACTCCGCATCGACACCCGCAACTGCTTTTTTTACCCCGATATTTTTGTCACTTGCGACGAGCGAGATAGGGAAACGAATCTCTATAAATCCTTCCCCAAAATCATTATCGAAGTTCTCTCTGTCTCCACCGAATTGAAAGATCGGGGCGAAAAATTTAATGCGTATCGAACCCTTCCGAGTTTGCAAGAATACGTCCTCATTAACTGCCAACATTATTGCGTCGAAATCTTCCGCCGCCACACCGATGGATTGTGGCTTTTTCAAAGCTACGAAGAAGGCGAAACTTTCCGCTTAGAAAGCCTCGACTATACCGGAACTTTTGCCATGCTTTACGAAGATGCGAGTTTGGAAGCGCGTTAGACTGTAATCTTTGTCACACAAAAGTAGTGTATCGGTCGCACTGAAACGCGATCGCGTCGGTAACACTAGAGCGGTAGTAATCTTGAGAAAATCCTCATGAAATCCACCGAACAACTCCCCGAACGCGGTACAGACCTTCCGAGCGTTTCTAGCGGGGTCATTCGCCTCAAACCGCAACAATTCGTCCATATCCTCGATAATAATACCGGCGTAACCCGCCTCGAACTCGGCCCGCAAACCCTCACCCTGGGCGATTCCGAGCGCCTCATCTTGCGTCCCACTCCCACTCTCATCGTCCCGCCGCGCCACTATTGCCGCATCGCCAATCCCGTCCTACGCGACGAGGACGGACAGCCCCTCGCTGACGAACACGGGCAAATCCGCCTGCGTTACGGCGATGAAGAACTTCGCTTCGCCCAAGACCCTTTCCCGCTTTATCCCGGCGAAGAATTGCTTGGGGAAGTTACGCGCCTCCTGGTGGTGGAAACGAACCAAGCCCTGCGCCTGCGGGCTACCCGCGATTTTACGGAGGCGGAAGGTTTAGAGCGTATCGCTGGGGACCAATGGTTATTTGAAGGGCCGGGAACGTATATTCCCCGCGTTGAAGTGGAAGTGCTGGAAACCGTGAAAGCAACGACTATCGAACCGAATCAAGCGTTGCGGTTGATGGCGCGCCAGAATTGTACGGATGCAAGGGGCAATCCGCGCCGCGCTGGGGAAGAATGGTTGGTGCGGGAGGAGGGCGCGTATTTACCGGGAGTCGATGAAGCTATCGTCGGACTGATTAAAGCCTACGTCCTCACCGAACAAAAAGCCTTACAACTGCGAGCGCGACGCACTTTTAGCGATATTTTCGGGCGGCAGCGCAAGGCGGGGGATGAATGGTTGGTGACGCTGGCCGATTCGGAAATTCATATCCCCGATGTTTACGAGGAAGTGGTCGGCGAGGTTAAGATTACCACGCTCAGCGATCGCGAGTGGTGCATTGTTGTCGATCCCATCGATGCGGAAGGTAAGCCGCAATTCGGAATGCAGGAAGTACGCCAAGGACGAACCTCCTTTTTCCTCCATCCCGGCGAGTCCTTAGAAAATGGCATCCAAAAAGTGTACGTTCTCGGCGAGCAAGAAGCGCTGTTGCTGCGTGCGAAGGAAGAAATTTTTGAAAACGAGGTTGCCATTCGCCAGCCGGGAGATTTATGGACGATTGTGGGCCCGAGAGATTATATTCCGCCGATTGAAGTAGAAGTGGTGGAGCGACGCAAGGCGATTCCCCTCGATAAAAATGAAGGTCTTTACGTCCGCGATATCCAAACTGGAGAGTTGAAACTCGTCAGCGGGCCGCAGGCTTATTTGTTGAGTCCCTACGAGGAGTTGTGGGCAAAAGACTTGCCGCCGGTGGTGGAGGAGTTATTGCAGCAACGTCACGACCCAACGAGCGATCGCGGTTTCCGTACCGTTGATTTTACCGTACCGGCGGGCGAACAGCGCGATAAAACCCGCGCCGTGGTTTTCCACGTCCCCCAAAATGCTGCCGTCCAAATCCACGATTACAAGGAGCGCACCGCACGCACTGCTTTCGGCCCGGATTTAGTCATGTTAGCACCGGATGAAGCCTTTACGGTGTTGAGTTTGTCGGGCGGAAAACCCAAGGTTCCGAATGCGATTAAATCCTTGGCGTTATTATTAGGGCCGGATTTCATGACCGATATTTTTACGGTGGAAACTTCCGACCACGCGCGCTTGCAATTACAACTTTCTTATAATTGGTATTTTGATGTAGATCGACACAACGAACAAGCCACCGCGCGATTGTTTCAAGTCCCGGATTTTGTCGGCGATGCCTGTAAAGCGATTGCGTCGCGGGTACGTGGAGCCGTTGCTGGGGTTAAGTTTGATGAGTTTCACCGCAACTCGGCGCGGATTATTCGCCAAGCAGTATTTGGGGTAGATGAAGAGGGGCGAATTCGCGATGAATTTCGGATGCGGGCGAATAATTTGGTCGTGACTAATATCGATATTCAATCTGTCGAGCCGGTGGACGAACAAACTTTAAGAAGTTTGCAAAAGTCGGTACAAATTGCCATTCAAATTACGACTGACGCGCAAGAAGCAGCGGCGAAGCAGGATGCGGAAGGTATCGAACAGGCGGCAAAAGCGCGGTTGGAACGGCAAGCGATCGCGGATCGGGCAGCAGCAGAAACCGAGCGCAAAAATCTGTTAGAATTGCAGGCGGAAAATGCCGCGATCGAAGCATCGGGAAAAGCAACGGCAGAAGCCCAAGCGACGGCAGAAGCAGCACGAATTCAAGGCGAACTCGCCGTCAATTTAGCCCAACAAGAAGCCGAAGCCGCTCGCATTCGCGCTCGCGTTGCTTTAGAGGAATTAGAAGCGCGCCAGCAAGCCGAACTCGCCCACAAACAAGCCTTAAATGAATTGGAAGTGGCGCGCGCCCAGGCAATGGCAGAAATTACAGCGCGAGAGTATCGAGAAAAGGTGGAAGCTTTAGGGACAGAAACCATTCGCGCGATGGCTCAAGCGGGGCCGGAAATGCAAGCTCGATTGTTACAAGGATTGGGCATTCAAAGCGTTTTAATTACGGATGGAAAAAATCCGATTAATTTGTTGGGAACTGCCCAAGGATTATTAGGAATGAATAATGAGTCTTAAACCTTTTTAGAGGCTTGATGGAGTCTTACTTTCGAGGGATTTTAGAAACTGAGAAATTTGCGCGATCGCGCGGAGGTGGTAAACTGTTTTTGTCCCTCGAACTCGTTCGATATACTCGCGATATTTGGGAGTCAAGCGTTGGTGACACAGCCAAAGCACGCGATAGCTACTTAATGAACTCTGAAAAATAGGAGTCTTTTCCGGCCAGCCTGCGGGAGGATTAAAATAACCCGTTAGAAGTCGTTTTGTCACCCACCAAAAATGAACGGGTAAGGGCAGATCGATGAAGACTAAACTATCAGCTTCATCCAGCCGTACCCAAAGCGTTTCTATCGAACCAAATCCATCAATAATCCAGGAATCCGTCGCTAAGATTTGTTGGTGAATCTGTTGGTATTCTGATTCAGGAACCTTGATTCCGCCCGGTTGATGTTGGATTTTATCGAGGGCGTAAAGCGGCAAACCCGCGATTGTTGATAATTGCTGACTTAGCGTTGATTTACCCCCTCCCGCATTACCAAAGACGGCAACTTTTTTCATCGCTATACCAATTGAATATAATGTTGTACGGAATCAACTTCCCTCGAATGGCACTGAAATAAGAGTTGAAAAATCGTCTGTAGAGACGTTGTATACAACGTCTCTACAGATAATTTCGTAGGGTGGGCAGCGCCCACCAGCCTTAAGTCAGTGCCATTCGACTTCCCTCAATTTGAGTTACATGGTGCGTTACGCTTCGCTAACGCACCCTACTTTTGATTTTATGGAGCTTCACATCAATCTAGTATAAACAATTTGGCTAGCGCTAGAGCGTAACTTTAGTTTTAGCCGCCCAACCTAGTATTATTTCGATCGATCTTTTAGGTGAATCTAATCGAAATCGCTAAAACAATTGCGCGCCTTTAAACTCTGCTGTTTTCCGAGCATTTGCTGCTTCCCCGCAAGTGCGCGGTGTGGGGAATAACTTACCCGGATTCGCCAATCCCTTGGCATTAAAAACCTGGCGAACGTATTGCATCGTTTCTAAATCGACCTCGTTAAACATATCGAACATATAACAACTCTTATCCGAGCCGATACCGTGTTCCCCCGAAATACTTCCCCCAGCTTTAACGCAAAGTTTGAGAATTTCTCCTCCCACTTTTTCCACTTCTTCAAACGCACCTTCTACCGATTCATCGTAGAGAATTAGCGGGTGTAAGTTACCATCTCCGGCATGAAAAACGTTCGCAATTTTGTAACCGGAACGCTCGCTTAACTCCTCAATTGCTTTCAGGACACTAGCGAGTTTGGTGCGCGGAATTACGCCATCTTGAACGAAGTAATTGGGGCTAACTTTCCCCGCAGCAGCAAAAGCAGCTTTGCGTCCTTTCCAGAGTTTCAAGCGGGTTTCAGCATCGTTAGCCGAAGTGATGCTGCGCGCCCCAATTTCTCGGCAAATTTCCATGACGCGGCGCTTATTAGCATCAACTTCAACTTGCAATCCGTCCAATTCCACTAACAATAAAGCCTCCGCATCGCGCGGATAGCAGCCCGTTGCGACGACATCTTCGACCGCGTTAATGCTGAGGTTATCCATGATTTCCATCCCCCCTGGAATGATTCCCGCACCGATAATTCCAGCAACAGCGGCCCCCGCCGCTTCGATGCTGTTAAAGTCGGCGAGTAAGACGCAAATGGATTCGGGAACTTTGAGGATGCGGAGGGTAACTTCGGTGGCAATACCAAGAGTACCTTCGGAGCCGACAAATACGCCGGTGAGGTCGTATCCCGGCATTTCGGGAACGTAACCGCCTAAATCGACGATTTCGCCTTCAGGGGTGACGATTTTGAGGGCGAGGACGTGGTTGGTGGTTACGCCGTATTTGAGGCAGTGAACGCCGCCGGAGTTTTCCGCGACGTTGCCGCCGATGGAACAGATAATTTGGCTGGAAGGGTCGGGGGCGTAGTAGAAGCCCGCACCGCTGACGGTTTGCGTCACCCAGTTATTGATAACGCCGGGTTGGACGACGACGCGCTGGTTTTCGAGGTCTACTTTGAGGATGCGTCGCATTCGGGCGGTGACGATGAGGACGCAATCTTCGACGGGGAGTGCGCCACCGGAAAGTCCGGTTCCCGCACCGCGCGCGACCCAAGGGATATCGTTATCGTGGCAAATTTTAACGGCGGCGGCGACTTCTTCGGTGGTGCGGGGCAGGACGACGAGGGCGGGACGCTGGCGGTAACAGGAGAGTCCGTCGCATTCGTAGGTGAGGAGTTCGTCTTTGCGACGAATTACGCCGTCTTTACCGATCGCGCGATCGAATTGTTGGATAATGGGTTTCCAGTCGCGTCCCGATTGTTGCGGGGGTTGGCGGTTGAGAAGCATATGATTTTTCTCTTAATTACTTAATTGTATGCCAAGGATGGCTCTAAAGCGTCAGGGCAACTCCTCAAAAACTGCACCTCGTTCTTCGAGCTTTCTTTGTTGCAGGGCAGAAATTCCCAAACTTTCCTGAAAGTGAGCTTTTTCAACCTGCGCTCGGTTCAATTTTGTTTTAAAGAAATTTGTTTTAATCAGGCGCGCATCCCTGAAATTCGTCCCGTCAATTTTGACGTGGCGACAGTAAGAATTCACTAAAGTTGCTTCGCTCAAATCCACATTAGTTAAAGTCGCATAGCTCAACTCTACATGGTATAAGATAGCTTGCCTCAAACTCGTATCGATGAGGACGGCACGGCGCAAAAAAGTCCGTTTGAGATTGGCTCCTTGTAGGTTGGCTCCCGTTAAGTTTGCTCCACTCAGATTGGCTTCTGCTAGGTTGGCTCCCGTTAGATTGGCTCCCGTTAAGTTGGCGCGACTGAGACTCGCTCCAGTCAGATTAGCTCCGGCTAAGTTAGCATGACTAAAGTCAGCTTGTTTGAGGAAAGCGCGACTTAAATTTGCTTCTGTTAAGTCGGCTAACTTTAAGCGTGCTTGACTGAGATCTGCTCCAATGAGACAGGCTTTTTGCAAATTGCTATGGCGCAAAATCGCTTGTTTTAAACTCGCTCCTTGCAAGTTGGCTTCAGATAAGTTCGCTGCTACTAAATCGGCGCGATCGAGAATTGCATTGTTCAAGTTGGCAAAGGCAAATTTTGCTAAACTTAGGTCGGTTTCGCTTAAATCTGCACCGCTAAGATTGGCTTTTCTTAAGTCGGCGGCGCTCAAGTTTTGACCGCGTAAGTCGCTCTTTTTCAAGTCATTTTCGCGCAGGTTCATACTTTTCAACTGCGGAAAAACGCGATAGGCTTCGAGATCGATCGCGCTTTTCCCCGCCGCTGTACCGTTGCCGACGCGCACGAGATTATAGTTGATATTTTCAGTGTAAACCGAAAAAACAACGTTAAAAACTTCTAAAAAATAGATGAACCACTGACATTCTTGTTCTGGAACTTTTTCATAATACTGAATCAGTTTAGCGATGCAAGCTTCTAGGTGAATCCGCGCGTATTTACAAATCAAAATTATTTTAAGTAAAATCATTGACAAACTCAGCGCTTTTTCGCGATCGCTCAATAAAATAAAGAGCTTTGAAGGGGTAGCTCCATCTTCGATTGTTAAAATTTCAATAATACGACGACAAGTTCGTAGCAATAATTCTAAGGTTAAGTTAGAATCGTTCCGTTCTCGATAAAGATTTAGTATTTTCGCGCTCATGTTGCGATCGAGAAGTTCGACGGCTTGTTGATTCGGAACTCCGAAGGTTAAATAACCTTGCAAGCTCGATTTAAAGCTTTCGTAGTCACCATCGCGCACTGTATCGATAAAAGCGCGAGAGTGATGTTCGTAACTGTACCGGAGATTTTGGGCGACGATATTTTTAACAATCGCGATCGCGTCTTGTCCGAGATGAGTGGGATTTTCTCGAACGGGAGGAGTGGCTCGAAGGGGATTGTGGGCAGAGAATAGGGCTAAATCTGACTTGTATTTGTTCTTGAGTTCGTCGGATAATTTTTTTGCAATTTCTCGCTGTTCTTTCGGGTTTTCTAAGTCGAGATATTGAGGGACTAACAAAAAGGAAGTATAACGTTGATTCCAAGATTTTTTCGAGTCTCTTGAATAAAATTCAGAAATGCGCTTGATTTCTTGATAATCTTCTGTTTCAATAAAGTTGCTAATCCAGGTTCTCAGACAACTTAAACTCCGCGAGAGCGTTTGTGTATGTTCTTTAACTTCAGCAATGATTTCAACTAATTTATCGATGTAGTGGGCGCGATTTTCTGAAATCCAATTATTGGTAATAATGTAACAAGTTCTTTTAAAGGTATTTTTAAAAATGAGTTCGTCGCGACTTAAAATAATGTCGTATAAAGCTTGTTGAATTTCCGGCGCTAGAGAATCAACCCCAAATACAAAAAGATTTTTAAAACGTTCGAGAACTGTTTCTGGTGGCTCGTGTCGAACTAATTTAAGAAAAAAGCGGTAAATTTTTTCCTGTGCTGCCTGAAGATTTTTGGAACGCTCTAAACCCATAATTTGGTGAATCCCTCAATTGCCGCCCAGACGAGCCGTTACCGCTCATCGCTTAGAAAAGTCCGGCTTATACTATCTTCCCTTGCAATCAGTTCGCTAGAATAAACCCTACTCTTACTTTAACTGTGGAAGCTGTTAAATCTATGTCAATTCAACTGAAAGTTCCCAGCATCGTTTGCGAGGGCTGTGCGGATACGATTACGAAGGCGATCGCTGCCCTCGATGCTGATGCTAAAGTCAAGGTAGATTTGAGTGCGAAGACGGCGGAGATTGAATCGCAGCGCTCGGAGGCGGAAATTAAGGACGCGATCGCGGCCGTCGGTCACACCGTTGAGGGATAATTCAATTAAGGGGACGGTTGACTTTGCAAGTAAGTCAGGAACTCGAATAACTCCTCATCCGTGAGCATTTGGCGCGATCGCTTGCCGTAAGTTTCCAGCAGATAAGCCCGCCCTTGTTCCGTCGTCCACCCTAACCGCTTTATCTCTACGCCCGTTTGAATCATCGCCGCAAGAGGATCGCTCGGAATATTAGGAGGGATTGGCGGCGGTGCAGCCCGAACTGGAGTTTCGGTAACGGTTTCGACAGTAGCGCTCGGTACTGCCTCGGCTTCGGGCTGCAAGAATTCTTCAGAAGTGCTGAACTCCTCCGGTTCGGGGGTAGGAGGCGCTTTTTTCTTGCGAGATTTGGGCGGGGGCGACGGTTCCTCAACATCGAGAGGTTCGGGTTCTGGTAGCGGTTCCTCAACAGCGAGAAATTCGGGTTCCGGTAGCGGTTCCTCAACAGCAAGCGGTTCCGGTTCTGGTAGCGGTTCCTCAACAGTAAGCGGTTCCGGTTCCGGTAGTGGTTCCTCAACAGCAATAGGTTCGGGTTCGGGTAGCGGTTTCTCAACAGCGAGAAGTTCGGGTTCCGGTAGCGGTTCCTCAACAGCAAGCGGTTCCGGTTCCGGCGCGACGCTTGGGGCGGGAAAAGTCCGAAAGCTTTCCGCAGCGAGAGCGGGAGCGGGCGAAGGGACAGGTTCCGGTAGCGGTGCGTCTCCGACTCCGAGGAAAGCCATTAAGCGGCTCCTAGCATTATCTTCGGCTGCTTCTACGGTATCGCTAGAAGCCAGACTCGTTGCTAGGGTAACTCCATCGACGCGCGCGCTCGCGCGGACGACATAGCGCCCGTATTCAACCGTAACTAACTCGCTAATCAGACTTCCTTGAGGATAATAACTGCGGAATTGATGAAACATAATTTATTCACTAGCTCTAGCAACAGACACATCAATGAGGACAGTCCGAGCGGTAGAAAACCGGGCAAATCGCATTCGCCCCTACCCAAATTTGTCCTAACTGCCTTGGCGATGGCTCTAACTCGCGATCGCAAACACAGAGAAGTAACCCCGTAGTGTTATACCATTTCTATTTTCGCAAAATCTTGCCCCCTAAGAGAACATTTGTCCTGATTCTACCCCCCTGAGCGCGACCTTTGCCAATACCCGAGCGAGGCATACCTAAAATTCCGGCTCCTTAAGAGCGGCAGAACGAATAACGAATCGCTGTTCAAAGACGGCCCATTAACCCCTAAAATGATGAAAGGCTGTTTGAACCCAAAAGCACTGCGGCAACTTCAATCTCATCGGGAACAGAAGTTGTCGATTCTCTGGAGAAGGGCGGTGCCAAGCAGCGGTCGAGAAACGAGGTTCGTTCTGGCCAAATTCCCAAGACTTGTATGGGTCGCTTCGATTTCTCTGCTATCTCTTCGCTGAGAGTGGGGGCGGGAATTTGAATGGATGCAACTGTTAAAACGATTCTGTTTGAATCGGAGTCGCGTTATTGTTTCTCCTCAACTACAAACAGCGACAACGCAAGCAAGGATTTCCCGCTCTACTTCGACCTTGCGAGAGCTAAACCCTTCCACCCCTCTGCTCGAATTCAAAGGATTGCACTGAAATGGAATTTTCAATCGCTACATTGTTATCTCAATTCAGCCATCACAAACTGATGGGCGCTAAAGATTTAAAGAAAAAACTCAATTGTCAAAGCGATGAAGAAGCAGAGAAATTGGAGATTATACTCGATGTTCTTGAAAAGATCGGAATTTTAAGTAAAGAACTCGGTAAATACCGCACGTCGATTGACGAACAATTTGTGGAAGCAAAATTGCGCTGTTCGAGCAAGGGTTTTTGCTTTGCGATTCAAGACCAAGAAGATGCGGACGATATTTACATTCGGGAAAGCCATTTGAGTAATGCTTGGAATGGCGATCGCGTTTTCGTGAAAACGATTAAAGAAGGCAATCGCCGCCGTTCCCCAGAAGGCGAAGTTGCCCTGATCCTCGATCGCGCCAATCCCTCGCTGTTAGCGCGAATCAAAAAAAGCGGCAGCAGCTATCGCGCCGTTCCCCTCGACGACCGCCTGCTGTTTGAAGTCGAACTCGACAGCAGCGACGAACGCCTTCAAGATGCGATCGATCACCTCGTTCACGTCGAAATTCGACGCTATCCCCTCGGTACGAACCTCCCCCTCGGGCGCGTCACCAAAATCCTGGGTAGCGATGCGGAAGCGGCTGCCGATACCGATATTGTCAGTTGCAAGCACGATCTGCCCCAAACCTTTAGCATTCATACCTTAGAGGCGGTGAAATCCTTTCCCAAACCCGCCTCAACGGGGAAAATTGCGAAAAGTGAGTTAAAAAATCGCCTCGATTTGCGATCGCTCCTCACCTTGACCCTCGATAGCGAAAAAACTTTAAAAGTAGAAGGCGTTCCGCTCGTCGAAAATGCTCTGACGTTACAAAAGCTAAAAGACGGACAATGGCAACTAGGGATTCATATCGCCGACTTCGGCCATTACGTCGAGCCAGAATCCGCGATCGCGCGAGATGCCCGCAAACGCGGTACAGCAGTCTATTTGGGCGAACTCATCCTTCCCCTCTATCCCGAAGCCGTCTATCGCCGCTGCTGCTTGTTACCGGAGCGAGAAAACCTAACGATTTCTGTATTATTAACCTTAGATAGCGAAGGAAACGTCGTCGAGTTTGACATTCAACCCAGCGCGATTAAAGTTGATGCCCAACTGACCTATCAACAAGCGCAAACGCTCCTACAATCGGATGAGAGCGAATCGGAAATGCAGCCGGTGGCGACGATGCTGCACGACCTCTTTTTTGTATTGAGTCCGTTGGTACGGGCAAAACGCTTGCAGCGCGGTGGTTTCGAGCTACCGTTAGAAACGCAATACTCGCCCTATAAAGATGATTCTCGCCTTGGCGCGATCGCAACATCCAGTTCCCTCCCCTTATGGTCGATGCAAGCCGAACTAATGGTTTTGGCTGGAGAAGCCATCGCCAAACACTTCAACGCCCTCTCGCTTCCCTGTTTGTACTGCGTCCAAGGCGATCCCGATATGATGGAACTCGAAGACTTTATTAAACTGGGGAATAATTTGGGATTAGATCTGGTGCCAGAACTGGAAGAAGAAGTCAGTCCCCAACACTACCAGCATTTCGTCGAGCAGGCGATAAATTCTCCCGTCCCCAAAATCTTAACTCACTTCCTAAGAGCGACATTGCGGCAGCGCAGCTATAGCACGCATCCGGGGCGAAACTTTGGTCTTGCTTATACTGAGGGCTATTGCCAGTGCGTTTCGCCCGGTCAGCGCTACGGCGATTTGCTCGTACAGTGGCTCATTCACACTTTATTCGACGAAGGACGCGATCGCCGTTCCTCCCGGACTAAAGCTGGCGTGAACCTCGGCAGCAGCACCGCACCCGCAGAAATTAACTGGAACGTCCTTCCCACTGCGGTACAAACCCATTGGGAACAGGAAATTGCTGGCGCGATCGCCCACCTCAACGAACGCGATAAAATTGCCCAAGATGCCGAAAGCGACCTAGAAGGCCTTAAAAAAGCCGAACAGATGAAAGAACGCACCGGCGAAGTCTTCCAAGGGTTAATTACCGGCGTGCAATCCTACGGGTTCTTCGTTGAAATCGAAGAATTATTAGTCGAAGGATTGGTTCACGTCAGTTCCCTCAAAGACGACTGGTACGAATATCGTTCCCGCCACAGTTGTTTGGTGGGACGCAAATATCGACAAGCCTATCGTCTCGGCGATCGCGTCGAAGTGCAGGTTAAGAGTGTAGACTACTATCGCCAACAAATCGACCTCGTAACCGTCAGCGGCGGTAGCGAAGCTAGCAGCGAGGACTTAGAAGACGAGTAAGAATACAAAATTCAAAATTACGCCGAAGGTAAATTTAGGCAGTAGGGTGCGTTAGGCGCGAACTAAATCTTGGAGGGAAACAATAGATTTTTCAGCGCGCCGTAACGCACCAAATCGGTATATTACACTTCGCACTCCACAACCCTTTTAACCAGAAGGCGAGGCTTATACCCAATTTTTCGGTAACGTAGGACAACAATTTCTTTTAAAATCCGCGCATGACCCTAATTTTAACCAACGACGACGGTATCGACGCGCCCGGAATTCGAGCCTTGCACAACGCCATTGGCGGTAAAGGTATTTTTTTTGCGCCCCAAGCCCAACTCTCTGGGTGCGGACACCAAACTACGACGCATCTCCCGATTTCCGTAGAAAAACGCTCGGACACTGAATACGCCGTTGGGGGAACGCCCGCAGATTGCACGCGCATTGCCTTAAGAACCGTCCCCAAAATCGATTGGGTACTGTCGGGAATCAATGCGGGTGGGAACTTAGGCGTTGATGTTTATATTTCCGGTACGGTAGCCGCAGTGCGCGAAGCTGCCATCCACGGTATTCCAGGAATTGCGATTTCCCATTGGATTAAAAGTCCGTTACGCATCAATTGGGACGAAGCGACGCAGCGGGCGACAAAAGTTTTAGAGATGTTATTTGCGCTGCCGCTGCCGCCGTATAGCTTTTGGAATGTCAATTTACCCCATTTAGAACCGGGTACGGAAGAACCGGAAATCGTCTTTTGTCCGCTGAGTAAGGATCCTTTACCCGTTGAGTATCGCAGGGAGGGAGACTTATATCATTACACCGGAAAGTATGGTTTGCGCGATCGCACCCCCGGTACGGATGTCGATGTTTGTTTCAGCGGCAATATTTCTATTACCCAAATTTCGCTTTAGAGCTTATTTAAATCACGCTGCTAGTACAATGTTTTTAATATTGGGGTAAAGCTGCTGTTACTTTACTGCGCTAACTGCATAACTCGAAAGTGAAAGTTTCAAAAACTTATGTTCCATCGTATTTTGACAGGGAGCCGACAATTAGTTCTGATTTCAGTAATTTGTTCGTTTCTCGCATCTCTCACTGTTTCGATCTACGGAGCCTTACAGACTGTTGTAACAATACTGCACTTATTTTCAGAGGGTGAGGTTTCTAGCAAAGGGGCAAAAACGTTAGTTTTATCCTGTATTGAAATTATCGATTTGTTTTTGCTCGCGACTGTCTTTTATATCACTGCATTAGGACTATACGAACTTTTTATCGACGATCGGATTAAGGTTCCAGAATGGCTAGAGATTCACGATATTGATGACCTCAAAGGCAAACTTACGAGCGTTGTTGTCGTGCTTTTGAGTGTCGTATTTTTGGGACAGGCTATACGATGGGAAGGCAATCCTAATATTTTACCCTTCGGCGTGAGTATTGCCCTCGTTATCGCTGCTTTAACCTACTTTTTAAGTGGTAAAAAGAACCGAAAGTCAGGCTTGTAATATTTTTTACGATAGACAAATAACCAGGTTTCTGTCAGTTGCTTTTTAAAAACCACTCCACAAATTTTAAGCAGAAACCTGGTATCTAGAACTCCCATCTAACTCTCACTAAGGTTTCTGGATTGGTCTGCCCGGTGAAAAACTGTCTTGTGCCGTTACCATGCCAATTTTCTCGGGATCTTTATTGATGCAGCCCTGCTGCGCTGCGAACTGGCACACGCGAGCGTATAAGCGCGCCCGCGTTCCTGGGCTGCCGTTAGAAAAATGGACGAGATCGTTGGTAATCGAGACGCGGCAAGCCGGACAAGTTTGAGTTGCACTCATGCTATGGATTCCTTATTTCAGAAGTCCCCCGAACGATAATTGGATTTTTTGTGAAATTATGTAACAAATATAGCTAAAATAGAGAAAATATGCGTTCTTCGCAATTTTAATTTTTTCATTTCTCATTCAACCGTGACTTATCACGTTATTTACGACGGCAACTGCAATCTCTGTACGACCTTTACGCAATGGTTGGAAAACTTTGATAAAGGCGAACGATTTGACTATATTCCGATGCAAGATCGCGAATCGTTGACCAAATTCGGGATTACGCCGCAAGATTGCGAAATGGGCATGATTTTAATCGATGGTAACGATCCGGCGCGACGCTGGCAAGGAAGCGATGCGGCGGAGGAAATCGCGAACTTGCTGCCGATGGGGGAAGGTGCGATCGCGTTCTACCGTTCCTTGCCGGGGGTAAAATGGTTGGGCGATCGCGCCTACGAACAAATCCGCGATAACCGCTATCCTTGGTTTGGCAAGCGTTCCAGCACTTATCGTTCTAATTATCCTTTCGGTTGCCGCGATCGCTAAACCCTAGGCACGAGATGCAAGATACTTTGGTGCGGGTAACAATCGTTCCAAATCGAGATTAGATGCACATTTTTCTAATTCTGTCAAGTTATTGATGTCGTTCAGATAAGGAATGATACCGAGAACGGGAAGATGGGTTAATGCTTCCATCAAATCGATGGGAGTCAAGTCCTCAATGCGGGATTCTGCATCGACACAATTGCAATTGAGGATAATTCCTTTGAGCTTAACCTTAGCTTGACGTGCAAGGGCGACATTTGCAACCGTTTGCGCGATCGCACCCAAACGCACCGGAACAACTAAAACCGCCTCCAACTGCCAATCTCGCGCCAAATCCGCCACGATTAACTCATCCGTCACCGGCGTTCCCAACCCGCCCAACGCCTCCACTAGAACGAACTCATAATCCTGCTGCAAGCGACACAACGTTTGCCAAACAGGGGCTAAATCGATCGCGCGTCCCTCCTTTGCAGCAGCGATGGGCGGTGCGAGAGGTGCTGCAAAACGTATCGGTACTAATGTTTCTGGCGGTTGGGAGAGGGCAAATAAGCGCTGGTAGGTTTCGCAATCGCCAACTCCGGTTTGCATCAATTTGAGGAGGGCGAGGGTATCGCGCGATCGACGGGCAAACCAGTAAGCGGCTAATGCTGTCGTCAAAATCGTTTTACCAACATCCGTATCCGTGCCAACAATTAATAACGCAGTCATAATTTTCCTCAGTTGGATAAAGCGATCGCACTATCATAGTAAATAGTGACAATTTTAGGTTTTCAGTGCGTTGGGTTGCGAAAAAAAATGAGTAAAGTCGTTGTTGGGTTATCGGGAGGCGTAGATAGTTCGGTGGCAGCGGCAACCTTGCGCCGTCAAGGTTACGAAGTCATCGGTTTAACCCTTTGGTTGATGAAAGGGAAAGGGCAATGCTGTTCTGAAGGGATGGTGGATGCAGCATTTATCTGCGAACAGTTAGGAATTCCCCATCACATCGTCGATACGCGCGATATTTTCCAAACTCATATTATCGATTATCTCGTCTCCGGTTACGAAGCGGGGATTACGCCGTTGCCTTGCTCTCAGTGCAACCGCGCGGTAAAATTCGGCCCGATGCTCCAATATGCTCGGAAAACTTTGGGCTGCGATCGCATCGCCACCGGACACTACGCCCGCATCCGCTACGACGAAACCACCGGACGCTATCAACTCCTGCGCGCCGTTGACTCCAACAAAGATCAATCCTACTTCCTCTACGACCTCACCCAAGACCTTTTGGCGGGTTCCCTCTTTCCTCTCGGTGAAATTACCAAAGAGGAAACCCGCCGCCTCGCCGCACAATACAACCTCAAAACCGCTCAAAAAGCAGAAAGTCAGGATTTATGCTTAGTAGAAGCGCACGGTTCTATGCAAGAATTCCTCGATCGCTACATTACCTCCAAAGAAGGGGAAATCGTCGATCCCAGCGGCAACGTTTTGGGCAAACATAGCGGCGTGCACCACTACACCATCGGACAGCGCAAAGGGCTAGGCGTATCCGCCCCCGAACCCCTGTACGTGATGCAACTCGACCCGGCGATGAATCGCGTTGTCGTCGGTTCTCGCGAACAAGCCACGCAGCCCAATTGTACGGTAACGCGGTTGAATTGGGTTTCGATTCCCGAACCCACCGCACCCATCCGCTGTCAGGCGCAGGTGCGCTATCGCAGCCAACCGGCAAATGTAACGGTTATTGCTTTAGGTGAAGGGCGCTTTCAGTTAAACTTTGACGAGCCGCAATTCGGGATTACGCCCGGACAAGCTGCGGTACTCTACGATGGCGAAAGGGTGTTAGGGGGCGGCATTATCGAACGGTTTGGCGCGATCGCTTCTTAACCCAAATTACTCTGGGCTAAATTTTAGCGCTCTTAGGCTGTTAGCTCAACAGGAAAGCCTCAGTACCCGCGATTTGGCGCAGCAACTATCCTTACTCGAGGGGCAAGCCGTTACCTCTTGGTTGGGTCGATTGCTAGATTTCGACTTGATTAAACAGAGTGGACAAACAAAAGGTACTCGCTACTATGTCAATCCTGACTTACTACGATCCGCTCGAGTCCATCTGCGGACAACCTTGCAAAGAATCGAGCCTCATTGCTTAAAAGCTCTCGTTTTAGAAGATTTGCGCCATTATCCCGGCTCGAGTAGCGGGGAAATCCATCACCGAATTGCTCCAGAAGTTCCTTATATGAAGATCTACAGAACACTCGGTCAGTTGGTAGAAGAGAAGCGCATTCGTTATGAAGGAGATAATCGTTGGCGGCGTTATTGGGCGAGCGCTGGATTGCCCTAAGCCGGAGATCTATCTTTCAGTCTATCTTTCTGGGTGAAAGATAGACTGAAAGATAGATCTCTTCTGTCATTCTCTGAAGACTTTTGCGCTTACCGCTCTCTCAAGTCTTTTTCTGCACTGCGATTTGGGACTTTTTTCTAATAGAACTTAGCGATCGCGAGCGAGATCTGAAATCGGCTCTGAGCCTGGGTTGGTTCTGAAAAAGAGGATTTTTATACGAAAATCAGCTTTGCTAAAGGAGTACACTCTTGTCTGGGGTCTGTTTTAGCGCGGATGGAATTGAAAATTACTTTTGAAACGCTAATGCGCAAAGTGCCGAATCTCGCGCCGCATCCGAGTCAAAGTCCCGTTCCGAAGCGTAAAACCCTGTTGTTCAAAGGGTTTGAATCATTTCCGGTCGTATTTTAGCTGAGGAGAGTTTTTTTTCCTCTCAAGTCGCTTTGCAGTCAAAATTAAAACCGAATGTAGCAAAATATAGACAGTCAGTTTTAATGTCCTCTGTTACCATGCCCCATCGACTAGCCGAGAGCAAAAATCTACTCACGGAATTAATTGCCCGCTATCGCCACCGCGTTGATTTTTTAGCCCTGCGTCTAGAGGAATCGGAGGGAACCTCGATCTTGTTGCGAGGAGACCGAGTAGAAACCCTGAGTGAAGCAATTTCGCGAGGGGGACAAGTAAGAGCGTGTTATAAGGGCGGTTGGGGCTTTGCATCGTTTAATCAACTGTCCTCGCTTGCCGAACGGATTGAAGATGCGATCGCGGCGGCGCGGTTAGTCGGAACGGAGGAAACCCAACTCGCCCCCATTGCTCCCATCCAAGATAGCTATACGCTCCCCCTCGTTGGCAGCGATCCCCGCCATATTCCCCTGAGCGAAAAAAAGCAACTGTGCGATCGTTACAACGAAATTCTCCGCAGTAATGCGGAGATCGCTAGCACCTCCGTGCGCTATCACGATAGCAACCAATCGATCCTGCTCGTCACCTCCGAAGGCACCGCGATCGAACAATCCTGGGCGGATATGGAAATGCGCTTTGCTGCCACCGCGCGCCGGGGCGAAATCGTCCAAACCGGACGCGAAACCACCGGCTCCCGCAAAGCTTACGAAGATCTCGCCCATCTCAATACCCGCGTCCAAAGCGCCGCCGATCGCGCGATCGAAGCCCTTTCCCTCCCCCCGGTTAAAGGCAACACCTACACTGTCGTCATCGATCCAATCCTCAGCGGGCTATTCGTCCACGAAGCCTTCGGACACCTCTCCGAAGCCGATATGACCTACGAAAACCCCGATCTCCTTGAAGTGATGAGCCTCGGCAAACAATTCGGAACCCCAGACTTACAAATCTTCGACGGAGCCGCACCCATTAGCGAAACCACTGCCGGTGAGTGTCATCGCGGCAGTTACCGCTACGATGACGAAGGTACGCCCGCTACCACGACTCAACTGATTCGCGATGGCGTTCTTGTCGGGCGCTTGCACTCCCGCGAAACTGCTGGCAAACTTGGCGAAGAACCCACAGGTAACGCGCGCTGTCTTAACTACCACTACCCCCCCATCGTCCGCATGACCAACACCTGGATTGGTCGGGGAAACACTCCCGTCGCTCGCCTCTTAGAGGGTATCGAAGAAGGCGTATACGCGAGCAACTGGTTGGGGGGCATGACGAACGGCGAAATGTTTACCTTCAGCGCCGGAGAAGCCCGGATGATTCGCAACGGGCAACTTGCCGAACCCGTGAGAGATGTAACCCTCTCCGGCAATGTTTTTAAAACCTTAGCGAATATCGAAGCGATCGGCAACGATTTTCAATGGGATGAATCGGGAGGATGCGGTAAGGGCGGACAAAGCGGTTTGCCTGTCGGCTGCGGCGCTCCGAGTTTGCGGATTCGCGAGGTCGTGGTTGGAGGAGAAGCGATCGAGTTTGAGTAATGCCGCTTGCTGCTAGCCCGCTCAAACTTAGTACCGCCAACAGAAGCCTATGCAACATGAGAATCTTAGCGGGTCGCAGTTCAGCTTAAGCCCAATACCTGATTCTTGCTTGCCGATCTTTCCCAGAGCGCTCCCTATGAATATCTCTCTTGTTAATCCCTCTAAAGAAACGATCCTGATTGTCGATCGCAACCCCGACGGGATTGAATCTATTTTGACTCGATTGACAGAATGGGGGTACAAAGTGCGCTGTGCTAATACGGGTCTGATTGCCCTCACCCAAGCCCAGATCGACGTACCTGCCTTAATCTTGCTCGATGTCGAAATGTCCGATCTCAACGGCTACGAAATTTGCACGCAACTGAAAACTAACCCCCGCACTCGAGAAATCCCGGTCATTTTTACGAGCGCTCTCGATCTCGTCTCCGATAAAGTTAAAGCCTTTAGCGTCGGAGGAGTAGACTACATTGCCAAACCCCTACAAATCGAAGAAGTTCTGGTTCGCGTCCAAAATCAACTTAGCATTCGCAATGCCCTCAAACTTCTCACCGCTCAAAATATGTTGCTGGTAGAAGAAATTCGAGAACGCCAGCGTGCTGAAGAAGCCCTGCGCTTATCTGAGGAAAAATTCTCTAAGGCATTTCAAGCTTCGCCTCAGCCGATGACGATTACGCGCTTGGTTGATGGCTGTCATTTAGAAGTTAACGAGGCCTTTTGCCAGAGCATGGGATACGCTCAAGAAGAAATTATCGGGCGGACAGCCGTCGAACTTGACATTTGGGCCGATCGAGAAGATCGCACGCGCTTATTCAAGCAGTTAACCATGTATGGTGCGGCTCGCAACTTCGAGTTTGAGTCTCGCAACCGTTCTGGGGCCTTGAGAACGGCCTTACTTTCGGCTGAAATTATTGAGATTGACGGCGAAAAGTGTTTACTGTCGCTCTCCAACGATATTACCGAACGAGTACAAGCCGAAGCCGCGCTACATAAAGCTAACCAAGAACTCAAACGCCTCGCCAGTCTCGACGGTTTGACGCAGGTCAGCAACCGCCGCAGTTTTGACGAGTATTTGTTGCAAGAGTGGGTGCGCCTAAAAGAAAAACAGCTACCGATCTCGTTGATTCTGTGCGATGTCGATCATTTTAAACTCTATAACGATACATACGGCCATCAAGCCGGGGATGCTTGTTTGCAGAAGGTAGCGCAAACAATTCGCAGTACGCTCAAACGACAGACAGATTTGGTCGCGCGCTACGGCGGCGAGGAGTTTGCAATTGTCTTGCCAGACACTGCCGCACCGCTAGCCGCTCAAATTGCTGAAGCGATTCGTTTGGCTGTTGAAGGTCTGGAGATCGATCATTTTAATTCGACCACCAGCGATTACGTGACCTTGAGCTTGGGGGTGGTAACGACGGTTCCCAGTCCGGAGTTTTCGCCGGAAGCCTTGATTGGGGTTGCGGATCTGACGCTGTACGAAGCGAAGAAGTTGGGGCGCAATCGCGCGATCGCTGAGAATTTTTAACCCGCCAATAAAATTAGTGTCAGCCTTCCCTAATTGAGAAGTCTGACACCTCGAGATATATTATCGTTATTTAACTTATCTTTAAGGTCTTTATTGGGCTGACCTCATTTGAACTGGATACAATCATGCCAGGGATCGAGGACTTTTGCTAAAGTCATAATCTTTTCTTTATTTTTCTAACGGTTTGTTCTGATTCAACAAGTTTTGTTAATTTATGCGCGCGTCTATCAAAGAATTCGTTATAGCTTTCGCGATCGCAGGGCTGGCTACTTCCCCCGTCAAAGCGCAACGCGAAGAAGGCTGCTTTATGACTGACTCTAACGGTCGAGTCATGAGTCTCGGTCGTTTGTGCGGCGAAAACCCGAATAGCAAGATGACGGAAACTTTCCGCATTCCCATCGAGCGGCGCGATCGCGGAACGCCGGTTATTAAAGTTCGCTTCAACGGCACGCAGACTTACGAAATGCTCGTCGATACCGGCGCGAGTCACACTGTGATTACGCCCGCAATGGCTAAGCAACTCGGCTTAACCCCTGTCGGTGTTGCAGTCGCCGATACGGCCAGCGATACGGGGGTTGAGTTTCCCCTCGCCCTCGTTGCCTCTGTCCGCGCGGGAAGCGTTGCCGCCACAGACTTGCTAGTTGCCATTTCCCCTGCGTTGAATATCGGTTTGCTCGGTCAGGATTTTTACGGAAATCGCGATGTGATTATCCGGGAGAATTACATAGAATTTCATTCGAGGTAAGCAGAAAGTTTCAGTATTTTTAGGGTTAAGATCGACCCTTTCACGGCTTTTCAGTCAATCGCCCTCGCTCTCGCGTTAAAATTGAGACCGTCGAGCCGCTCAATCGGGGGATAATGGGTAATATATTCGGGCATTTATTTCGCGTCACAACCTTTGGAGAATCTCACGGCGGTGGAGTGGGTGTCGTTATGGATGGCTGTCCGCCGGGACTAGAAATTAGCGAGGCCGAAATCCAATTAGAACTCGATCGCCGCCGTCCGGGACAGAGTAAGATTACAACCCCACGCCAAGAAGCCGATCGCTGCGAAATCCTTTCGGGCGTATTTGAAGGCAAAACTTTGGGAACGCCGATCGCGATTTTAGTTCGCAACAAAGATACGCGCCCCCAAGACTACAGCGAGATGGCGCAGAAATATCGTCCTTCCCACGCCGATGCTACTTATGATGCTAAATACGGACTGCGGAACTGGCAAGGCGGCGGGCGTTCTTCGGCGCGAGAAACCATCGGGCGCGTAGCGGCTGGCGCGATCGCTAAAAAAATCCTCCAGCAAGTCGCCGGAGTAGAAATCGTCGCTTATGTCAAACGTATTAAAGACCTCGAAGCCGTCGTTGATGTCGATACTGTCACCCTCGCCGCTGTCGAAAGTAATATCGTGCGTTGTCCCGATCCCGAAGCCGCCGAGCGAATGATAGAAATAATCGACCTCGCCCGTCGGGACAAAAACTCCTTGGGCGGCGTGGTTGAATGTGTCGCGCGGCACGTCCCCAAAGGGCTAGGAGAACCCGTGTTCGATAAACTCGAAGCCGATCTTGCTAAAGGAATAATGTCATTGCCTGCAACCAAAGGCTTTGAGATCGGATCTGGCTTTGCGGGAACTGCGATGACCGGACGGGAACACAATGACGAATACTACGCTGACGAAGCTGGAAACATTCGCACCGCGACTAATCGTTCCGGGGGAATCCAAGGCGGAATTTCCAACGGCGAAAACATCGTTCTGCGGGCCGCTTTTAAACCCACTGCCACCATCGGTCAAGAACAGCGTACCGTCACTAGCGACGGCGAAGCCACCACCTTAGCAGCGAAAGGACGGCACGATCCCTGCGTTTTGCCTCGGGCTGTGCCGATGGTAGAAGCAATGGTGGCTTTAGTATTATGCGATCATCTCCTGCGCGATCGCGGTCAATGTCATGTATTAAAGCCTTAAGAGTATATGAAAAAAGATATTTCGGGCGATCGCTTCGCCATCCAATTTTGGGGGGTACGGGGTAGCATCCCCTCTCCCGGTCCGACGACCCTGCGCTACGGCGGCAATACCTCCTGCATTGAAATGCGGATTGGGGGCAAACGGTTGATTTTTGATGGCGGTACGGGGCTGCGCTTGCTCGGAAAAAGCTTGTCCCCTTCGCTAGAAGAAGAAATCTATATGTTTTTTACCCATTATCATTGGGATCATATTCAAGGTTTGCCTTTTTTCTTCCCAAGCTTTGATGAAGAAAGCCGTTTTATCATTCACGGACAGGTTCCCGATGAAGGCGAACCGATGAAGATGGCTCGACATTTTCGCGATCGCGTCCTTCACCTCAACTCTCCTATCCCCATCGCCCAAATTCGGGCGCAAATGAAGTTCCACGACCTCGTTTGCGGCGAACTTTTTACCCTCGATGATATCGCTATTGAAACCGCGCCCCTCAACCATCCTAACGGTGCAATGGGCTATCGGATTAGCTGGGGCGGGCATACTGCCGTTTATTGTACCGACACCGAACAATTTCCCGATCGCCTCGATGAAAATGTCCTGCATTTGGCGCGCGATGCCGATATTTTGATTTACGATGCCATGTACACCGATGAGGAGTATCACAACCCAAAAACGCCGAAAGTGGGCTGGGGACATTCGACCTGGCAAGAAGGCGTAAGGGTGTGTCAAGCGGCGGGAGTTAAACGGCTGGTTGTTTTTCACCACGATCCCAATCATAGCGATGATTTCCTCGATAATGTCGCGATCGAAGTCGAAGCCGCCCTGCCCGGAAGCGTTTTAGCGAAAGAGGGTATGATATTGCATTTAGACCGATTGAATGATGAATAATGAATTATATTTCGGCATTTCGGCAAGCTCAACGATCGCGAATTACGAATTACGAATTACGAATTACGAATTACGATGACAAATAAATTAGAAGAAACTCAAGCCGAATATCAACAATTCGCCAGAGAAGTTGAAAGCTTAATTCTCGGAACTGTCGATCTAGAGGGAGTCCCAGACACGAGTTACGCCCCTTTTGTCAGCGATGAAGCTCGAAATTTTTATATCTACGTCAGCGGACTTTCTACCCATACTCAAAACCTCGAAAACAATCCCCGCGCCAGCCTCTTATTAATCGAAGACGAAAGTAAAGCCAGACAAATTTTTGCGCGTCGCCGCCTCAGTTATAATTGTACGGCGACGCTGCTCCCTCGCGATACTTCTGAATGGGAAGCGATTGTCACTCTGTTTCAATCTCGCTTCGGCGATATCATTGAAATGTTTCGTAGTTTGCCCGACTTTCGCATCTTTAAACTCGTCCCGCAATCCGGGCGTTTTGTCGTCGGTTTTGGTGCGGCTTATCGCATTAGCAGTGACAATCTCGATCGACTCATTCAGATGGGGGAATGAGAAGGTTTTTATTTGTTTTTACTAACGCAGTTCCATGACGGTAATGCTGGAAACAGCGATGTCGGTGGGTGGAGTTTGTTGAAGGCGGGTTTGCGTACCGGGTTCTTGTTTGATGAAGTCGCTGATAACGCAGGTATCGAGCAAGTAACGCACTAAAAAACCTCCGGTTCGCGAGGGGGAAGGAGTTCGTCGCGGTAGGACTCGAAAGGGAGGAAGTCGGGGATACCTTTAAAGCTTAAAATAATCTCCGGCCATAGGGCGACGGGTTGGGTTGAAGGAAGCGATTGACTTAAGGTTTGCAGAATGAATGCTTCTAGAGAGAGGTTAAGGGAGTCAGCGCGCAAGTTTAATTAATTTTCAAGTTCGTCTGGAAGTTTCAGGGTTAGGGTTTTTGCCATTTGCTTTAAACTTCAACTGTATTTCTCTTTATTCTGCCTCGGAGATTTGTTTGCCGATGACTTCGCCGTTATTTTTTTCGACGATGGTGACGACTTCGGTGTTGTGGAACTCATAGCGAACGACAGCAGGAGGCGTTGCGGGTACTGTGGGGAGGGGAGGAGATTTGAAGAGGTCGTAGTTGTAGAATTTGCAGTTGGCTTGAATGGCAGTGAGGGCGCGGAATGCGGATTCGCCGGATTCGGTGGGGATGAGGGTGAGGAGGTGGGGGAGAATGTGGGCGGCGCGATCGTTTTTGAGGTTTCCGAACGCTTCTACCGCACTATTACGCACCCGGGAGGATTCATCTTCGAGAGCATTGAGCAAACCCGGTATCGCGGCTTCTGAACCCAGTTTTCCTAATGCTTTTACCGCACTTTCACGCACCCGGGAGTCTTCATTTTCGAGAGCACAGAGTAAACCCGGTATCGCGGCTTCTGAACCCAGTTTTCCTAACGCTTTTACCGCACTTTCACGCACCCGGGAGTCTTCATCTTCGAGAGCAGAAAGCAAACCCGGTATCGCGGCTTCCGAACTCAGTTTTCCTAACGCTTTTACCGCACTTTCACGCACATCGGAGTATTTATCTTTGAGAGCATTGAGCAAACCCGGTATCGCGGCTTCTGAACCCAGTTCTCCTAACGCTTCTACTGCACTTTTGCGCACCCAGAAGTCTTCATCTTCGAGAGCAGAGAGCAAACCCGGTATTGCCACTTCCGAACCCAGTTTTCCTAAAACCTCTGCCGCCCTCTGACGCACTAAGGAATCTTCGTGTCCGAGAGTCTGGAGAAAACCCGGTATTGCCACTTCCGAACCCAGTTCTTCTAAGGCTTTCATTGCATACAAACGCACGCATATATCTGGATCGTTGATACCTTCGATCGCGCCCAGCATTCCGGCTTCTAAACTTTGATTGCATAGCGCTTGTATCGCGTATAGACGTATGAGAGGCTCTCTGTCTTTAAGACTTTTTACTAAACCTGGAATTCCTGTTTTGGAAGGCAATTTTCCTAATGCCTTCACAGCACTCCAGCGAAGGAAATATTCTGGTCTATCAAGGTCTTTGAGAAAACCCATTATTAACTTTTCTTTGCACTGGTCTTTGTATAACTCTTTTAGATATTCCCACTCGCTCGATTCGTAATTTTCAAAAAAATGAAGCAGATCGAAAATTTCAATATTTAAACTAATCTGCCATAGAATTTCTAACGAATACCAGCGAATCAAAAAGCTTCGATCTTTAAGACCTTCGATTGTCCCTATTATAGCCGTTTCTAATCCTATTTTTTCTAAAGCTTGAACCGCACTCCAACGCACAAAAAAGTGTGGATTTTTAAGACTTTCGATCAAACCTAATATTGTGGCATTTAAACTAAAATGCCACAATGCTTCTGCTGCGTGCAAACACCTTGCTGGGTCTTGATTTTCAAGAACCTGAAACAAAACCGTTATCGCTGCCTCCGAACCCAGTTTTCCTAACGCTTCTACCGCCCTTTTGTACACACAGTATGATTCATCTTCGAGAGCACAGAGCAAACCCGGTATCGCCGCATCTGAATGCAGTTCTCCTATCGCTTCTACCGCCCTCATGCTCACCAAGTCATCTTCATCTTTGAGAGCAGAGAGCAAACCCGGTATCACTTCCTCCGAACCCAGTTTTCCTATCGCTTCTACCGCACTTTCACGCACCCGGGAGGATTCATCTTCGAGAGCAAAGAGCAAACCCGGTATCGCGGCTTCTGAACCCAGTTTTCCTAACGCTTTTACCGCACTTTCACGCACCAGGGAGGATTCATTTTCGAGAGCCCAGAGTAAACCCGGTATCGCCGCCTCCGAACCCAGTTTTCCTAATGCTTTTACCGCACTTTCACGCACACGGTAATCTTCATCTTCGAGAGTCCAGAGTAAACCTGGTATCGCGGCTTCTGAACCCAGTTTCCCTAACGTTTCTACCGTACTTTCACGCCCATCGGAGTCTTCATATTCGAGAGCCCAGAGTAAACCCGGTATCGCCGCCTCCGAACCCAGTTTTCCTAATGCTTTTACCGCACTTTCACGCACACGGTAATCTTCATCTTCGAGAGTCCAGAGTAAACCTGGTATCGCGGCTTCTGAACCCAGTTTTCCTAACGCTTTTACCGCACTTTCACGCACCCAGGAGTCTTCATCTTCGAGAGCAGAGAGCAAACCCGGTATCGCGGCTTCTAAACCCAGTTTTCCTAATGCTTCTACCGCACTTTTGCGCACCCAGGAGTCTTCATCTTCGAGAGCAGAGAGCAAACGCGGTATCGCCGCCTCCGAACCCAGTTTTCCTAATGCTTCTACCACACTTCCACGCACAGCAGAGAGCAAACCCGGTATCGCGGCCTCTGAACCCAGTTTCCCTAACACCTCTGCCGCCCTCTGACGCACCCAGGAGGATTCATCTTCACCTGCATTAACCAATTCCGAAACAGCAACATCAGATCGCGTTTCCACCCACAACTCCCACTTCAACCCCTGCGGCACATCCAACGCCGTTACAATTCCCACCGTCTGTTCCTGAAAATCCCGTTTCACCTCCCCCGCCAATCGCGCTCCCAACCTCCAATCCACCTCCAACGCCAACCGCACCACCCGCAGCGCCTGCGTCTCATCCCCAACTAACCCCAACATCAACGCCACAGGTTCCGTCCACTTCAGATAATTGAGATAATCCCGCTTCAACTCCGCATCGCTCAACTCTGGCAACCGCGCCAATAATGCCTCGGCTGCATAATATTCTTGAATCAATTGGTGCAGAAACTCGATTTTATCTTCGACTTTCATTTGCAAGAGGTGATATTTGAGCAAATCATCCAAACAATCGCGCGCTGTTTTCGGGGGAAAGGGTTCGCCCTGAAAGAGTCCTTCGAGTTCTCGTTCTGCTACTTGCCGCTCAATCGTCACTTCCAACTCAACGGAATTTTTGCCGCGCACCATCAATCCCGCCAAATGCTCCAGCGCTTTCGCCCACAATTTTCGCTCCGACAAGGGTTTAGTATCCCCTTTCAAAGGAGCAACTTCGTGTTTTCGCACGCTACTGTTTTCATAAGAGCGCGCAAACACCTGAAAAATTCCGCCCAAGTTCCTCGGTAATTGCGCTTGAGGACTTTGCTGAAACACTTCGCACAGCATCCACAACAGCAAGGGCGTTTCGCCAAACTGCCGCAATTTTCCCTGTGACTGCCGCAATAATTCTTCCCCTGGTTCGGACAAATAGGCGCGGACAAAAGCCTGTATCTGCGGTTCCGTTAGGCGTTGCATTTCCAATTTCTTCTCAATGCCGAAATCGCCGCCTAAGCTTAAATCCCGCGTGGTAAAGATGATGGGAAGTTGTCGATAGGTTTGCCGAAAGGTGTTTAATTGCGATCGCGCTGTTTCTGAGGATAATTCGTTGATGCCATCCATCAGCAGCAGGAAACGCTTTTCTACCAGCAGAGTTTCCAGTTGCGTTTCGTTCAATTTCAACCCGTGCTGGCCAAAGAAATCGAGAATCAGCGCTTCGATGGAAGTCTGCCAATAACGCAATTCCACCAGCACGGGAATTACGCCCGAAGTTGCGTTGCTCTCTTCCAACAGCAATCGCGCTAAAGCTGTCGATTTCCCCGATCCCGGTCTTCCTACTAAAAGCAGATGCCGCGTCTTTTCGTCAAAGACATACTTCCGCAACCTTTCTAATACAGGTAGAGGTTGCTGCGGGCGCTTCTCTTCTGGCGTTACCACTTGCACCGTCAACCCAAAGTCGAAGGGGGATGAGGAATTTTTGCCGTAGGGAGGGGCGGAAGGCGGGCAGTTTTCTCGCCCTCGGACATCGGTTACGCTATAAACTTCCCACCAGCGCTCGTAACGTTGGCGGATGGCTTGTAAGTAGGGTTGAAAGTCGGGACTTCGTGCTGCTTCGCAGGGCGCGTCGGTCATCTAGCGGTCGGTGTAGAGTCTTGCTCTATGATAATTTACGGAAAACGATCGTCAAAACCTCTCGGAGTGGGAATGGTACGGGAATGGTGCGTTACGCTTCGCGCTCCACACCCTACGGGATTGCCAAGCCTTGGTCTCAAAATGGGATAAAATCGGCGATGCTCCTTATGTTATCTCCCCACTCATGGCTGTCGTTACGCTTCAATCCCGAGAAAACCATCAAGATTTAATCGTTACGCCCTCCCCGAATCTGTCGCTACAAGGGCGCATTCGCGTGCCGGGGGATAAGTCGATTTCGCATCGGGCGTTGATGTTGGGCGCGATCGCGTCGGGAGAAACGACCATTGAAGGGTTATTATTGGGCGAGGATCCCCGCAGTACGGCTGCTTGTTTCCGGGCGATGGGGGCGGAAATCTCCGAGTTAAACGAAGCGAAAGTCACGGTTAAAGGGATTGGCTTGGGACAGTTGCAGGAACCCCAAGATGTCCTCAATGCGGGCAATTCGGGAACGACGCTGCGGTTGATGTTGGGGCTATTGGCGGCGAGTCGCGATCGCTTCTTTACCGTTACAGGGGATAATTCCTTACGCTCTCGTCCCATGTCTCGCGTCATCCAACCCCTGCGACAAATGGGGGCGGAAATTTGGGGCAGAAACGGCGATACTCTCGCTCCTCTGGCCGTCAGAGGGCAACAACTCAAAGGCATTCATTACATCTCTCCCATTGCCTCGGCACAAGTTAAATCTTGCTTGCTACTCGCCGGACTTTCTGCCTCCGGTAAGACTACCGTTACCGAACCCGCCCTCTCCCGCGACCATAGCGAACGAATGTTGCAAGCCTTTGGGGCTAAACTTGAAGTCGATACCCGTACCAATAGCGTCGGGATTTACGGGCAGGAAGGCGAGTTAAAAGGGCAGCACGTTATTGTTCCCGGTGATATCAGTTCGGCGGCTTTCTGGCTGGTGGCTGCGGCGATTGTACCGGGTTCGGAATTAGTGGTGGAAAATGTCGGTGTGAACCCGACTCGCACCGGAATCCTCGAAGCGTTGGGCGAGATGGGAGGCGATATTACGTTGGAAAACGAACGCTTGGTAGCGGGGGAACCCGTAGCAGATTTGCGCGCGCGCTATAGCAAGTTGAAGGGGTGCACGATTTCCGGCCAGATTATCCCTAGGTTAATCGATGAGATCCCTATTTTAGCAGTTGCTGCGATCGCTGCGCAAGGGACGACCCAAATTCGAGATGCGGCAGAATTGCGAGTGAAGGAGAGCGATCGCCTTGCCGTAACTGCCGCCCACCTCAACCGCATGGGTGCAACGGTTAGCGAGTTGCCGGATGGCTTAGAAATTAGCGGCGGAGCGAATTTAACCGGGGCAGAAATGGACAGTTATACCGACCATCGGATTGCCATGAGTTTCGCGATCGCAGCCCTCCGCGCCAAGGGAGAAACCACCGTTCGCCGCGCCGAAGCTGCTTCCATTTCTTACCCCGAATTCTTCCAAACTTTGGAGCAAATTTGCGTTTGAGAATTGACAGACTTGTTGGCTAGAATTTCGCTCTAACCAACATCTTTATCCGCTCCATCTCTTCTGAGAATTTGCTAACCTAGAACTTGAAAACAATTCATAAGGATAATGAACAAGATCGCTTGTCAGATGAAAGCCTTTTGGGATCCAGAAGTTCGGGTATGGACTGCAACAAGTGAAGACGTACCGGGTTTAGTGACTGAGGCTGATTCTCTCGAAGCTTTAGTGCAGAAATTAAGGAATATTGTTCCCGAACTCTTAGAATTAAACCATATTCTTCCTGAAGTTTGATGAAAATTCTCCAATTTTAAATTCCACAACCCAAGTTGGTTTTTGAATCAAAACAGGAGTTTCTGAGGATTTTTGCAAGCTTTCAATTAAAGGTTGGATTGCATAGCGCGATCGATAACAGCAAAATTGCAGTTTTGAATCCAAGCGTCGCAAATTTTCCCGTTCGTAACGCACGACATCGTACCACCAATCTTTCTCAAAAGGAGTTTGTTGTAAAAAGTCGCAAAACGCTAAAGCATCCTGCCAATGTTTTTTAATCCCTGAAGGTGAATAGGTTTCGGCGTAGTCTACAAAGAGACGAGAAAAATCTCGCCCTAAAGCTTTTTGAGTTAAAGGCAAAAATTTGCTAACTTGGTTTAAACGTTTAGAGATTAAGGAACTCGCGAAAAATTCAACTTGCGCGCGATCTAAGGTAGATAATTGTTGAATCGATCCTTCTTCTATACCCCATTTTCGTGCCACATCAGGAGGATTAGTAAAAAAATCTTCGCGCAATTGACGATTGGTATAAAGTCGAGCTAAAAACTGTTGCGTTTTGGCTAAATTTTGCGAGTTTACCATGTATTAAATGCTCCTTCTTGCCTCATCGGTGAAATACCCGCGCTCTTACTTTGTGTCCTTTGTGTCTTTGTGGTTCTTACACCATTTCTCATGGAGCTTGGATTGTTCCCCAGGCTAAGGGCATAACACTGTTATGCCCCTACGGTAAAATTTAGTGCAAAACTTATAGGAAATGGCATTCAAATCCTTAAACTTGTTTATCCTCAGAAAACTTAAAAATCTGCCGCGCGCGTTCTAACTCAGTTAATATTTCAGCAAAATGCGGTAAATTTTCATCGCGTTCTAAGACAACACATCGCACGGGAGCGCTTGCAATAATTTCTGCCATTAACTCCCAAACTTCTATTGGTGTGGCGTGGGAATGACTGTCAATTAAGATGCCATTGTTCCAGTAACCGCCGACGAAATGAAGTTGCACAATTCGTTCTAATGGGAGTTGCGATAAAAAGTTTTTTATATCATAACTATGGTTTATAGAATTGGTGTATAAATTAGTTGCGTCGAGGAGAATTCCGATCTCTGCACGATCGGCAACTTCGCCAATAAATTGAGCTTCTGTCATCTCCGAACCGGGAATTGTCACCAAGTAGGAAATATTTTCGAGGATTAAAGGAACGTCAATTTGGCGGCGAACGGTTTCGATATTACGACAAACAACTTCTACTGCTTCGCGAGTATAAGGAAGGGGCGAAAGATGCCCGATATCGATACCACCCGCGCGGGTAAAACAAAGGTGTTCGCTCCACCAAGGCGGATCGAGTTTGCGAATCAAATGAGCGAGAATTTTGAGGTAATCTTCATCAATTCCTTCGGCGCTACCAATTGATAAATTGAGAGCGTGGGGAATGAGGAGAAAATGGGCGGCGAGGAGTTCGAGTTCTTGCTGTTTGAAAGGATTAGGATCGAGATAGTGTTCGGCAACAATTTCTAGAAAATCAACCGAATCGCGGTTTAAAAAAAGCTCGCTGCGAAAGGGTTCTCGATAACCCAAACCAATTCCTAAAGGTGTTGAAGGTAACACTATTTTATCCCCCTCCACAACCGCCACAACCGCCGCCACATCCCCCTCCGCAACTGCTACCGCAACTGCTGCCACAACTGCTACCACCGCTGCTACAACTACTGTTATAACTGCTGCTGCTACGAGATGAGGAGGGAGCATAAGAATATCCCGCGTTAAAAAGAGAGGAATAGTCTTGGTAGGGTGTTCCGGCGAGTTTAGCGGAACCAAATAACGCGATCGCGAGGAGAGAATTATAGGCAGATTCTGCTTCCACGGTTAGGCTGGAAAAAGCAGTTTTGAGACGAGAGAGATACGACTGCGCGCGTCGAGTTAAACGAGGAGCAGTATAGGGATTAAAAGGGTTGGCAAATAAAAAGATTACTGCGAGCGCCATCAAAATTAAAAAACCGATATTTCGATGTCCGTTGATTAAGGCTGCGGCAATTTTATAACCAGCCAAGCTCAACAGAAATCCTACCGCGATCGCGTTCGCAGCAAACGCCGTCCGTTTTTTCGCTTCGGAATGAAACCATTGCTTGTCGATCGCTTGTCCGCGATATTGCTTTTCTAAAGCGGTTGTCAGTTCCAGATTTTCCTTAATTGTTGCGATCGCTTTGGGACTATTGAAAGTCTTAAAAACCCGCTCTTCTAACGAATTGAGTTCTGATAAATGCGGATGTGTTGAGAGCGGTGCGAGCAATTCGTTCTGAAGTTCTAAGTAGCCGCGCTGCAATAAGCTAAAGCAAGCGAGTTCTAAAACATAAGCAGTTCCTCCCCGCAAATACGCAACTTCATAAGGATCGGGTTGAGTTGGAAGCTGTAGGAGATCGGTTGTCGCGTCATCTCGGAAGAACTGAGTCACTAAAACCGCGATCGCGATTAACGCCCCGTACAAGATTAAAAAATGCGGGCCGTACATTTCAGCAATAGGATTGTGAATTAAGTTTTCCACGATTGACCTACCTTTGATGTCAGAATTATTGTAGCTTCAAAAGTTATTAATCTCCCCCACAACCGCCACAACCCCCACTACAGCTACTCCCGCACCCCCCACCACAACTATTACTATCCCCGCTGCTACTTCCACTTCTTTTGCTCGCACTAACGGAAGCAGAGCTAAGAGATTTATTGTCTTGAAAAAGAAAGAATGCTGAATACTGTGCGTAGGGAGTTCCAACGAGTTTTGAGTGACCAAAAAGCGCGATCGCGAGGTTGGAGCGCTCCGGAGAGTGTGCTTCAACTTTTACGCTCTCAAATGCCATTTTTATTGACTGGATGTAATCGCTGCCGCGTTGAGTCAAGCGAACAGGCGCTCTATTCAAACGCGAAATAAAGTACAAGGCTGCAACAAACGCCATCGAACTCAATATTTGAATATTGTGATGTCCGTTGATTAAGGCGGTCAAAACTTTATAGCCTGCTAAACTGAGGAAAAAGGCTAGGGCGATCGCGTGAAAAATTAGGGAGACTTTTTGCTGCATTTCTGAAAACAGCAAGTGTTCGTCCTTTGTAGACTGACGATAACACTTTTTGACAGCAGCTTTAAGCGTTCTATCTTGCCTTATTGCCTCTAGCGATCGCGCCTCTTTAAAGCGATCGAACACAGTCCGTTCTAAAGAGTTCAATTCCGCTGGGGAAGGCGACTCGGTAGAAATAACGAAGGATTCTCCTTGTAACGCTAGATAACCGCGCTGCAATAAGCTGAAACAAACTAATTCGATCGCATAAACCGAGCCACCGCGTAAATAGGCAATTTGATAGGGATCGGGCTGGCTCGGAACTTTGGGGATTGGGAGAGCGGTTTTATCCTCTTTTTTTCGGAGAAATTGACTGACTAAAAAGGCGATCGCCAGTAAGCCCCCGTATAAGATTAAAAAGGACGGACCATACATTTCTGCAATCGGATTGTGTAGGAGAGTTTCCATCTTGCCTGCAACGACTTAGAAAACGAGAAGGGAAGATACCCGAGCTAGAACTACAAGCCGAACGCTTTGAATTCCAGAAACGCCACCCCCACAAGCCTCATCGTGAAGGAACAAACGCTCGTGGAAGGTTTGCGGTAGAATCATAGCGCGATAATTCTCAAGCTGCTGCCAAAGCTGCTGCAATCCCTGCGGGGTTAAACGCAACAAGCAAAGATGAAAAGAACGCAATTTCCTTACCCTCTCGATCGCGTCGCCCTTTTAACGATCCTCGTTCTCAGCGTTGCCATTGCGTTGATGGCTTGGGGAAGCACGTCTTGTACGGGCGACTGCTGGTTGCACGCGGGGCCGAGAGTTCGCCAATTTAGCTGGCAAAATAAGAAAGTGAGTGCGGAGGATACGGCTTTTTTGCTCACCTTTAGCCGTCCGATGGATCGCGCTAGCGTTGAAGAGAACCTGACACTTAAGCCCGCGCTCGGCGGTAAAATCAGTTGGGTAGGTCGAACAATGGCCTATACACTCCACTCGCCTGCGCCTTACGGAACCGAATTTGCCCTCGATTTAAAAGGAGCTAGAGAACGCTTTAGCGCCAAGGAAACCCAAGGACCTGCTATTCTGCCCTTTGAGGGCAAGTTTAGCACCCGCGATCGCGTCTTCGCCTATATCGGTGCGGAGGGCGAAGAACAAGGGCGTTTAATTCTTTTCAATATGACGACAGAAAAGAAAACCGTTCTTACGCCGCCCAACTTGGTTGTTAACGATTTTATTCCCTATCCAGAGCGCGATCGCATCTTATTTGCTGCCGTCGAGCGCGGTGCGGGTAGCATTGATGTCCTCGAACAGCAATTGTACGAAGTTCCTACGGGCTTAGACACCGCAGAACCAACTGCTAACAGTATCGAACGAGTCGTAAATAATCAAGACTATCAAAACCTCAAATTCGATCTCTCTCGCGATGGCAAAAACATCGTCATTCAGCGTATCAATCGCAAAAATCCTGCTGATACCAAACTTTGGATTAAACGAGAGAATAACGAAATTCAACCCCTTAACGATACACCGAGCGGCGATTTTGCGATCGCGCCGGACAGTCAAACCCTTGTCGCCGCTAAAGGTGAAGGAATTGCTGTTTTTCCCCTCAACGAACAAGAAAAAGCTCTAGATTTCTTACCGCAATTTGGCAGAATTCTGAGTTTCAATCGAGACGGTTCCGCTGCCGTTTTCGTAAATTTCAATCAAAACGATCCGAAATTGCGCTACGTCCAATCGCTTTATGTAGTAGACGCTCTTGGCACGCAGCGCAAAGTTGCCGACGTGAAAGGCTCAATTGTTAACTGTCAATTCAGCCCTTCGAGTACGATTTTGTATTGCTTGCTAACAGAAGTTTCCGAAGGCGAAAAATATCTCGAAAAACCCTATTTTGCCGCGATCGATTTAGAAAAAGCAAAGGGCGCGCCCATTGTTAAGCTGCCCGACTATCGAGATATACAGATGAGTTTAGCCCCCGATGGAATTGGGGTTTTATTCGATCGCATCATTGTCGATTCTAACCTCAACGATAGAGCCTTATTAAGAACGAATTCTGGCGACGCGATCGTTTCCAGCAAACTTTGGCTGCTTATTGCTCCTTCCGCCGTCCCCGACGAAAAATCTCAGCCCGACTTAGTTGAGCTTCCCCTTACCGGAATGCGCCCTCGTTGGCTGCCCTGATTTTAATGAATAATGAATGATGAATCATGAATAATGAATATAGCGTTTTTCGTTGGCGTGAGGTACAGTTCCAAAAATCAAATCGGTAGGGGCGCGGATTTCGAGACGGGGCGAATGGTATTCGCCCGCTGGGTGTACCTCATCTAGGTGAAAACTGCTATAGCTATTAGTTGGGAGTTGGGAATTAGTATTAAGAATTAAGAAATTTGACTTAATCGTTGAATTCATCGCGCACCCCATCACCCCCTCACTCTGTCTCCCCCCGATCCAAGAATGCCGCAATTGCGGTATCTTATAACCCTATCTCAACTTTTTTGCAAAGGGGCGCATATGGACTCGATTCAAATCCAGCCGGACAGTAAAATGCAGGCAAATGCAGAAACCTCTCCGCGCGATCGCCAATATTGGTTTACCGATGCCGATGAAAACCAAGCTCTTGCCCTACGCTACACGGGTGAAATCCTCTACGATAAAACCTCAGAATTTCAGCGAGTTCGGATTATTGAGACCTATGGCTACGGGAAAACACTGACAATCGATAACATGGTCATGTGTACTGAGAAGGACGAAGCGCATTACCACGAAACAATCGCGCATCCCGCAATTTTAGCCCACGGTGCTGTTAAAGATGTTCTCGTCATCGGCGGCGGTGATGGCGGGACAGTGCGAGAAATTCTTAAACATCCCGAAATCGAGCGAGTCGTGATGGTAGAAATCGATGCAAACGTCATCGAAGCTTGCAAGCTCCATCTTCCCACCCTCTCCCAAAGTTTTTCCCATCCCAAACTCGATCTTCAAGTTGGCGACGGACTCAAATTTATTGCCGATGCTGCTGCCGAAAGTTACGACTTAATTATTATCGATGGTTCCGATCCAGTCGGGCCAGCCGAAGGACTTTTTTCTGCTGAATTTTATCGCAATTGCCAGCGCGCGCTCAAGCCCAATGGTTTACTCGTAACGCAAGCTGAATCTCCTGCCTTTCATCAAACAGTTTTTGCAGAACTAAATGCCTGTTTAAAAAAGATTTTCGGAGCGGATCGAGTTTACGTTTTACTGTTTCAAATCCCGACTTATCCTTCTGGAATTTGGAGTTTTCAACTCGCTTCAAACGGTGCGATCGATCCTCGTAAAGTGAGTTCTGAAAGCGTTGCAGCTTTTGAGCGCGAGAACAACTTGCAATACTACAATGCCGAAATTCACCAAGCTGCCTTTGCTTTGCCGAATTACGTCAAAAAGATGCTAGCAGAATCCTTAAGTTAAAAAAACAGTTTCTAAGCCCAGTCAGTTTAAGCCAGGGTATTGGCTATAACGAGCTAATAACCTACCTCTGTATTGGTCTTAAACTTCATTCAATTAGTTTTGTAAAACATGACTTTAGCAGTTAGGAAATACCTTGAACTTTAATCTCGGCAAAGTCTATCTCGTCGGTGTGGGCGTGGGAAGTTGGGATTACCTAACCCATCGGGGCGAACAACTTTTGCGTTGTGCCGATGTTGCGATCTGCGATGCCCTCATTAACCCCGAACTGCTGCAACTTTTACCGCCGAATTGCCTCTATATCGATGTCGGTAAGCGCGGCGGCAAACCCAGTATGCCCCAAGCAGAAATCGATCGTTTACTCGTAACCTACTGCCAGCAAGGAAAGCAAGTCGTTCGCCTCAAAAGTGGCGATCCCTTAATCTTCGGGCGCGCCCGCGAAGAAGTTGAAGCCCTAAAAATGGCGGGATGTCCTTTTGAAATCGTTCCCGGACTTTCCTCCGCCCTTGCTGCCCCTTTATTAGCAGGCATCCCTCTCACCGATAAACACCTCAGCAATACCTTCGCCGTCGTTAGCGCCCATCAACCGGATAGCTTGGATTGGGAAGCGCTTTCTCGCCTCGATACGCTGGTGTTTCTGATGGGCGGGCGCAATTTAGCAGCGATTGTCGAGTTCTTGCAACAGTTCGGGCGCAATCCTTCCTTGCCAATTGCGATTATCCGCAATTGCGGCAATCCCGATCGACAAATTTGGCAGGGAACGCTAGATAATATTCTCGATCGCACCTCTGGCGTTTCCCTCTCTCCTTGCGTCATTATCGCTGGAGAAGTCGTTAACTTGCGTCCCTTATTTCAAATGTCCGAGTCTTTTTCTGTTTCCCCACTGCCCCTTTCCGGGAAAACCGTTCTAGTAACCCGCGCTGCCGAACAGTCGAGCGCTTTTTCCCAATTGTTACAAGCGCAGGGGGCTAGCGTTATCGAAATGCCCGCCCTAGAAATTGTACCGCCCTCGAGTTGGGTTCCGCTAGATGGCGCGATCGCCTATCTCCCAAGCTTCCAGTGGTTGATTCTGACCTCCAGTAATGCGGTAGACTACTTTTTCAAGCGGTTAGTGCGATCGCTACCCGATGTTCGCTCCCTCGCCAGCCTAAAAATTGCCGTCGTTGGCAAAAAAACTGCCGCCGCCCTAGAAAAGCAAAACCTCAAGCCGGACTTTATTCCGCCCGATTTTGTCGCCGATTCCCTTGTCGAACATTTTCCCGAACCCCTCAAAGGTCAAAAAATCCTCTTCCCCCGCGTGGAAACCGGGGGACGCGATGTTTTAGTGCGAGAACTGCGCGAACGCGGTGCAACTGTCGTCGAAGTCCCCGCCTATCAATCCGCCTGTCCCGATCGCGTTCCACCCGCCGTATTAGCTGCTTTCCAACGCCAAGCGATCGATATTGTCACCTTTGCCAGTTCCAAAACCGTCCAAAACTTCTGCCATCTCCTGACTCGCGAACTCTCCCTCTCCCCGCAGCAATATCTCGAAAATATTTGCATTGCTTCCATCGGTCCTCAAACCTCAAAAACTTGCTACGAATTGTGCGATCGCGTTGATGTTGAGGCTAGAGAATATACTCTAGAAGGCTTAACCGCAGCAATTGTAACTTGGGTCGAGGCTCGGAAGACGGTCACTTAGAAGTGAGCGATCTTAAAACCACTGAGCTTTACCGTTCAAACTCGGTCCGGCAGTTAATTTTCCATCGAGGTGACGGTGAAGCAAACATTCCAGATCGCCGATTGAGTAAGGCTTACAAAGATAATCGTCGAAACCTGCTTTTTGAATGCGCGCTCTCTCCTGTCGGGACACCAGTCCAGTTACTGCGATCGCAGGTACTTTATTGCCCGGGTATTTCTTCCGCACTCGAGCTAAAAGTTCTAGCCCATTCATATCCGGCAACACGATATCCAATAAAATAAGATCGAGGGGACAACTTCCAATTTTAGATAAAGCTTCTTTGGCAGTACCGGCTGCGATACAAGTACAGCCCATCAATTCCAAAATATTTACCAATAAGATTAAGCAATCTTCATGATCGTCAACCGCCAAAATTGTCGGGGCGGTCATCCCAATTTCTCGAACTGAATGTTCCACCGTCGTTAAGTCCATACTCTCTCCATCTAGTCGCGGGAAATGCAAGAGGAGACGAAGCATTCTTCAGGTGGCAATTTTGTTTGGCACTTGATTTAGATGGGTTCGCAAAACTTATTTCTAAGTCAATCTTTCCTGCTCAGAAAATTACCGATTGGAGGAGTCGATCGAGTTAGACCCAAAAAGTTATCCACTCTACAAGTCGTCCGGAATAGGCCGAAACGCTTATTCTTTAGGATACATAAATTTCCGCAAATTGAATTATATTTTTAGAAATTATGTAAAAAAACTGCTTTCCCTCTGAAAATGTTAAAGTTTCGCTACAACAGAGCTAAGGACGCAATTTTTCGCTCAAAGTAGCCCTCGCTCGACCTAAACTCCCAAAACTTACTCTGAGGGGCTTCCAAGCCTAATATGCCTCTCAGTTACAAAAATTGTAACCCGGGTGCGATGCTTTGCCGCGAGACCTACGATGAAGGTTAGTAACCTGTGAGGAGATTCTTTAATCTTCAATTAACGATGAAATTATATTTGCCCCAACGATTTACTTCGCTCTCCGTTATATCGCATTATCCCAGACAGATTGCGATCGCCGCTGCCCTTTTAACCCTAGCATTCCCGATGAGCGCCGAAGCCCAAGAACGAGCCTTGCGAACCTTAACCGTCACCGGACAAGGTGAAGAAGTTATCCCCACAACCATCGCGCGCGTGCAACTCGGCGTTGAAATCCGGGGCAAAACCGCCGCTGAAGTTCAACAAGAAGTTGCCAGTCGTACCTCTGCCGTAGTTAACTTGTTGCGATCGCGCAATGTCGCCCAACTGCAAACCACCGGCATTAGCTTGCAACCCAACTACGACTATCGGAACGAGCAGCAAAATCTCATCGGCTATATCGGTACAAATACGGTAAGCTTCCGCGTTCCTACGGAAAAAGCCGGAGCATTAATGGACGAATCGATTCAAACTGGGGCGACGCGCATCGACGGCGTAAGCTTCATCGCTGAGGATAGCGCCATTTCAGCCGCCCAAAAGCAAGCCCTGCGCGAAGCCACCCAAGATGCACAATCCCAAGCCGATGCGGTCTTAAGTTCCCTCAATCTCAGCCGCAAAGATATCGTCAAAATTGTCATTAACGGACAAAACGTTAACCCGCCAATTTACCTACAAAATGCGATGGTGCGAGGGGAAGCAGCTAGTAGCCCCGTTATCGGCGGCGACCAAGCAGTTAATGCTTCCGTCACCTTAGAAATCTCGTATTAATGGATAATTGATAATGGACAATGGATAATTGATAAACTTCTCAATAAGATAAGGTAGAATCGGTTTTTGAAGCTCTTGAATCAATTATCAATTCTAGTAATAATTATTCATTGTCCATTGTCCATTGTCCATTGTCAATTATACCCGCTTTCCGAGTAACTCGCAGCCGCCGCTTCCGTATCTTGCTTCGACCCCAATAAATCTAAACGACTCACATAAATAACCGGCTTAGAACGTAAAGAACCCGTAGTTGCATCGTTCCAGGTTTCTATTTTTAAAGACCCTTGAACGCCAATTAACGCCCCTTTCTTCACATAATTATTCGCAATTTCTGCCGTTTTACCGAAAAATTTTAAATTAAACCAATCCGGTTGGTCGTCCCGACTCATGCGACGAACTGCCAAAGTCACCTCGCCAATCGATTTCCCCGAATCAAAATACTTAATATCGGCATTCATACCGGCACGACCGACCAAATGAACCATATTGAGACTCATAAGCTAAACCTAGTTGGTACATCAGTATTTAATCGTTGTTTCCAGTGTAGCGCAAACCCGTCAAGAAAAGAAGCAACTTCGATTTAAAGCATTTTTTATTCCGGAAACCGGCGACGGAACCCCGAAAATAGCATAATCTCGCCGGATTCATCTTTGAAGCCAAATCAAGCGAGCAGCATCGATAAAGAAAGCTTAGGCAAAAAGCGGTACTCTAACATAAATTTGGATACCGCACTAGACGCAGAAGCTAAAACGTAATAAAATCCACCTCGATTGATGTTCGGATTGGATGAACAGATTCCGATCGGAGCGCCATTCGGTCACGTAGCGCGTAAACTTTTGGGGGCGTAGAAACGAGTGAGTTTTTTTAACCGCTTTTCCCGGTCAAGAGACATGGGAATCGATCTGGGAACAGCCAACACCTTAGTGTATGTATCCGGCAAAGGAATCGTTCTTCAAGAACCCTCCGTTGTTGCCATCGATCGCGAAATGAAAGTCCCGCTAGCCGTGGGCGAAGATGCCAAAAAAATGCTAGGTCGGACTCCAGGTAACGTTGTCGCCTTGCGCCCGCTACGCGATGGCGTAATTGCAGACTTCGATACCGCCGAACTCATGCTCAAGCACTTCATCCGCCAAGTTCACGGGGGACAATACTCCTCACCGCGAATCGTCATCGGTATTCCCAGCGGAGTCACCGGAGTCGAACGTCGCGCCGTTATGGAAGCCGCATCCCAAGCCGGTGCAAGAGACGTTTACTTAATTGACGAACCCGTCGCTGCTGCCATTGGTGCGGGGCTTCCCGTTGCCGAACCAACAGGTAACATGATCATCGACATCGGCGGCGGAACCACCGAAGTTGCCGTCTTAAGCTTGCAAGGTAGCGTCTTAAGCGAATCGGTGCGGGTTGCCGGCGACGAACTGAGCGAAGCCATCGTTCAGTACATGAAAAAAGTTCATAACCTCGTCATCGGGGAACGCACCGCCGAAGAAATCAAAATTCAAGTCGGTTCGGCCTACCCCATCGACGGCGACAACGATGTCATGATGGAAGTGCGCGGGTTGCACTTACTCTCCGGATTGCCGCGCACCGTCACCATTAAAGGTCCCGAAATCCGCGAGAGTATGGCAGAACCCCTCGCCGTCATCGTCGATGCGGTCAAACGTACCCTAGAACGAACGCCCCCCGAACTCGCTGCCGACATTATCGATCGCGGTATCATGCTCGCAGGCGGCGGCGCGCTCCTCAAAGGAATCGATACCCTCATCGGTCACGAAACTGGAATCGTCACTCACATTGCCGCCGATCCCCTTAGCTGCGTCGTTCTAGGAACAGGTCGCGTTCTCGAGAACTTCAAACAACTCGAACGAGTCTTCAGCGCACGCTCTCGTCCGATGTAAACAAGGCCATCCAAGGGCAGCCAGAGACGCAACAGACCGCACAAATCAAGCAACAGAACCGCAAGTTATGTTTACAGTACGCCGCTGGTGGGATCGTTATGGCTCCCAAGTTTTTTTAACCGTTCTGGTTATCGGAACCGCCCTATTCATCCGCCAGACCCAAGGAGCCGTCGTCTCAGAATTATATTACTGGATGGTTCGCCCCTTGCAACCCCGTCCCCTACCCGAAGAACGTTTGACCAATGCTCGCGTTGAAGAATTGCAAGCAGAAGTTGACGAACTCGAACAACAAAACGAACAACTCAAACAAATCCTTAAGTATACCGAAAAGCAAAAACTCCCCTCGCTCACCGCGCCCGTTGTCGGTCGTAGTGTCGATCGCTGGTGGAATCAAGTGACCTTGGGACGGGGTAGCGAAGAAGGAATTAAGGTCGGTTATATCGTGACCGGCCCGGGCGGTTTAGTGGGTCGCATTATACAAGTGACCCCGAATACCAGTCGCGTTCTACTCGCTAGCGACCCCACCAGTCGCGTCGGGGCGATGGTCGGTCGCACTCGAGAAATGGGCTTTTTGCGCGGCGCAAGCTCGGAAAAGGTTGTTATGGAATTTTTCAACAAAGTGCCGAACGTCAAACCGGGCGATAAAATCTTGACTTCTTCAGTGAGTCATTTATATCCCCCTGGAACGCCCGTCGGCTTTGTCGAAACCGTAGACCTGGAAAAAAGTCCCGCTCCAGAAGTTGTTGTCAAGCTAAGCGCTCCGATGGATTACTTAGAATGGGTGGTCGTTCATCCCTATCAAGGTCAATAAATCTAAAAATATAGAGCGGTTGGGCATCCCGTTCTTAAAGCTCAGGATACGCCCGATGGGTTGCCGGGAGGTCACTGAGAAACCGTCGCTCTCGGCGATCGGTAGCGCGAGCGTCAGGAGTATGTCACAATTTCACTTCTCTAAATCTCCGTAATGATCGAGGTCTCACAACTCCCCCCAAATCTTCGCAAACTGTTGAATTGGGCCGTCATTATCGGCTCGGCGTTAATCTGTTTGTTGTTGCTGCCGATGCGTTTGCCGGGAACCGAGTTAGTGGGAGTGAAACCGGATTGGGTGTTGATTTGGGTTGTGGTTTGGAGCGCCAAGCGATTGCCATTTCAGGGCGCGATGGCGGGTTTAGCGCTAGGATTGATTCTCGATGGCATGACAGCGGCTTATCCCACTCATGCGCTGAGTCTGGGCTGCGTTGGTTTTTTATCAGCGCGTCTCTACAAACAAGGCTATACTAGACTCGGCGATCGCCAAGAAGATATTATTGCGATCTCGCTGTTGGTTTTGGGGATGGTTCCCCTTGCCGAAGCGATTACCGCCCTTCAATTTCTATTGTTTAATTACGAGCAATACGGTTCCTGGAACTTGGCTCAGATATGGCTCGCCCATCAAAAAGTGACCCCGATTTGCGCGCTCCTTAGTAGCTTGTGGGCCCCGGTCATTTACTACCCGCTCAATCGTTGGTGGCAATACCTTCATACTTTAGAGAAAGCCTAGGCAAAACATATGGTGACAGCAAGAATTGGCATTATTGGTGGCAGCGGTCTTTACAAAATGGAGGCGTTGCAAGAGGTCGAAAAAATTATCCTCAATACGCCCTTCGGCTCGCCATCAGATGCGTTACTTGTTGGGAAGTTAGAAGGCGAACCGGTTGTCTTTTTAGCGCGCCACGGACGCAATCATCACCTCACCCCCTCAGAAATCCCTTTCCGCGCTAATATCCACGCCTTCAAGCAGTTGGGCGTTGAGTACATTCTGTCAGCATCGGCAGTGGGTTCCCTCGCCGAAGAAGTGAAGCCCCTCGATTTAGTGATTCCCGACCAATTTATCGATCGCACTCAACATCGCATCGCCAGCTTTTTTGGCGAGGGGATTGTCGCTCACGTTGGCTTCGGCGAGCCAATCTGCCCCAATTTAGCTGGTGTTGTTGCCGACGCGATCGCGAGTTTGAATCTCCCCGATGTTACCCTACATCGCGGCGGAACTTATATTTGCATGGAAGGTCCTGCTTTTTCGACGAAAGCAGAATCCAATCTTTATCGCAGTTGGGGAGCTAGTGTAATCGGCATGACCAACTTGACCGAAGCCAAACTCGCCCGGGAAGCTGAAATTGCCTATACAACCTTGGCCCTCGTTACCGATTACGACTGCTGGCATCCCGAACACGACCACGTAACCGTTGAGATGGTGATTGCTAACCTCCAGCAAAACGCCGCTAACGCCCAGAAGATCGTCCGAGAAACCGTGCGCCGATTGAGCGAGAACTTTCCCCCGTCCGATGCCCACTCCGCACTAAAATACGCTATTTTAACGCCGCTCGATCGCGCTCCTGCTGCAACAAAAGAGAAGCTCGAACTGTTATTGCAGAAATATCTTTAAATTAGTGCTTTCGCGGCAGCCCGAAGCGATCGCACTTATCGATTAAATTACTTTTAAGGTGCTTGACAAGAGGCCATAAGTGCGATAGGATAGCAAATTGTGACCTCAACGGGGTTCGGCTGAAATACCCTCGCGTCATTCTAGCTGAACTCAAAAAGCGTGTAACGCTCTGGCGTTGAGTTTTGCCTTGCTTCGGAAACTGAGGATTGCAATCCTTAAGTCGGGAGCGATCGCAGGCAATCGAATTAGTCCGCAGCGATGGAGAAGGGTATATTACACTCTCCCCGGGCTATCCGTTTTGCAGCAATCCAGAGATCGAGAATGGCATCCCGCCCTTGCCGGAATGGGAAGCTTTCCCGTGTCGGTCGCTGGGCGGTCAGTTGCTTGCTGTCCGTCAAGCCGCATCTCAAAACTTCCTGTTGTCTACTTAAGAAAGAGAGGGGTAAATCCGTGACTCTCGGAATCCTCGGAACCAAACTCGGCATGACCCAAATCTTCGATCCGGAGACCGGAATTGCCATTCCCGTCACCGTCATCCAAGCAGGGCCTTGTACGGTTACGCAAATCAAAACCCAACAAACCGACGGCTACGAAGCCGTTCAACTCGGTTTCAGCCAAGTCAAAGAGAAAGCCCTTTCTCAACCCGAGTTAGGCCACCTCAAAAAAGCTAATGCAGTCCCCCTGCGCCACCTAAAAGAATATCGCCTCGAGAATGCCGCTCAATACGAGCTAGGTCAGTCCATCGTCGCCGATATTCTGAGCAGCGGGCAACTGGTCGATGTCACCGGTATTAGCATGGGGCGAGGCTTCGCCGGCTATCAAAAGCGGCATAACTTCAGACGCGGCCCCATGTCTCACGGCTCGAAGAACCACCGCGAACCCGGTTCGACCGGTCCTGGAACCACGCCCGGTCGCATTTTCCCCGGCAAAAAGCTAGCGGGAAGATACGGCGGCACGCAAGTCACCATCCGCAAGCTCTCGGTCGTCCGCGTCGATTCCGAACGCAATCTCATCCTGATTAAAGGAGCCGTTCCCGGCAAACCGGGCGGATTGCTGAGCATCGCCCCCGCAAACATTGTTGGAAAGTAGCAAGTTTAAAATCATGGTTACTTGTGTAGTAAAAAACTGGCAGGGCGAAGAGGCGGGAGAAGCATCCTTTGAATTGAGCGCAGCCAAAGAAGAAAATGCCGCGCACATCGTCCACCGCGCGCTGGTGCGTCACCTCGCCAACGCCCGCCAAGGAACAGCTTCCACCAAAACCCGCTCGGAAGTCCGAGGGGGCGGTCGCAAACCTTGGCGACAAAAGGGAACGGGACGGGCGCGCGCTGGCTCCAACCGCTCTCCGCTCTGGCGGGGCGGCGGCGTAATTTTTGGTCCTAAGCCCAGAGATTACAGTCAAAAAATGAATCGCAAAGAGCGGCGATTGGCACTGCGTACTGCTCTCCAAAACCGCGTCGAAGATTTAATTGTCGTTGAAGAGTTTGGCGAACAGTTATCGCGACCGAAAACTAAGGATTTGCTTTCAGCCCTCGCGCGTTGGGGAGCCAGTCCCGACGAGAAGGTGTTGCTGATTTTACCCGAGAAATCCGAAAACATTTATTTGTCCGGGCGGAATGTCGAGAATTTGAAGATGATTTTAGCCACCGCTCTCAACGTTTACGATCTCTTAAACGCCGACAAAATTGTAACAACGAACCTGGCGCTGCAAAAAATCCAGGAGGTTTACAGTGATTAAGACCAATCCTCGCGATCTCGCCGACCTCGTGTTGAAACCGATTGTCACCGAGAAAGCAACGATGCTCATGGAGCAAAATAAGTACGTTTTTGACGTAGCGCTCCAAGCCACTAAGCCAGAAATTAAGGCAGCGATCGAAGGTTTGTTTTCGGTAAAGGTGACGAAAGTGAATACATTGCGTCCGCCCCGGAAAAAGAAGCGCGTCGGCAAGTTTATTGGTTATAAGCCGCTTTACAAACGCGCGATCGTCACACTTGCGGCGGAAGACTCGCTGCAACCCATCCTCTTCCCAGAAGTCTAGGAAACTTGCTCCGTGGCGAGTGCCTTTTCGAGTCTAAACCCCAAATCGCTCAAATACAATTGCAATGGGTATTCGTACTTACCGGCCAATGACCCCCGGAACTCGGCAAGCCAGCGTCTCTGACTTTGCTGAAGTGACCAAAACCGAGCCAGAAAAATCTCTAACGCGATATAAACATCGCAAACGAGGGCGTAACAATCGCGGTGTCGTTACCAGTCGCCATCGCGGGGGCGGACACAAACGTCTCTACCGCGAGATTGACTTTCGCAGAGATAAACTTAACGTCCCGGCAAAAGTGGCAGCGATCGAGTACGATCCCAACCGCAATGCCAGAATTGCGCTTCTCTACTACCAAGATGGAGAAAAGCGCTACATTCTCGCACCGGCAGGCTTAAAAGTCGGCGATAGCATTATTTCCGGCCCCGATTCACCCTTTGAAACGGGTAACGCCCTACCTTTAGCGAAGATTCCCTTGGGAACCGACGTGCATAATATCGAACTCGTCGCTGGACGCGGCGGTCAAATCGTTCGTGCCGCAGGCGGTGCAGCCCAAGTCGTCGCTAAAGAAGGAGACTATGTAACCCTGAGATTGCCCTCCAAAGAAGTCCGTATGGTACGTCGCGAATGCTACGCCACCATCGGTCGCGTCGGCAATGCCGAAATTCGCAACTTAAGTTTGGGTAAAGCAGGGCGTACCCGTCGCTTAGGCAAGAGACCTCACGTTCGCGGTAGCGCCATGAACCCAGTAGACCACCCCCACGGCGGTGGCGAAGGTCGCGCGCCGATTGGTCGCAGCGGCCCGGTTACCCCTTGGGGCAAACCAGCACTGGGAATGAAGACACGCAAGCGGAAAAAGCAGAGTAGTGCTTTAATCGTGCGCCGTCGCAACACCGGTCAATAGAAAACGCGGTGCGAGCCTCGAGTTGCGATCGCTTGCCCGCCCTTATCGTTCACATATCCAAACTATGGGTCGTTCTCTCAAAAAAGGTCCATTTATTGCCGACAGCCTGCTGTCGAAAATCGAACAGCTTAACGCCAAGAATGAGAAACGAGTGATCAAAACTTGGTCGAGAGCCTCCACCGTCCTACCGCAAATGGTCGGGCATACCATCGCCGTTCACAACGGTCGCCAGCACGTCCCCGTATTTATTTCCGAGCAAATGGTCGGTCATAAATTAGGAGAGTTTGCACCGACGCGGACGTTCCGAGGTCATGCCAAGAGCGACAAAAAAGCCGGACGCAGATAAAGAAGAAATGAGGGTTAAGAACTCGTTCGCAACCCGATAAGGAGAAAGTATGGCTGTTAGTACCCAAGAAGAAGTTAAAGCGATCGCGCGCTATATTCGGATGTCCCCCCACAAAGTACGGCGGGTTCTCGACCAAATTCGCGGTCGCTCCTATCGAGAAGCCCTCATTATTCTCGAATTTATGCCCTATCGCGCCTGCGAACCCGTCCTCAAAGTCTTGCGGTCGGCTGTCGCCAATGCCGAACATAACAACGGCTACGACCCCGCCACCCTGACCGTGAGTTCGGCCTACGCCGACCAAGGGCCAAGCTTGAGACGCTTCCGCCCCAGAGCGCAAGGACGCGCCTACCAAATTCGCAAACCGACGTGCCATATTACCGTCGCGGTAGCTCCCAACGTCGAGGAATAACGAGGAAAATAGTTGTGGGACAAAAAATACACCCGAGAGGCTTTCGCCTCGGCATTACTAAAGAACATCGGTCGCGCTGGTATGCCGACACCAAACGCTATCCAGAACTTTTAAAAGAAGACCGTAAAATTCGTCAATACGTCGAGCAAACTCTCAATAAAAGCTCCGGTCAGGGTAAAAACCAGACCTACGCGGGCATTTCTGAAGTTCGTATCGAACGCAAAGCCGACCAGATCGATCTCGAAATTCATACCGCTCGTCCCGGTGTAGTTGTCGGTCGCGGCGGCAGTGGAATCGACTCCCTGCGCGCCGGACTGCAAGAATTCCTCGGCGGCAACCGACAAATTCGCGTTAACGTCGTGGAAGTCTCCCGCGTCGATGCTGATGCCGGTTTGATTGCCGAATACATCGCCCAGCAACTCGAACGGCGGGTTTCTTTCCGTCGCGTCGTGCGTCAAGCCATCCAACGCGCCCTCAAAGCCGAAGTGCAAGGGATTAAAGTTCAAGTGAGCGGTCGCTTGAACGGTGCGGAAATCGCGCGGACTGAATCCACCCTCGAAGGGAGCGTGCCACTGCACACCTTGAGAGCCGATATCGACTACGCTTATCGAACCGCCCTGACTATTTACGGCATCCTCGGCATTAAAGTTTGGGTGTTCAAAGGCGAAATTATTCCCGGTACTGAAGAAGCGCCCGCCGCCGCCCCCGTGCAAACGCCGCGCCGCCAGCGCCGCCGCCAGCAGTTTGAAGACCGCTCGGAATAGTTTGCCCGAATTCCTTAAATCACCGACCCCGATCGCAGATCGCACCCAACCATGTTAAGCCCCAAACGCACTAAATTCCGCAAACAGCAACGCGGACGCATGAAAGGCCTCTCCACCCAAGGCAGCACGCTCAATTTCGGCGACTTCGGCTTGCAAGCAACCGAACCGGCCTGGATTACCGCGCGTCAAATCGAAGCCGCCCGTCGGGCGATGACTCGATACGTTCGCCGGGGGGGAAAAATCTGGATTCGCATCTTCCCCGACAAACCCGTAACCATGCGAGCCGCTGAAACCCGGATGGGTTCCGGGAAAGGCTCTCCTGAATTCTGGGTTGCCGTCGTCAAACCCGGCCGGATTATGTTTGAGATGGCCGGTGTTTCTGAAGAAATCGCTCGCGAAGCCATGCGTCTTGCCATGCAAAAACTGCCGATTAAGACTAAATTCGTGACTCGAGAGCAGGAGTATACCTAAATCATGGCTTTTCCGAAGATTGAAGACGCGCGCAAACTCAGCGACGACGAATTGAGCGACGAAATTATCGCGGCCAAGCGCCAACTCTTTACCTTGCGCCTGCAACAAGCCACGCGCCAACTCGAAAAAACTCACGAGTTCAAGCACTTGAAGCATCGCATCTCCCAACTTTTAACCGTCGAACGAGAACGGGAAATCGCCGCCCAGCGAGAAGCAGCCCCGTCCATCGCCCAAACCGCCCCCGCCACCGAGGAGGAGTAAACGCCAATGGCAGTTAAAGAACGCGTGGGAGTCGTCGTGAGCGACAAGATGGATAAGACCGTCGTCGTCGCGATCGAAAATCGCTCTCCCCACCCCAAATACGGAAAAATCGTCGTTAAAACCAAGCGCTATAAAGCCCACGACGAAGAAAATCAGTGCAAAGAAGGCGATCGCGTCCGCATTCAAGAAACGCGCCCTCTCAGTCGCACCAAGCGCTGGAAAGTCGCTGAAATCCTTAGTTCGGCGAACGAATAACCGCGAAGCGTTAACCCTAAATTGCGCCCGCTGCCCCCATTCACCGTCCACCGAACGAACCATGATCCAACAACAAACCTACCTCAACGTCGCCGACAATAGCGGGGCCAAAAAACTAATGTGCCTGCGGGTTCTCGGCACCGGCAACTGCCGCTATGCTGGCATCGGCGATGAAATTATCGCCGTCGTCAAGGATGCCATCCCCAATATGGGGGTCAAAAAATCCGATGTCGTTCGCGCCGTCGTCGTCCGCACCCGGCAATCGGTTCGTCGCGACAGCGGTATGAGCATCCGTTTTGACGATAACGCCGCCGTCATTATTAACCAAGACGGTAATCCTAAAGGGACGCGCGTCTTCGGGCCTATTGCTCGCGAACTGCGCGAAAAAAACTTTACCAAAATCGTCTCTCTTGCTCCAGAGGTAATTTAAATTAAATGGCCGCAACAAAACCGGGTAAATCGGCAAAATCTCAAACCCAACGCTACAAAATGCACGTTAAAAAAGGCGATACCGTGCAAATCATCGCCGGTCGCGACAAGGGTAAAGTCGGAGAAATTCTCAAAAGCATTCCTACCCAGAGCAAAGTCGTTGTCAAAGGCGTGAACATTAGAACCAAGCACGTCAAGCCGCAACAGGAAGGCGAATCCGGACGCATCGACACTTTTGAAGCGCCCATTCACAGTTCCAATGTCATGCTCTATTCCACTAAAGAAAAAGTCGCCAGCCGCATCGCTTACACCTTCACTGAAGACGGTCGTAAAGTGCGGATGCTGAAAAAGACCGGAGAAATCATCGACTAGCCATGACTCAACGACTGAAAACCACTTACGAAGAAACGATCGTTCCCAAACTTAAGGAACAATTTTCCTACACTAACGTTCACCAAGTCCCCAAATTGGTGAAGATTACAGTCAATCGCGGACTGGGTGAAGCCAGCCAAAACGCTAAAGCCTTAGAATCTTCGATTGCAGAACTCGCGACGATTACCGGACAAAAGCCCGTCGTCACCCGCGCTAAAAAAGCGATCGCAGGCTTCAAACTCCGTCAGGGGATGCCTGTCGGTCTTATGGTGACGCTGCGTTCCGAACGGATGTATGCTTTCCTCGATCGCCTGATTGGGATCGCCCTCCCCCGCATTCGCGACTTTCGCGGTATCAGCCCCAAAAGCTTCGACGGTAGAGGCAACTACAGCCTCGGCATCCGCGAACAGATTATTTTCCCTGAAATTGAATACGACAGCATCGATAAAATTCGAGGCATGGACATTTCAATTATCACCACCGCCAGCACCGACGAAGAAGGTCGCGCCTTACTCAAAGAAATGGGAATGCCATTCCGGAGTAATTAAGCCCGATTGAAGCAAGGATCGAGAAACAAACATGGCAGCAAACGACACCATTTCCGATATGCTCGTCCGCATCCGTAACGCGGGTGCAGTCCGGCACGCTACCACCGCCATCCCATCGACAAAAATGACCCGCAGTATTGCTAAAGTCCTCAGAGATGAAGGCTTCATTGGCGACTACGAAGAAGTCGGGGAAGGCGTGAAAAAGCAACTCATGATTTCCCTTAAATACGTGGGTAAAAACCGCCAGCCCTTGATTCGCCATCTCAAGCGCATCAGTAAACCGGGTTTGCGCGTCTACAAAAACAGTAAAGAACTACCCCGCGTCCTCGGCGGTATTGGCATCGCCATCATTTCCACTTCCAGCGGGATTATGACCGACCGAGAAGCGCGCAAGCAAGGAATCGGCGGCGAAGTCCTGTGTTACGTCTGGTAACCATCCTCCGATCGCAAATCTCAGGAGTTAGTCAACCTATGTCTCGTATTGGCAAGCGCCCCATCGACCTCCCCGATAAAGTGACCGTCGAGATCGACGGACAAAACGTTACAGTTAAAGGCCCCAAAGGTCAACTCGCTCGCACCCTCACCAATCCGGTTAGCGTCGAACAAGACGGCAACCTCGTTAAAGTTCTCCGCCGCGACGAATCTCGCCTCGCCCGCCAGCGCCACGGTTTATCCCGCACCCTCGTCGCCAACATGATCGAGGGCGTATCTAAAGGTTACACCAAGCAACTGGAAATCCAAGGCGTAGGCTATCGCGCCCAAATGCAAGGTAAAAACCTCGTCCTTAACGTCGGCTACAGCCATCCCGTGGAAATCGAGCCGCCCGAAGGCATACAACTCGATGTCCCTAAAGACAGCAAAGGCTTGCAAATTACCATCAGCGGTATCGATAAAGAAGTTGTCGGCAACATTGCCGCTAAAATTCGATCCGTCCGTCCTCCCGAAGTTTATAAAGGCAAAGGGATTCGCTACCAAGGCGAAGTGGTTCGCCGCAAAGCGGGTAAAACCGGTAAAGGAGGCAAAAAATAACCATGAAACGCACTCGCAAAGAATTAGTCCAACGCCGCCACCAACGCCTGCGGAAAAGCGTCAGTGGCACAGCAGAACGCCCTCGCTTAGCTGTTTTCCGCTCCAACCAACATATCTACGCTCAAGTCATCGACGACACCCAACACTCGACCTTGGTTGCAGCCTCAACCCTCGAACCTCAACTCAAGGGCGATCTCGCTTCGGGGGCGACCTGCGAAGCCTCCTCTGCGGTTGGCAAATTGGTCGCCGAACGCGCCATAGCGCAAGGGATTACGAAAGTCGTCTTCGATCGCGGCGGCAACCTTTATCACGGGCGCGTCAAAGCTTTAGCCGAATCCGCTCGCGAAGCGGGTCTTGACTTTTAGACGTTTTTCTGCTATAGCCCTCACCTAGGATATCGATAACTACGGGACAACTCCGATGGCAAAACAAAACAAAAAAAGCCGAACCAAAGAAAAAGAATCCAACTTCCAAGAACGGGTCATTCAAATCCGTCGGGTTAGTAAAGTCGTCAAAGGCGGTAAAAAACTCAGTTTCCGCGCCATTGTCGTCGTCGGTAACGAAAAAGGTCAAGTCGGCGTAGGAGTCGGCAAAGCGAGCGACGTAATCGGAGCCGTCCGTAAAGGCGTAGCCGATGGCAAAAAACAACTGATTGAAATCTCCCTCACCAAAGCCAACTCCATCACCCATCCCATTAACGGTGCTGCGGGCGGCGCGAAAGTGATGATGCGTCCCGCCGCTCCCGGTACGGGCGTAATTGCAGGGGGAGCCGTGCGAACCGTCCTCGAACTCGCAGGCGTGAAAAATATTTTAGCCAAACAACTCGGCTCGAATAACCCCCTCAATAACGCTCGGGCGGCGATTGATGCCTTAGAAACCCTGCGAACCTTCTCCGACGTAGCCCGCGAGCGCGGCATCTCTCTCGAACATCTCTACGCTTAATTTTTTAAGACTTGGGGTTTATCCCCACTGTAGCTCTTACATTAACAAGGACAAACCACCATGCGAATCAACGATGCAGTCCCCAAAAAAGGGTCTCGCACGCGCCCCCGACGAGTCGGACGCGGTATCGCCGCCGGACAGGGTGCGAGTTGCGGCTTTGGGATGCGGGGTCAAAAATCGCGCTCCGGTACGGGAACTAAACCGGGATTTGAAGGCGGACAAATGCCCCTCTATCGCCGCGTTCCCAAACTGAAGTATTTCACCGTCGTCAATCCCAAACATTTCACGACGATTAACGTCAAAGACCTCGCTTCCCTGGAACCCAACACAGAAGTTACCCTCGAACTTCTTTTAGAAAATGGCTCGATTAAAACCAATCGCGGCCCGCTGAAAATTCTTGGGGATGGAGAACTTAACGTTCCGCTTCAGGTAAAAGCCGCCGCTTTTACCGTTGGTGCTAAAAGTAAAATTGAAGCCGCAGGCGGTCAGTGTGAAGTGGTTAGCTAAAGTTAGAGGCGAGATAGGGCGAACTGGCTAGTGCTGTCTCGCCCGACCGAACCCACGATTAAAAAAATAACTTAAGATCGAGGTTATTGTTAGTCAGCGCTAGTGGAAATAAAGTTACCGTTCAGAATTGCTGTTTGCGTTTGCCGAAGACAAGCATTTTGAACTTTTAATTTTGAATTCCGCGCAACGCTACTAGACCGTTCGTCTGTTAAAGGAAATGTTTTATGGTTGTTAGTCGCGATAAAGCGCCCACAGCGCAAGAGACGTTCTTGCAAATGGCCCAAGCGGCGGGTTTGCGAGGGCGAGTCTTAATTACAATTGGCTTGTTGATTCTCGTTCGCTTCGGCGTGAAAGTTCCCGTTCCGGGTATCAATCTCGAAGCTTTTGCTGAGGGAATTCGCGGGAATTCAGTTCTCGGTTTTCTCGATATCTTTTCCGGGGGTGGTCTGACGGCTCTCGGAATTTTTGCTTTAGGGATTTTGCCGTTTATTAATGCTTCCATCATTATTCAACTCCTGACGGCAGCCTTGCCTTCGTTGGAGAATTTACAAAAAAATGAAGGGGAAGCCGGACGGCGGAAAATTTCTCAAATTACCCGCTATGTTGCCCTGGGGTGGGCGATAATTCAGAGTTTCGGGATTACCATCGGGCTGTTGCGTCCCTACGCGATTAATTACGGTCCAGCCTTTGTTATTGAAACCGTGTTGGCGCTGACAGCCGGTTCGATGTTCGTGATGTGGATTTCGGAGTTGATTACCGAGCGCGGCATTGGCAACGGTGCATCTTTGTTGATTTTTGTCAACATCGTAGCAGTTTTGCCGACGACGCTGGGCAATACGATTGAGTTCGCGACGAAGGGCGGGCGCGAAGCGGTTGTCCAAGTCGTGGTGCTGTTGTTGGTGTTCTTAGCAACGATTGTCGGGATTGTCTTCGTGCAAGAAGGGACGCGCCGCATTCCGATTATTTCGGCTCGCCGTCAAGTCGGCAAGCGGTTGTATCGGGAGCGGAAGAATTACCTGCCGTTGCGCCTCAATCAGGGAGGCGTAATGCCGATTATTTTTGCCTCAGCCGTTTTAGTGTTGCCTGCTTCTTTAGCCGGATTGCCCTTTGTGGCTAAGGCGGAGGGGGCGAGTAAGGTGTTGCAGAGCATCGTAACAGCGTTACAGCCGGGAAACTGGGCTTACGTTCTGGTCTACTTAACGTTAATCGTGTTTTTTAGCTATTTTTATGCTTCGCTGATCGTCAATCCCGTGGATATGTCGCAAAATTTGAAGAAGATGGGGGCAAGCATTCCGGGGATTCGTCCGGGGAAGGCGACGAGCGAGTATTTGGAGGGCGTATTAAATCGCTTGACGTTCTTGGGGGCGATTTTCTTAGGCTTAGTCGCGACAGTACCAACGGCAGTGGAAAGCGCAACGGGGGTGCAAACTCTGCGAGGTTTTGGGGCAACTTCTCTTTTGATTTTAGTGGGGGTTGCGATCGATACGGCGAAGCAAATTCAGACTTATGTCATTTCCCAGCGTTATGAGGGGATGGTGAAGAAGTAAGGATTGAAGCGTTGAGTTGCGAAGGCAATATCCTTCGCGACTCGAAGTTGGGGAATTGGGAGATTTAAGAGGGCATTGTTTTTAATAAAAGTTGGTTATGACTAAGAAAAGATTGGTTTTTTCAGGTCCTCCCGGCGCGGGAAAGGGAACGCAAGCCCAACGCTTGACGGAAATGTTGCAAGTTCCACATATCTCTACGGGGGATATTTTACGCGATGCGATCGCCCGCAGCACGCCTTTGGGGGTAAAAGCTAAAGGTTTTGTGGATGCGGGGGAGTTAGTTCCAGATGAATTAATTCTGGGTTTGATTCGCGAGCGCTTGGGCGAGGAGGATGCTCGAGATGGCTGGATTTTGGATGGCTTTCCCCGTACCGTTCCTCAAGCAGAGTTTCTAGACCAATTGTTGCTCGAACTCGAACAGCCTTTAGAATTGGTACTGGCTTTGGACGTGCCGGATAATATTCTCGTCGAACGCCTGCTGGCGCGGGGGCGTAAAGATGACAACGAAGAAACGATTCGCCGCCGTTTGGAAGTGTATCGCGAGCAAACGGAACCTGTGAATGAATTTTACCAGCTTCGTTTGCAGGTTGTGGATGGCAATCGGCCTCCTCATGAAGTCACTGTTGCTCTGCGCAAACTTCTAGAAGTGGAACCGGAACCCGAACACGCATAATCGCGAGCAAAAAGTTGTTAATTTTTGCTAAACTGTAGTCGAAGTTGCGACAAAATCGATTAGCCTTCTATCCCGATTGGGAGGAAGTTAAGCTGTATCGATGAGAGTGAAACCGATAAATATCATTGAAGAGAGGCAGAAAAACCCTTGCCCAAACAAGATCTGATTGAAATGGAAGGGACGGTAACGGAGTCTCTTCCGAACGCCATGTTTCGAGTCGAACTCGATAACGGCTTTAACGTTCTGGCTCATATTTCTGGCAAAATTCGACGGAATTATATCAAGATTCTTCCGGGCGATCGCGTTAAGGTGGAGCTAACTCCCTACGACCTTACGAAAGGTCGGATTACTTATCGATTGCGGAAGAAATAAATTCCTATAAATGCTGGAAAAAATACAAATAAATTGATATAATGATAAGCTTGCAGTGTTGCCAAAATCGGCATGAAAGTTAGAGCATCAGTCAAAAAGATTTGCGAAAAATGCCGCGTCATCCGTCGTCGCGGCCGCGTTATGGTGATCTGCTCGAACCCGAAGCACAAACAGCGCCAAGGTTAAAGTAGAAGCCGAATTTGAGGCGACCGGTTCAAACCCGAAGCGCTAATAGCATTGGGAGAAAGCAGGAACCGCGCCAAGATTCAAGGCGATACTGCGCTAACCCAAAGCGCTAACCGCATTGGGAGAAAGCAGGTTTCCTCAAATTGTAAACAGAAAACGGGCGACTGACAAGTTGAAACGTCGCTCGATCGAAGCAACAGTTAGGGAGAAAGTAAGTGTGGCACGCATAGCTGGAATAGATCTGCCGCGAGATAAGCGGGTTGAGATCGGGCTAACCTACATCTTCGGAATTGGGTTGGCGCGATCGCAAAAAATCTTGGCCGAAACCGGAGTCAGCCCTGACATCCGGGTTCGAGACTTAACGGACGAGCAAGTAACGACCTTGCGCGCGTTCATCGAAGATAACTTCCAAGTCGAAGGGGACTTGAGACGCTTAGAATCGATGAATATTAAGCGCTTAGTCGATATCGGCACTTATAGAGGCCGCCGCCACCGTCAAGGCTTGCCCGTGCGGGGTCAGCGGACGCGCACCAACGCTCGGACTCGTCGCGGCAGACGAGTTACCGTCGCCGGTAAGAAGAAAGCAGCAGCGAAGAAATAAATAAGGATTCGGTTGGAACCGAGTTAGATAGATCTCTAGAGAAACAAAATGGCGCGACCCACCAAAAAAACCAGTGCAAAAAAGCACAAACGGAACGTCCCCAATGGAGTAGCACATATTCGCTCCACCTTCAATAACACCATCGTTACGATCTCCGATACGCGGGGAGACACGATTTCATGGGCATCCTCCGGCTCTAGCGGTTTTAAAGGCGCGAAAAAGGGAACGCCCTTTGCCGCCCAAACCGCTGCCGATAACGCGGCCAAGCGCGCGATCGAGCAAGGAATGCGCCAACTCGAAGTGATGGTGAGCGGGCCCGGAGCGGGGCGAGAAACCGCAATCCGCGCCCTACAAGCATCCGGTTTAGAAATTACCCTAATTCGAGACGTAACGCCGATTCCGCACAATGGTTGCCGACCTCCAAAACGACGAAGAGTGTAAGGGGTTAAACGCAGGGCAAAAAGCGGGCGCTCACCTCGATCGTTAACTTAATGCCTTTAACCTTTTCAGTTTTATCTTTCAAATAAGGGAGGTCACTCCGTGGCGCAATTTCAAATTGATTGTGTAGAGTCGAAAACTCACAAAAACCAAAGTCAATATAGCAGGTTTGTTATCGAACCCCTGGAGCGAGGTCAGGGAACTACTGTCGGCAACGCCCTGAGACGAGTCATGCTCGCCAACTTAGAGGGGGCAGCCGTGACCGCCGTGCGCATTGCCGGAGTGAGCCACGAATTTGCTACCCTCAAAGGCGTTCGGGAGGACGTTCTCGAAATTCTCCTGAACATGAAAGAAATTGTCTTTCAGAGCTTCTCCTCTACGCCCCAAATCGGTCGCCTCGTCGCCACAGGAGCGGGAACCGTTACGGCAAGTCAGTTCGACCTGCCTTCGGAAATCGCCGTCGTCGATCCGAACCAGTACGTGGCCACTCTCGCTGAGGGAGCCAAACTGGAGATGGAATTTCGCGTCGAAAAAGGCAAAGGCTATCGAGCGGTCGATCGCGGGCGCGACGATACGACTCCATTAGATTTCCTGCAAATCGATGCGGTCTTCATGCCCGTCAGTAAGGTCAATTACAGCGTGGAAGATGCCCTGGTCGATGGCTCGGCAGCCAAAGATCGGTTAATCCTCGACATTTGGACGAACGGCAGCTTGAAGCCCGATGAAGCGCTCTCCCAAGCAGCGGAAATCGTCGTCGATCTATTTAACCCGCTCAAAGATCTGAATATCGGCAATGGCGAAATCGACGAACCCGATATCGAAGATCCGACGCGGCAAATTCCGATTGAAGAACTACAATTGTCAGTTCGGGCTTACAACTGCTTGAAACGGGCGCAAATCAATACAGTTGCCGACCTACTCGACTACTCGCAAGAAGACTTGCTCGAGATCAAAAATTTCGGTCAAAAGTCTGCCGAAGAAGTCATCGAAGCGCTCCACCATCGCTTGGGCATTACCTTGCCCCAAGAAAAAGCCAAAACCTAGAACGAATTAAGAGGAGAAAGTTAAATGCGTCATCGGTGTCGCGTCCCTCAACTGGGACTTCCGGCAGACCAGCGCCGCGCCCTACTGCGATCGCTGGCGACAGAACTCATTCGGCACGGTGAGATTAAAACAACCAAAACTCGCGCCAAAGCGGTGCGCTCTGAGGTTGAAAAAATGATCACTCTCGCTAAAGACGGTTCTTTATCCGCTCGCCGTCAAGCCTTGGGCTACTTGCTCGACAAAGATCTCGTCCACGCCCTCTTTGCTGATGTACCCGATCGCTACGGCAGTCGAAACGGCGGTTATACTCGCATCGTGCGAACCGTGCGGCGGCGGGGCGATAATGCAGAAATGGCGATTATCTCGCTAGTTTAGTCTTGCCCGCGATCGCGCTCATGCCTACTGCCAGTCCGGAAACCCAGCGGATTGCCCTCGTTATTCAGTACCTGGGAACCCATTTTTATGGTTGGCAGCGCCAGCCCGATCGTCGTAGCGTCCAAGAAGAGATTGAAACGGCGATCGCGTCTGTCGTGGGTCATCCCGTTACCGTTCACGGAGCCGGTCGTACCGATACGGGCGTTCACGCTGCCGCTCAATTTGCCCACTTCAACGTTGCCAGCCCCATTCCTCCGGAGAAATGGGCAGTTGTTTTAAACGGTCTCCTACCCGAAGATGTCCGCATCCGAGGTTCCGCCGCCGTTCCTGCTGACTGGCACGCCCGCTTTAGCGCGCTCTGGCGGCGCTATCGCTATACCCTATACACCGCAGCCCAGCCCAACTTGTTCGTTGCCCCCTTTTCTTGGCATTATTATCATGCCCCCCTGCAAGAAACGCTCATGCAAGCCGCTCTCGAGCCGTTGCTCGGCAGCCATCACCTCGCTGCTTTTCACCGCGCCGGTTCCCGCCGCCAGCACTCCTGGGTCGAGGTACAAGCGGTCGAATGCTACCGCCGAGGCTCTATAGTAACGCTAGAGATCCAAGCGAACGGCTTCTTGTACGGGATGGTGAGGCTTCTAGTGGGGATGCTCGTCGAAGTCGGCACCGGCAAGCGATCGCTGGCTAACTTTACCGATATTTGGGTCGAACAGCGGCGCGATCGCGTTAAATACGCCGCTCCCGCCAAGGGTTTATGCTTGCTGAGGGTGGGCTATCCCGAATGCCCCTTTGCTAAAAACCTGTGGTTCGATACTCAACCCCAGTTCGTCTTTAACCCCTCTATTTAAATGCTAACTATGAACAAAACACCCCTACCCACCCTCGAAACGCTCGACCCGAAATGGTACGTCGTCGATGCCGCAGACCAACGCCTCGGACGCTTGGCTACCGAAATTGCCAGCATCCTTAGAGGCAAGAACAAACCAACCTTTACTCCCCATATGGATACCGGCGATTTTGTTGTCGTCGTCAATGCCGAAAAGGTCGCCGTCACCGGCAAAAAAAGCAGTCAAAAACTCTATCGCCGCCATTCCGGTCGTCCCGGCGGGATGAAAACCGAAACCTTTGCCCAACTACAAGACCGCATTCCCGAACGCATTATCGAAAAAGCAGTTAAAGGAATGCTGCCGAAAAACTCTCTCGGGCGCAAACTCTTTACTAAACTCAAAGTCTACGCCGGCCCCAATCATCCCCACCAAGCCCAGCAACCCCAAGAACTCAAAATTAATACTATTCCCGGAGAAAATTAATGCAGGACGCAGAATCGCAAAACAAAGTTATCTATTGGGGAACCGGTCGCCGCAAAAGCTCTGTTGCGCGCGTTCGTCTCGTTCCCGGTAACGGTCAACTAATTGTCAACGAGCGTCAGGGCGACGATTACTTCAATCGCAACCCCAGCTACCTCGCTGCTGCGAAGGCTCCCTTAGAAACGTTGGGTTTAGAAAACGAGTACGATATCTTAGTCAAAGCCCACGGCGGCGGCTTAACCGGACAGTCTGATGCCGTTCGTTTGGGCGTAGCTAGAGCCTTATGCCAACTTGACCCCGATAATCGCAAGCCCTTGAAAGGGGAAGGCTACCTAACGCGAGATCCGCGTGCTAAAGAACGTAAAAAATACGGACTCAAAAAAGCTCGCAAAGCCTCGCAATACTCCAAGCGCTAGAACGAAGGGTTGGGGTCTGGCTGGTATTATAATTAAGAAAGCAAGACCTCCCGCCGCCTCATAGATTGCTTGGCCGGTCTAAAATATATCGCTAAAACAGAAAAGGAATTATGCCGAAACCCGATATTCACCCCGAGTGGTATCCCGACGCGAAAGTGATTTGCAATGGCGAAGTTGTTATGACTGTCGGCGCAACGAAACCCGTTATTAACGTTGAAGTTTGGTCCGGCAATCATCCGTTTTATACTGGAACGCAAAAAATGGTCGATACGGAAGGTCGCGTCGAACGTTTCATGCGGAAGTATGGGATGTTCGCTCAAACCGAAGCAAAATCGGATTCTCAAGAACAATAGCAATAGTCGTGAATCTTGGTTAACCCAGCAGAATTTCTGCTGGGTTAATTGCGTATAAGAAATTAACTGTAGAGTTGGCACTCCGCCGTTGAACTTTAAATAACTGCCAATTGATAACTGATAACTGATAACCGATCGAGGTAGTCATGGCTGAATCCTATTTATTAGATAAACTTCAATCCGTCGAGCAAACTTACAATGAGTTGACTCGCCGCCTTGCAGATCCCGATATTGTGACGAATCCCGATGAGTTGCAGCGCGTTGCACAGGCACGAGCTTCGCTGGAAGCAACGGTGAATACTTATGAAGAATGGAAAACCGCAGGTGAGGAATTAGTGGGGGCGAAGGAAATTCTGAAGGAAGCAGGTGGCGATCTCGAGATGCAAGAGATGGCTGCTTTGGAAGTGGATGAGTTGGAAGCGAAATTAGAAGATTTGGAACAGCGGTTGAAAATTTTGCTTTTGCCGCGAGATCCGAACGACGATAAGAATATTATGCTGGAAATTCGCGCCGGTACGGGAGGCGATGAGGCGAGTATTTGGGCGGGGGATTTGTTGCGGATGTATTCTCGCTATGCGGAGTCACAGCGCTGGAAGGTTTCGCTGGTAAGCGAGTCGCTGGCGGAAATGGGAGGGTTTAAGGAAGCGGTGCTGGAAATTCAGGGCGATCGCGTCTACAGCCAGTTAAAATTTGAAGCGGGGGTTCATCGCGTGCAGCGCGTTCCGGTGACGGAGGCGGGCGGGCGCGTTCATACTTCGACGGCGACTGTCGCAGTCATGCCCGAGGTAGACGATGTGGAGATTCATATCGATCCCAAGGATATCGAGCTTTCGACGATGCGTTCCGGCGGTGCAGGCGGACAAAACGTGAATAAGGTGGAAACGGCGGTGGATTTAATCCACAAACCGACGGGGATTCGGGTTAAGTGTACTGAGGAGCGATCGCAATTACAGAACCGGGAACGGGCAATGCAGATTTTGCGTGCTAAGTTGTATGAAATGAAGTTGAGCGAGCAGCAAGAGGCCGTCACTTCAATGCGGCGATCGCAAGTTGGGACGGGTTCTCGCTCCGAGAAAATACGCACGTATAATTACAAGGATAATCGCGTTACCGACCACCGTTTGGGGCAAAACTTCGGTTTAAACGAGTCATTGGAGGGAAATATCGAACATATTATCCAGGCTTGTATCTCCCAAGATCAGCAAGAACGCTTAGAACAGTTGGCAGAATCGCCAGAGACGGCAGAAGCGCTATAAGGTTGAAAGAATTTAGGGATTCACCGGATGCGATCGCGCCTTCAATCTTACAACTAGCGGGGCAGAGAATAACTCGCCCCGCTAGTGACAGACTGGATTAGAGATTAGAACGTAAACGTCGTTCGTAATGTCCCAATCACCGCGTCATTATTAGCTGAATTTTGGTTGGGATTGAGCAACCAAATTACCCCCGGAGTAATGGAGATATTTTTCCCAATTTGGTGGCGGTAAAATGCCTCGAAATGGTAAGCAAAATCTCGAGAAAAAGAGCGATTACCCGAAGTCCGCAAGCCGCGTAGCGTCGGTTCTGCCCCGAAAAAGAGACCGCCGAGATTGCCCGCTTGACCTAAATCCGGGAACGCTAAACCGCCAGCGAAGTTCCAAATATTAGCATCGCCCAAACCGATCAAACGCGCATTGGTTAATCCCACCCAGCCGTTAAAAACAATGTTGGGCGTAATGGGTAAAGAGGTTTCGATCCCGTAGGAGTTACTCACGACAGGCGTATTCATCCGAGCGGCAGGAAGTCCGGTAATACGCGCGAGGGCAGCAGGGGCAAGGTTAGCATAACTGGTTCCCGTTCCGCCCAGAGCAAAGCGCGTGGGGAAAGTCGCAGCGGTTGTGCCGTCGTAAGCGTGGACGTAGGTGAAGCCGATTTTATGAGTATTACCGACAACGACTTGCGCGATCGCGGAATAATTACCATTAAACAATCCCGAACCGGAACCAGGATCCTCAGCTTCGTTGGCAATATATCCTAAATCGACGCGCACCGCATCTAAAGGTTTAATGGCGACCGCCGCACCCGCTCCAAACGGCCCGATACGATAGATGGGGTTGCGTTCCGCAAAGCGCGAAATGGCATTAGAACCGCCCGCCAATCCTTCAAAATAAGGGTTTACGGTATCGACGTAGTAATGATGCAAACCACCGTTGGCAATAATCTGCACGTTGATTTTATTCCCGATGGGGAAACGATAGCGCAGGATGTCAATAAAAACATTATTGGGCGTATTGCCGGGATTGGGACCGTCGTAAGTGAAACGCCCTTCTTGGGTTGTTGTCGGGTTAGGGTTATCGTTAAAGACCATGTTACCGGGCAACAGAGGCGGCGCGTTGTCAGCTTGCAGGCGGACTTGCAGTTGATCTTTGCCGGTAAAACTGGTTAGGAAATTGAGACGAACTCGGTTTTGAAAGACAGTATGGGTATTATCGGTTTGACCGCCCCAAGCATCGGAAAGAGCAAAAATCACCTCGCCCGATAGTTTCGTTGTCGTCGAGAATTGATGATCTTCTAGGAAGGCAGTACGTGCTTCTAAGTTATCGACGCGAGTACCGAGGGAAGCAAGTTCGGTTTCAAACTCTTGCATCAGGCGACGCAACGTTTCAAGGTCTTCGCGAGTGGCGAAATCACCACCAGAAGAGGAGATTAACCGTTCGATTTGATTCAAACAAGCATTCAAACCGGCGGCAAATTCGTAACGGCTGAGGGGACGATTGCCTCGAAAAGTTCCGTCGGGATAGCCAACGAGACAATCGTAGCGCTTAATGAGGTCATCTAAGGCTTGGAAGGCCCAGTCAGTGGGACGAACGTCGCGAAATTTGGAAGCTCCTTGCAACTCTTGACCGAGGGAACTTTCTGCCTCGGTGTTGCTATAGCTTTCAATCTCATTGAGGGCAGCCTGATTGCCATCTTCTGTAGGTTGAGGTAAAACAGGCGTGGAGAGTTCAGAGGGAACCTCTGTAGGTTGAGGTAAAACCGGCGTAGAGAGTTCAGAGGGAACCTCTGGAGTAGCGGGGTTTGCTGCTGCTTTGAGCGATACAGATAGCAGCAAAGTGCTTACGAGCAATGCTGAAGTGCTAAATGTCTCGAAGGGTTTAATTTGATTGGATTTCACAATTTTCCTCACACTGGTAGCGTTCCGATCTCAGAGAACTGAGATGCAATGGCTGAAGACTCAAAGGTTTGAGTTTCAGTTAAGAGAAAGTTAAAGTGCGGTTAAAATTGTTGATGTATTCTTTGATGCAAAATTAATAAAGGCGATGCAATAAATGCAACGCTTCGATGATGATTTGAAATTAAAAATTCTGAGTGCTGAATTTGGAGCAAAGGCGAGCGGTGAATAATTGACAATTGATAATGGACAATTGATAACGTTCGGAGCCGTTAATGGCTCTATTGCCCATACCCTTACACCTCCAATTAGTACCGATGCCCTAAAAAGAGACTTCGCCTCAAGGGAGCAATGAATTTGTACGAACGTTGTCCATTATCAATTGTCAATTGTCCATTATTCAGCTAGCCTTAATTGAATTGAATATAGGATAGGGGATTGACCGATTGTCCGTTATGTTTTAGTTCAAAGTGGAGGTGAGGATACTCAGCATTACCACTTTGACCGACGAGTGCTATTGTTTGTCCTTTGGTCACTTTTTGACCGACTTTAACAATGTGGCGTTGATTGTGAGCGTAAATCGTTCTGTCACCGTTATCGTGGGAGATTACGAGGACTAAGGCTTTGCCCCAATTTTGTCCCGCTGCTCGAACGACTTCCGGTTCGTCGCCCACTCCCGCTGCGATGACTTTACCGTCGGCGGCGGCGATGATTGGCGTACCTTCGGGGGCGGCAATATCGATCGCGGGATGTTTTTGTTTGCCAGTAATGCTGTAACTTTTGCGAACGCGCCCTTGAGTGGGAAATTTGTAAGCGATAGGGGGCGAGTTGGGCGCAGCTTTAGCGCCTGCTGGGGGATTATTCGCTGCCACAAGGAGGGCAGAGTCAGGAATTTGGAAGTATTGCGCGATCGCGTCGGAAATTGCTCGCGCCCGTCGCATTTGGTCGTGGTAAACGCACTCCCACTCGGTTACAGCCCGATTTTCCCGCGAGCAAATCCCGATCAGTCCGCCCGCACGGTTTGCCCCTTTCTCGATGTCGAGTTCGCCGTAATCGTTGAGATAAAAAGAAGCAGTGCGCGCCCATGCGATCGCTTCTAATCCCTTCAGTCCGCCCCGCCGCGCGATTGTCAGTGCTTGGGGAAAACGTCGGGAATGAATTTCGCTCGCTTGGTTGTAAAGATCCGCCGCATTAATTAACGCTTCCGGGTCGCGATTGGCATCAATTCCTACTGCTACTAAATCGGCGATATTAACGGGAAGTTGGCGGCGCGATCTATCGACGCACATCTGGGCTGCTAACTCGATATTCCCTCGACTTCTGCCTTGGTCGCTGCAAGGACCATAGTTCGTCGCAAAATTCCCCGGATCGGTATGCCCGAAGTAAAGAGGGGTTTGCTCGACGTAGAGAGTTCCTTTCTCTCGGAAAACTCGATAATTCCCCTCCGCCGCGCCAATGGCTAACATCCCTAGAGAAACCGGCGTAGCGAACAGTTCTGCGGGCGGCATAATCGGAGCGGCAGGCGCTTGATATTCTCCTTCTGGCGTTGCTGCCTGCGCTGCTTGCACGCCGAATTGCTTTCCAGTGGTTTGGGTTTGGGGCTGCGCGTAACTCGCTAAGGTGGCAAGCATGGGTACGGCGATCCGCTTAGTCCGGTTTGTCGATGCAGTTGAACTCGGTGCAACTTCGGAATTTGAGACTACCGGCGATGTCTTCGGTCTTTCCGATGAAAATAACGCAACTAGCGCCACCGTTCCGACGACACCTAGGAGTGTCCCTCGCGACAACCATCCCCATTCAGGCATGACCATAAGCTAAATATTAAAGAATGGTAAATGTTTCGTGTCCGATTGAACATTTTACAGTCTGAACTAGCCAAACGTCCTCAGCATTTTCGAGACCCGCGAACCCATAATAATAATTTCTAATTTCTCTTGACTTTTTTGGATCGATAAGATATATAAAACTGCTTTTTAAAGCTGAAACGCGCTCTCTGTAAACCTCTAACCCTTATATCTCATTTCTGCAAGTACGGTGGGTTGAGGTTGAAATTTAATTCAATTGCTCGGAATTGTAACCTGCAAAAATTGAGGGGGTAAGCACAGTCAAATACTAATCTTGATGGGGGATAAGACCCCCCAAATCTAAGTTTTAATCCATTGCTGCAACCCCAAGCTCGCGATCGCAAGCTGATAATCGCAGCAGAAATGATAGATAGGTATAATTAATCGCAGTTTAAAAACGGGGATCGTTGTAGGCCCAAGCCATCCCGAATCGCGCGAGTTGAGTGGATTGCTCGCTATTTTTTGCAGTATTTGCACTTGTGAATGGGAGCTAAAAGATGAGGAAGCTGACATTAAGAATTCAGAATACAGCCATTGCACTCGCGATCGCGCTTTGCGGTTGCATAGCTCCCAATTTCTCCCCTTCTTCCCCAAATTCGGCTGCTATCGTCCCGCGTCCCTCCGATCGCGGGCCTTTTCTCAATCTCCAACCGGCCGACATTCCACAAAAACTGCAAAACCCTTGGACTCCGGAACTCGAAGCCGAATTCGAGCAGCGCGCGCTTGCCATTATCCAGCTTTACAGCAACCCCAAAACCTATGGGAACACGACCCAAGAAAACGAGAAACGATCTTATCCTCGCGCTATGTTCGACTTTCTCGCCGGAAATAAAGAACGCGCGATCGCCTTTCTCCAACAAGAAGACTCCCAAACCCCAGAACACGCCCACACCGACGGCATTGACTACTACTTCTCCTTCACCCTCAAAGGTCAAATTCGCAAATACTTCCTCTTCGGTTCCTTCCTCAACCCCGCCTACAAACAACGAATGTTTGACGGTGCCAAAAAATGGACGGAACGCGACCCCCTCGAACGTCCCCATCCCCTTTACGGAAACGGTGATGGCAGCGGACAAGACTGGTCGATTCAGCGGCGCGGATTGTGGGTAGACGGGCGCAACACCGATAACCTGCGCGCCATGCGTGAAACCTCCGTTTACCTCATGGCAGAAGAAACCGGAAACGAAGCCGTCCGCCAACTCTACAAGCAAAAAATCCAGCGTTACGTTTGGGCGCTATACCACATCGGGATGGGCGAATGGGACTCAGAAAACTACCACAGTCACACCTTTGCCCCCTACCTCAACCTCTACGACTTCGCCAAAGACTCCGAAGTCAAAGCGATCGCCAAAGCCGCCTTAGATTGGATGTCAACCGCTGCTGCCCTTAAATATCGTCGCGGCGGTTGGGGCGGGCCGACAAAACGCGATTACGGCGGTGCTAACGTCGTTTACGGTTCTTCTGCGGCGCGTACCTTCGACCTCTACTTCGGCGATGTTCCCCAGCCCAACCCCGAACCCGAACTCGATACCCTCTACATGATTACCAGTCGCTACCGACCGCCCTTAGCTGTCGTTGCCTTGGCGCGAAAGCAATTCAAGCAACCCGTCGAGATGATGGCGACGAAACCAATTTATGAAAATTGGAAGCAGGACGGGGAGGATAAACCGGCGTATTGGGAAACTCAGTTTTTCGGGCGGACGTATCAAATGGGCAGCGTTGTTTCTGGGTTTGCCGATGGCGATGTCGGGCCATTTAAAATCATGGCCAATAATTCTCAGCGCGGCGTTGACTTTTTTGTTGCCAATACGGGCGAGGAAGGCGTGAAACCGGGGAAAAATCCGGGCGACCAAATCGGACAGTTCCGCAATCTCTTAATTTGGTTGCGTCCGGCCAACCGACCGTTCTTTTTTCAACTGCCGAAAACAGCGAAGATGGAGATTGAAGAGGGAATTTGGTTTGTGCGATTAGAAAAAGTTGCGATCGCGATTCGTCCGATTCAACTTAATGATTATACAGACGTTCCCATACCGGAAAAGAAAGCGACGCGCGGTTACGGGGCAGAACGATGGATAAAAGCCACCCCAAAGGGTCAAGAACTAGCCGGTTTTGCGTTAGAAACGGGCGATCTCGTAGAGGGGAATGATTACGCTCGTTTTAAGGAAGCGGTGAAGCGTAAGGGAGAGTTAAATCTTGCTCGTTTAAAGGAAGGAACGGTGGGGTTAAAAGGGAGTGATAGCAATACCCTTAATTTAACTTGGCGCGCTCTCGAACAACTTCCTATTATTGAACGTAACGGCGAAGTTTACGATTGGTTGCAGCATTTCGATCTCTATCGCGTCGTTTCCGGGCCGTCGATTGTTTCCTTGGGCTGGAAGGTAGGAACGTTAAAAGTAGAAGCGGGCGGACACACTTTCTCGACGGCGGTAACGGGGGATGGGAAAGTTTCTACAGCAGAATAATAGCGTTAAGAGACTATTTATAAACTTGTTCTTAAGACCTGTGGAGACGTTGTATAGCGTTTTTCATGTGCGTGAGGTACGCTTTTTTTAAAAGTCCCCCTTAATAAGGGGGATTTAGGGGGATCGCTCTGTACCTCATCCAATTGAAAACTGCTATAGCAATCCCAAATTGTTTAAAATATTTCTCGGAAGATAGAGCGTTGCTGCGTATGGCTTTCAGCGCTCGTACTTATCACAACCTATTTGGGATTGCTATATATACAACGTCTCTACAGTTCGGCAATAAGGTGGGCGGTTAAGATAATGAATGGTGCGTTACGCTTCGCTAACGCACCCTACTACTGTGGCATAGCTAAAGTAGTGCAATAGATTTGGACAGGGCAACCTATCCAAAGCATCATCTCATTTTTCTAATGCAACCTTTATCGAGTTGTCTAGTGCTATAAATAGCCTATAAGGGCGATGAGAAATAGAAACTACTCGCAAGATGCGATCGCCGTTGCTAAATCCTGATAAGTTGCTCCCATCGCCAGCAGTGTTCGCACGATTAAGTCAAAAGACACGGAAGGGTCTCCTGACTCCATTTTAGCAACTCTTGACTGGCTGGATTTTATTTTTTTCGCTAATCTTTCTTGAGAAAGATTTTGATTCAATCGTAATTCTCGTAAATGCTTGCTAAGAGAGAGTTTTAATTCTATAAAATCAACTTCTTGGGGGGATAATTCGAGAAAATCTTCAGTATTTCCGACTTTCCAACCCGCTGCTTCTAAGCGTTGACGCTTTAATATATCCATAGTTAATAACCTCGATCGAATCTTATAAAAATCCAACTCTATTCAGCTAAATTGATAATGATTCTTAAATTTCGTCGTATAACTTGAGTCGTCGTTTACTGTTATCAATTGCTCGCTTTGGTGTTTTTTGTGTTGTCTTTTGGAAAACATCGGCGATAACAATTGCATCAAAGTCAATACGATAAATTATTCGCCATTGCTTACCAGCTTCGCTATCGCCTATCCGCAATTCATAACAGTGAGTACCGATCATTGGCATGGGTCGAGAAGAAGGCATGGTCAAGATTTCTCCTTGCTGCAATCTTCTTAACAATTGTCCTGCTTCAATGCGGGCAGCAGCTGAAAAGGGAGGCGTTTTTACTTCACCCTCAAGCCAGACAAGTAGTTTGTCTGGCTTTTGAGATTTTTTCATTTAAAGTTAAACATAAGAATTAACTTTATTGAGGAGTCATGTCAATGCTGACATAATCTATCGTAGCATAAAATTACTTGAAAGAGGATTGGTTCATTTAAGTTCAAGCCGATGATGAGATTTGAACTCACGACCGCTCGATTACGAATCGAGTGCTCTACCACTGAGCTACATCGGCACGGTTAACTATTTTAACACAATGCCTGTAAAAAAAATAATTTTTTCTGGACTTCGCTGGCTCGCCCGCATTAGAAGCATCCCCTTAGCCGATTGCGCGATAATCGAAGAGTTTAAGCAGCCCAACAGAGAATAAATGACTGATTCTAACAAACGCCCGCGCCGGAAAGAGCCAATGGATGCCGAACTTTACGCCCGCCTAAAAGCGGAAGCGAAAGCGCCTTACCGGGGGTTGCGAAAATTCGTTTACGTTGGTTTTGGCGCATCGGGGTTTATCGGCGCGACGATCTTTTTATCCCAACTTGCAGCGGGACGAGAAGTGGCTTCGGCGCTGCCCAATTTTGCTTTGCAGCTTGGGGTGGTGGCGTTGATGGTGTGGTTGTTTCGCTTGGAAAGTCGCCAAGATCGCGCCTAAGCCAGTGCTTTTAAGATAGTTTGTAATTTGAGTTGCACTTCGGCTAATTCTTTGTGCGGATCGGAACCGGCGACAATCCCCGCACCGGCGTAAAGTCGCGCGCGATCGCCTTGAATAAACGCCGAACGAATGCCAACGATAAATTCTCCGTTCCCGTTTCCGTCTATCCAACCGAGGGGGGCGGCGTAAAGGGAGCGATCGCACGGTTCGTAACGACGAATTCGCTCGCAAGCGGCGGCGGTGGGAACCCCGGCCATTGCTGGGGTGGGGTGCAGTTTAGCGACGATATCGAGGGGATGAATGCGATCGGGAACCTGCCCTTGAAAGGTGGTTCGCAGGTGTTGAATGTTGGGCAGTTGCAAAAGTTGCAAGGGCGATCGCGCGGGTTGCAATCCCAATTCTTGCAAGCGGCGATCGATAAAATCGCTCACTGCTTCGTGTTCTCGCCGTTCTTTCTCGCCGTGCAAAAGCTTTTGCGCGATCGCGCTGTCCTCCCCCGGCGTTCCACCGCGCGGTGCAGAACCCGCCAGCGCATCGGCAATAAATTGGCGATCGCGCACGCACATCAACCGTTCCGGACTCGCCCCAATAAAATTAATCCCCCGCCCGTTACTGGCCGAAAAAATATAACAATCGGGACGATCTCGCCGCAGGTTGTCGATCGATTCCGCCAGTTGAAAAGGAACGGGAGAAACGACTTCTAGCGCTCGTGCCAAAACGATTTTACTGTAGCGATCGCGATCGATCTCGTGCAATGCCGATTTTACCGCTTTAGCAAAGCGTTCCGCTCCGTCATCGGGAACCTCAATCGCGATCGCGCTCGAACGCGAAAGAAGTCCGCTGTGCTGCTTTCGTCCGCTTTCAATCCACTCAAAATAACGCGATCGACGCTCGAAAATCGCCTCTAAATTCGCGCGATCGTCGATCGCAAAATGATACGTGACCGTCGCCCGATTCCCCCGCCGCGCTACCTGAAATTCCGGTAATACCAACGTTGCACTAGGGAAAGGCGAACCTGACTCTCTTCGCCCTTCAAAAAAGGTAAAATTAGCAAAGAAATGCGGCCCCGCCCAAGGCAAACTCTCCTCTCCCGTCCGCACAATTTGTTTCAAACAATTGCGAACAAACTCCTTCGAGCGCAGAAAACGTTCGCCCGTTTCAATTTCTAAAATATGCGCTGTCTCAAATGCAAATACTGCCTCTTCCTCACGCGCATTTTCCCAATAAAAATGCCAAGCTTTTGAACTCAGTTGAATGGCAACTTGTAAGACGGCGAGCGGGTCGATTAACTCGATTTCTTGCGACCAACTTACAATTACAGACTCCCTTTTACGAAGGGATTGCTCTTGACAGTTGAGGAGAAACCGATAAAGTTCTCGATCGCCCTGAAAGAGGTTAGCACGGCAAGGGAGCGCTGGCATGGAAGCAGTATCGTAAAAAAACTTATCTTATTTACAGCCTCGGGCAGACATTATGGTATGTCTAGAGGGATTGCGCTCCTTTCTGACGAACCGATGTAAGCTTTCAGAACTGTTGCAGGAGTGGCAAGACAGTTCAAATTAGGGATTGAGAGCAAGCGCTCTCCCTATAGTAGCGAACAATGGGAACCCTAATTGCGCGCGCTGAATTCGTCGGCAAACTCGCGCGATCGCGCCGGAAGCTAAATAAAAGGCAAATTCAAAATTAGTTGAGTGCGCCAAAGCGCGAATTTAGCGACCGTTCAAAATTGCTAAAATCCTTTCGAGGGAACATTTTAAATTTTGAATTCCGCGAAGTGACGTTCGTCTTATTAATTGCAGTTTTAATCGTTCTGAGCTAATGACAACAACCAATCTTATTGCTAATTCTGATAAAAAATTATGGATGGCGGCGATTAAACCGCCCATGTATAGCGTCGCTGTCGTGCCAATTTGGGTGGGAAGCGCGATCGCGAACTGGCAAACCCAACAGTGGCGAAACTTACCCTTTTTCCTATTTCTAACGGCTGCGATTGCGATTATTGCATGGCTTAATTTAAGTAATGATGTCTTCGACTCGGAAACAGGAATCGATAAAAATAAAGCCCATTCTGTTGTTAATTTAACCGGCAATAAATCCTTAGTATTTTGGATTGCTAATCTTTGTTTGGGATTGGGAATCTCGGGCATTATTGCGATCGCGTTCCTGCAACGCGATGTCACCGTTCTCGCCCTCGTTCTCCTCTGTTGCGCCCTCGGTTACACCTACCAAGGGCCGCCTTTTCGCCTCGGTTACTTGGGTTTAGGCGAAATTATCTGTTTTTTCAGCTTTGGCCCCCTCGCCATTGCCGCTGCCTACTATTCCCAAGCGCAAAGCTTCTCTCCCGCCTTCCTGCTTGCTTCTGCATTTGTCGGGGTCAGTACCTCAATTATTCTCTTCTGTTCCCATTTTCACCAAGTCGAAGACGATCTCGCTGCCGGGAAGCGATCGCCGATCGTGCGCTTGGGTACGGCGCTGGGTGCTAAAGTGTTAGCGGTATCGGTCGCGAGTTTGTTTGCGATGGTCGCGATCGGACTGATTATCGGCAACTTTCCCCTCTGGACAGCGATCGTTTTTATTACCCTCCCCATCGGTTACGAACTCGTCCGCCATGTCAGCGAAAATCACGATCGCCCGGAACGAGTCAGCAATTGCAAATTTATTGCCGTGAAACTCCATTTTTGGAGTGGATTCTTATTGGGCTTAGGGTTTATTTTGCCTAATCTTTATCATTGACTTAAGAAAGAACAAATCGCCTGTAGAGACGTTGTATACAACGTCTCTACAGATAATTTTGCGCCGAGAACTGGGGGAGGGAAGAACAAGGCAACCCCGTGCAGGGGTTAAACTAGAAAACAAAATCCTCACCCTCTCCCCTCATGGTGGACTGCCTTAACCCCGCCTGTTCCAACCCCTTCAATCCCAACCACCATAGCTTTTGCAGCAGTTGCGGGTTTCCCCTTACCTCCAGCTACCTCTTCCACAATCAATATCGCGTTACTCGACTCCTCGGAGAAGGCGCTTTCGGCAGAACTTACCTCGCTGAAGACACCAAATGTCTCAATCGCCCCTGCGTCATCAAAAAATTTCTTGCCCAACAACAAAAAAACCTCGCCAAAGCTACAGAACTCTTCATGCAAGAAGCGCAGCGCCTTCACGAATTAGACCATCCGCAAATCCCGAGCCTGTATGCCTACTTCAAGCATGATAACTCGCTGTACTTAGTGCAGCGATATATTGCCGGAGACAACCTCCTTAAAGAATGCTTTAAACAAGGTCTTTTTAGCGAATTCAAAACGCGGCAACTTTTGCAGAGTTTGCTGCCGGTGCTGCAATATATCCATGAAAATGGCGTGTTGCATCGAGATATTAAACCGGAAAACATCATGCGAAAAACGCTTGTTTCCGGTGCATCAGAGTTCGTGTTGATTGACTTTGGGGGAGCCAAACAGATAACGGGAACGACGCTAACAAAGCCAGGAACGCAAATCTTTACTCCAGGATACGCTGCAATAGAACACGCAATGGGACAGCCGGTACGAGCGAGCGATATTTATAGTTTGGGGGCAACCTGCGCGCGGTTGCTGACGGGGTGTTTTCCGGAACAGCAACTCGACGGTACGATAAGAGACGACCTTTTCGACGCATCGACGCAGGACTGGCAGTGGCGGGAGCAGTTGCAGAAGCAATCGAGAACGGCGAATGAGCGTTTTGGGGAAGTCTTAGATACGATGCTACAACCCTTTGCACGCGATCGCTATCAATCGGCAAAAGAAGCCTTACAAGCTTTGGAAGGAATAGCCGTTGTACTGACAACTCCAGCGAGTCCTTCAAAAAGGATTGTTACGTCGCCACCCAACCTACGAAGTTTCAGCTTTGAAGTGATAAGCGTCGATAATCGGGGTAATGTTGAAAACCGCAGTTCCAGTCAAGCCAATTATTTTACTGAAGAAATCGCTGGGGGAGTTGGGTTAGAAATGGTGGCGATTCCGGGCGGGAGTTTTATAATGGGGACGGATGATAGGGAAATCGAGAGATTATCTAAAATATACAAACACACCTTATTGAAGAGTGAAAGTCCGCAACATCAAGTCACAATCCAACCCTTCTATCTGGGCAAATATGCCATTACCCAAGCGCAATGGAAAGCCGTCGCCGCCCTCCCCAAAATCCTCCACGACCTCAACCCCGACCCATCCAATTTTAAAGGAGCAAATCATCCGGTAGAGCGAGTAACTTGGTGGGAAGCCGAAGAATTTTGTAAAAGACTGTCCAAAAAAACAGGGAAACAGTATTGACTACCGAGTGAAGCCGAATGGGAATACGCCTGTCGCGCTGGAACAACAACGCCGTTTCATTTTGGGGAAACAATAACGTCAGCATTAGTGAACAACTACGGGATATATCCCTACGGATATCGCTTCGGAAACGACCCGAAAGGAGAATACCGAGAAAAAACTGTGGAAGTAGGAACATTACCGCCGAACGGATATGGACTGTATGAAATGCACGGGAACGTATGGGAATGGTGCGCAGACCATTGGCACGAAAATTATCAAGGTGCACCCAACAATGAAACTATATGGCTAACTAGCGATGAAGGGGATACGCGCCTGCTTCGCGGTGGTTCTTGGCTCAACCATTCGGGGCTCTGCCGTTCTGCGAATCGCCTCAGGGGCCATCCCGATGATTCTAACGACCTTATCGGGTTCCGCGCTGCTCTCTCCCCCAGGATTCCCTAGCCCTCTCCCCTTTTCCCCTCTTGCCCTTTTCAATCGCGCGAAGCGCGAAATTTTTTTGAGCAGCCTGTAATATCTTGTATTACACAAAAGAGCAGAGGCGAGAACAACCAATTTTTCCAGGAACCCAGTTCTTAAGTTAAACGGTACGTTCTAATTATCAATATACGACACCGCGACGCTAATTGCAACTCAATTTATCGAAGGATATCTACTACTACCCACTCGAATTATCTAACCCGATTTCAGCGCATTATTCTCTCACGCGCGGGTCGAGAATCCCATAAGTCAAATCCGCAACTAAATTAAAAATGACGATTAAAATTGCGTAAATAAAGGTAATTGCCATCACCACCGGCGTATCGCTGCGGTAAATCGATTCAATTAATAACGCACCAATTCCGGGAACGCGAAAGACTTGTTCGGTGACAAGCGCGCCGGTGAAAATATTAGGAATTTCCAGCGCAACGAGAGTAACGACGGGAATCAGAGCGTTACGAAGAATGTGGCGATTGACAACAATCCATTCTACCAACCCTTTAGCGCGCGCAGTACGAACGTAATCGCGATCCAATTCTTCGAGGATGGAAGAACGCACGTAGCGCATTAAAACGGCAGCTTGGTATAAGGCTAACACCGCGATCGGCATGACAGATTGTTGGATTTGGGCGAGCAAACTTTTAAGATCGGTAACTTGGAGCGTGCTGTTATAAATGAAGGGAAACCATTTCAGTTGCACGCTAAAGATAACGATAAACAGTAGCCCGGTGAAAAAGGTGGGCAGGGAAAAGCCGAGAAAGGCAAAGGTAGTGGCGACGCGATCTAAAATGGAATGGCGTTTTAGGGCGGATAAAATGCCTAAAGGAAGGGCAATAATGAGGCTAAAAAAATAGGCAGTCCCAGCGACCCATAAGGTAGCGGGCAAGCGCTGTAAAATAAGTTGGATAACGGGAGAACGACTGGTGAAGGAGTAGCCTAAGTCGCCGCGCAAGAACGACCCCGCCCATTTAAAATAACGAATATAAATCGGCTGGTCTAAACCGAGCGATCGCCGAATATTTTCTCGGACTTCGGCGGTAATTGAAGGGTTGGAAGCAAACTCTCCCATCGGATCGCCGGGAGCGAGGGCAAGGATTAAAAAGATAACGATGCTAATCGCGATTAAGGTGGGAATTGAGATGAGGAGGCGATCGATAAGATAACGCTTCATTGGAGAAACAAAATTTTAAATTTGTGTTCCAGCTTTTTGGGTGAAAATTGTAGTTGCGATCGCTCGCTAAATTTGAATTTTTTAAAGTATCGAGCAAAATATAGCGCTACGGGTCGAAGAATGAGCATTCCTCAAAGCTGGAAGCCTTGGCTGGTGGGCAATGCCCACCCTACTAAATTGGGAATTTTTTAAAGTAATCGAGCAAAATAAGACTCATCACTTAAAAAGTAGGGTGCGTTAGCGAAGCGTAACGCACCATTATTTTAACCGAAATAAGAAGTCTAGTCAGTGCAACGTCAATTTAAATCGAAATTAGCCGATCGCTAAAAAAGTTGCCCCGATCGCGCAGAAAATCAAACCTACAAAACGCAGCGAACTGGCAGTTAAGCTACCTTTCGTTTGCAAAGCGCGCCACCCCCAACAAACACCCGACGCGATCGCGAGTTGAATCGCTGCAAACCCCATTAAATACGCGATTAATGGCGTTGGTTCCGCCCCAACAATCGATTCGCCGTAAGCATAACCGTGGAAAATTCCTGCTAGCGCGGAAAACGCGATCGCACCGGCAAGCGCTGGGGTGCAATTGGCAGCAAACAGTAACCCTACTGAAATAATTGAAGCGGCTACAAAGGCTTCTGAAAAAGGAATATTCAACTTCAAAAGATGCAGCCCCGTACCGCCTAATGTGGCAATCACAAAAGCAACCGGAATCCACCAACCTTTTTGGGGTTTAAGCGCGGCGAATAAGCCAACTGCGATGATAAAAGCAAAATGATCGAAACCGATAATGGGATGCGCTAAACCTGTGATAAACCCTTCAAAAAAGTTAGCGGGCATTCTTCCGCCCATTGCATGGTGGGCAAAAGCGGGTTGAGTCGCGATCGCTAAACTGAAGATCCCAATACTTAAACCTAGCGCAATGGCGCGCCCCGAAACACTTTTCATTTTTAAAATCATCCGTACCTCGCAGATGTTTGATAAATTAAGCCAAATTGAATCGTTTCGGCGGGCTTCCTGACTTAGCATTTTGAAAAATGCCTCACAGTTGCGGGACAGCGCCGGATTTGCACCGAACTTTCCCCTTTAATATCGAATGGCTGCTCCCCATCCGAACCGAACGAGATCCGTTCAATTTAGCACGATTGGGTCGCGTTCTCCTGCGGCGCGCAAATCCATCTTGTGGCAAAGCGCAAAAGATTGACATTACATTACAATGGCGATCGACACTACACCGGCAGAAGTCCCAGTTGTGAATATTCTTAATAATCTCCTGTCCAACATACATAGAAAGAAAGAAAAGTCAAGCTCTACGAATGGATTGCCCCCCATGAAGCGATCGCGTCGCGGGATAGAATTAAAGTCCGAACTCGAAATCGAACTGATGCGCGAATCGTCGCGGATTGTTGCCACCGTTCTTAAGGAGATTGCACAACGAGTCGAACCGGGGATGACGACTGCGGACTTAGACACTTACGCCGAACAGCGAATTCGGGAAATGGGCGCAACGCCGAGTTTTAAGGGCTATCACGGCTTTCCCGCTTCCATTTGCGCCTCTGTGAACAATGAAGTCGTCCACGGGATTCCCAGCCCAAAAAAGGTGATTCGGGCGGGCGACGTTCTTAAAGTCGATACGGGGGCGTATAAGGACGGCTTTCACGGCGATTCCTGCATTACGATTGCGGTGGGCAAAGTGTCTCCGGAGGCAGAACGCTTGATTCGCGCAGCAGAAGCGGCACTGTATGCAGGAATCGAACAGGTACAAGCGGGAAATTGCTTGCTCGATATTGCCGGGGCGATTGAAGATAGCGTTAAAGAACAGGGATTTAGTGTGGTGGAGGATTACACCGGACATGGCGTAGGGCGGAAGCTGCACGAAGAACCGGCGGTGTTTAATACGCGCACGAACGATTTACCTAACGTGCGGCTAAAACCGGGAATGACAATCGCGATTGAACCGATTTTGAATGCGGGGAAACGGTTTACGCGGACGCTGAAGGATCGCTGGACGGTAGTGACGGTGGATAATGCGCTTTCTGCTCAATTCGAGCATACGGTGCTGGTGACGAAGGAAGGCTACGAAATTTTAACCGATCGCGATCGGGTTTGAGGCGGTTAAGGTAGAAGAATTCTCAACGTAGGGACAGGCTTTCGTTTTCGGCGTTAACCCAATTAAAAATAGGAACGAATTGCCATTCGCCCCTAAACTCAGAAATTCTTACTGATGCCATTTTGTCAAGATCGAGGAGTCGATCGATTCTTCTAGCCTCGCAGTATAGTCTTGATATGACTGGCGCGCGCCGCTCGGCGAATTCCTGCGCGATCGCGAAATCAAGTTGCCGGTGCTACCATTCTGCGAATTTCGGAATAAAACGTACTATCGCTAAATCGACCGTTATTTTTCACGAAACTGCTTCGCAAGCGCAAGTTGGGACTGGCAAACCACAGGCGTTCTTCGGCGTGCAAGCTACCGTTTTCTAGCGTCAGGGTTAAGGCTTCATCCTCTCCAATCGCATAATCCCCAGCAAGACTTTGCTCTTTAGGATTGCTGCTGCCCCGCAGAAACTTGCCCGTTTGGGGATTCTCGGAGTCGGGAACTGCAACAAGAATAGCAAACCCTTTTTCCTTCGTCCCTCCCCAATCGACAGAGTTATCCCAACTTATTTTTAAGCCTCCGCAAGCTTGCGCCGAACTAACGTGCTGTTGCTCGCAGAGTTGAACGATTTCAGGCGCGTCAACGGCTAAAAACTCAATCTCAATCTCGGCTTTACTGCTGCCTGCGGCTTGACTAGCGAGGTTGTAATGCGTGCGTTGGGCAAACCATTTTCCCGAACTCTGCTCGAAAAACTCCTTGATATCCATGAATCCGTGACAATTTTTGAATGCGTGGATCTTACACTGTTTCTCGGCGCGAGAAACCGGGTCGGCAATCTATGGCAACAGACACATCGATGAGGAAAATCAGAAAGGTCAATCGCCCCTACTCAACAGCAATGCCCACCTATTAAAAAAAGATACTACTGCGCAACAGAAAAATTGTAACCGGCTCGCTGTCCGGCGTATGACGCGGGTTAAAAATGTGAATAATGCCGGGAGTGATGCTGAGATTATCGCTTAGCCGCATTCGATAAAAAGCCTCGAGTTGTAACGTCGTTCCCGGTTGTCCTCCCGATGAATTCGGCTGCCCCAACATAGCGGGTATATTATTTCCCGCAGGCAACGTACTGCTAACAATCTTCGGGGGTTGTCCGATCGAGATGCCGCCTAAATTTCCTTCGCTCAATAGGTCGGGCAAATTGAGATAAACCATATAATTGGTCGTCTGCACGCTTCCCGACTCGCCAGGGATGGAGGAAGTCGTGTAACCGCCCCAAGCCCCCATCGTAACTTGGGGTGAAATTTGCCAATTCAACGTTGCCCCAATAGCGTGAGTTTGCATGGGACGATTTCCAGCGTTCAAACAATCGTCGCCAACTAAAGTAAACAAGCAACCGTCAAACGAATAATTATTGACGTAATATAAGGCAAGATCGAGGGGGTCGGCGGGCGTGAGCAAAAGTTGTACTGCCGCCGTCGTATTCCCATCAAACAATCCTCGCTCGCGCAAACCGTAACGACCTAAATTACTACTCTGGTAGAGCGCTTGCAGGCTAACTTGTTTGGCAATTTGCCAATCCAAGGCTAAACCCTTGCCGAAGTAACCGCCAATATTCAGCACGGGGTTGCGCTGCGCAAAGTAACTCGGATTTCCTGTAGCTGCGCTTGCATATCGGTTTGGTCCCCGGAAGGCATTGATAATATTTACGCCTTCGGTACCGACCATCAGGCCGAGATTGTCGGCAAGCAGCCAGTGAAAATGAAGATCGCTGATTGTTAAATCGCTGTTACTGGGGAGATCGTAGGCTAGATAACCATCGTTTTTAAGGGCGTTAGCGGGATCGAACCGAGTGGTTCCTATTCCAGCGAAAAGCCCGGTAGCCAGATAGCTGCGCGGGGAGAAATTTGTGGTTAAGTAGAGCGAGGCAAAGGAGATGGTATTAATATTGTCAGCGCGATCGGGGGTGTCTTTGATGCCATCGCGGGGATCAATATCGGCGGTGCTGTCGGTGCGTCCTTGTACGCCCATCACAACTAAGCCGCTGAGTTTGGTTGTGGTAGAGAAGGCGTTATCTTCAAGGGCTTGGGTGCGAGTTTCGAGGTTATCCATGCGCCCTTTTAGGGTAGCGAGTTCGGTGGCGAAATCTTGCTGGAGGCGACGCACGGTTTCGAGGTCTTCTTGAGTGGCGAGTTGACCTTTTTGCAGGAATTCCTCGAGTTTGGTAAGGCAGGCGTTGAGTCCGGCGGCAAATTCGTAGCGCGTGAGGGGACGATCGCCGCGATAGGTGCGATCGGGATATCCGGCTAAGCAATCGTAGCGTTGTTGGAGCGACTGCAAGGCTTCAAAGGCCCAATCGGTGGGTTGTACGTCCCGAAATTGGGCAGCGGGAAGCATTTGGACTTGAAGTTCGCTTTCAGGTAAGGGGGCGGAACCGACTTCGGGGAAACTCTGGCTGGGAATTTCGGGCGCGTTTTCTGCTGGCGGAATTGCTCGAACGCGATCGGGAATTGTTACCCAACTGGTTAAAAATAGCATGACGATCGCGGACGAAATTTGCAAATTGCCTTTCATCTCTGTGTCTAGTCTCCTCACTAAGTTAGGTCTTTAATAGCCTAGCCGTAAAAATATTTCATGACCTATCTATCCTATCCGGGTAATTCATGAAATGTCTTTACTTTTCGGGTAAGATTTTAACTTTCATCCGAGCCAGCATTCCCAGATTTACCTACAGCCAAATACTATGAGTTTCGCTAAAGCTTACTCCTGCTAGGCTTTAGCGAATATGGGTACAGTTGACAATCGAAGAAAACTTTGAATTCAATTTAAGCTTTTCTTCAATTGTTAATTGTAGTTCTTAAGGAGTAAATCTCGATTAATTCGGCTCTTGCTCCGGTGATAAGATCGAGTCTGGCTCTAGGATAATGGGTTCAACTGGTTCCTTTTTTTCGCCGTAAGGAACGACTAATAAAGTCATGTTTTCCGTCTCTAAACCCATCACCTCAACCCGAGCGCCGGGAGGAAGGGTAATATCGCTATTACACCGAGCAAACCACCAACTCGAGCGGAAGTAAACTCGCCCTCTTTCTTGGGGGCGAATTTCTTCATCAACCACGGCTTCCCCGGAAAATTGTCGAGTATCGTGATGGAGTTCGGGCGCGGGTTGCGGCGCGGGTTGCGGCGCGGAGGCTTCTTCCACTTCGAGATCTTCTTGCGATAGCGAGAAGAGCGAGTCGGGTTTTTTTGGCAGTTCTCGATCTTGCATAATTAAGGCACACCTGTCCTTGAAGGTATAGTACCTACTGTACTCTATTGCTTTGCAGTTAATAGTTATCAGTTATTAGTTATTAATGGAGAGTAAGCAGTTCTACCAAGTTTCTCCCTCGATTACCTTTGGGGAAATTTAAAAGCGCGATCGCACAATCGGAAGAAACCTATCAGTCCCTTACGCTCGCAATTCAAAATTCTCAATTATCAGTTGCTATTGTCAATTATCTCTGACTTCCGTCGCCCAAAGTGTAAATTTATCGATCTACAAATTCAGAAGCGGGGAGGCGCTCGCGTACACTAGGCAATGGTTGAGCGGAATGAAATCATTTTATGGATAATGCGGCATTATGGCAGCGCTATCAAGAGTGGCTGTACTACGACGAAAACTTAGGATTTTACCTCGATATCAGCCGAATGCGCTTCGAGAGTGGGTTTGTCGAACAGATGCGATCGCGCTTAGCGAAAGCTTTTCGGGATATTGAAGCCCTCGAAGGCGGTGCGATCGCGAATCCGGATGAAAACCGCATGGTCGGTCACTATTGGCTGCGCGATCCGGATCTAGCACCCACGCCGGAATTAAAACAAGATATCGTTGCAACCCTCGAAAAAATCGAAACGTTTGCCCGTCAAATCCATAGCGGCGAGATTCACCCTCCCGATGCCAGCAAGTTTACCGATATTCTTTCGATTGGCATTGGCGGTTCGGCCTTGGGGCCGCAATTCGTCTCGGAAGCGCTTGCCCCCATCGATGCGCCCCTGACACTACATTTTAGCGATAATACCGACCCGGAAGGCTTCGACAAAGCGATCGCGCAAATTGGCGATCGCCTCAGCACCACCCTCGTCGTCGTTATTTCTAAGTCGGGCGGTACGCCGGAAACACGCAACGGAATGCTAGAGGCGAAAGCAGCTTTTTCAGCCCGCGAACTCAATTTCCCCGCCCGCGCGATCGCGATTACCGGCACTGATTCTCAACTCGACCGACTCGCAAAATCTGAAGGTTGGCTTTCCACCTTTCCGATGGAAGATTGGGTAGGAGGGCGCACCTCAGAATTATCGGCTGTGGGGTTAGTTAATGCTGCCCTCCAAGGAATCGATATTCGCGCACTCCTCGAAGGGGCAAAAGCGATGGACGCAACTACTCGCCGCCCCGATCTCAAAACCAATCCCGCCGCCCTTCTCGCCCTTTCTTGGTATTACGCGGGTAACGGTAAAGGCGAAAAAGATATGGTTGTTTTGCCTTACAAAGATAGCTTGTTGTTGTTCAGTCGCTACCTACAACAATTGGTGATGGAATCGCTCGGAAAAGAAAAAGATCTCGACGGCAATACTGTCTATCAAGGGATTGCCGTTTATGGCAATAAAGGCAGCACCGACCAACACGCTTACGTGCAACAACTGCGCGAGGGCGTGCCGAACTTTTTCCTGACCTTTATTGAAGTGCTGAAAGATCGTCAAGGCGCATCGGTAGAAGTTGAGGAGGGCGTAACTTCGGGAGATTATCTCTCTGGTTTGCTGCAAGGAACGCGCCAAGCGTTGTATGAAAATCATCGCGATTCCATTGTCGTTACCATTCCCGAGGTTAACGCGCGGACAGTGGGCGCGTTAATCGCGCTGTACGAGCGGACTGTTACCCTGTATGCCAGTTTGATTAATATTAATGCTTACCACCAACCGGGAGTGGAAGCGGGTAAAAAGGCTGCCGCTTCAGTGTTGGAGTTGCAGCGACAAGTCGTTGAAACTTTACAGGAGACTGCGGCTCCGCTTTCTGTGGCAGAATTAGCCGATAAAATTGGGGCGAGCGATCGCGTCGAATCGATCTACTTAATTCTGCGCCATCTCCACGCTAACGATCGCAATATTCGCTTAGAAGGTAACTTTGCCGCTCCCAGTACGCTGAAAGCCTCTTGTCATAATGGATAATTGATAATTGACAATGGACAACGATTGTAATAATTGATAATTGCCAATTAATGCCCATTGTCAATTGTCCATTCTTTTAAAATATCGAAATTATTCAGCGATCGCTTGTCAAAGCAATGAATCCAATCAACCCGATCGAAGCGGCTCGAGAAGGCGATCCTAACGCGATCGCATCTTTCCTCCAGCAAGCCTTAGCTTCCGAACAACTGACCGTTAAAGTCTCGGTTGAGAAAGCCCTGTTGCAAGTGATGCTTTCTGGGGAAAGCACTCCAGAACGTTCGCTTCTCCCGCCGCTCCGTCAAGCACTCCAGGATTTAGCGCTGACCCAAATTCGCCAGGTGAAAGTCTACGCTAAAAAGAGCGGCGATGAGTTTCCGGATTGGGAAGAGGAATTTGCGATCGCTGAGGGAAAACAGCCCAAGCAAAACACACCCTCGAAATCCGGGTGGCTGGGCGCGATTGCGGGGGCTGTCGGTTCGGCGGCCGGACGCGCGGGGGAAGCGGCTAAAGATGCCGCTGGACGTGCGGGAGAAACCGTTGCAGGCGTAGCGGGGGCTGTCGGTTCGGCGGCAGGACGCGCGGGCGAAACGGCTAAAGATGCCGCTGGACGCGCGGGAGAAACCGTTGCAGGCGTGGCGGGTGCTGTCGGTTCGGCGGCAGGACGTGCGGGAGAAACCGTTGGCGGGGCGCTGGGAACGACGGCGGCGAAAGCGGGCGGTGCGATGAAAGGAGCGGCTAGCGCGCTCGGCGGCACGGCGGGGAAGCTGGCGGGAGGAACGGGACAGCTTTTAGCAGCGATTGATAATACTCCCGGTTTGAAGCAACTCGCGAAAGCGTTTAAAGCCGATTGGTTAATCGCGCTGCTTGACGAAGTGGATGCGGTGAAGGCGCAAGCCGAAGTCGAGCAGTTAAAGCAGCAGTATCCGAACGAAAGCCCGCGCGCGATCGCGCATCGTGTAATGTTACAAAAGGCGATGCTCGCTGGCGGTTCGGGTTTGGCAACCAGCTTATTGCCCGGTGCTGTCGTACCGATGTTAGCGATTGACGTGGCTTCAACCACGCTTCTGCAAGCAGAAATGGTCTATCAAATCGCCGGTTTGTACGGGTTGGATTTAGAGGATCCGGAGCGAAAGGCGGAAGTTTTGGCAATCTTCGGTTTATCTTTAGGTAGCAATCGCGCTCTGAATCTGGGTTTGGAAGCGTTGTTGCGAAACGTGCCGATCGCGGGAGCCGTTATCGGGGCGGGGAGCAATGCTGCGATGGTGTATGCTCTGGGCTACGGCGCTTGTCGGTTTTACGAAGCGAAGCTGAATTCTAATAAGCCACTACCGGAGGCTTTGGAGCAAGCGAAGGAAGAAAGTAATGATTACGTTGAAGACGCGATCGCCCAACAAACTCTTATGGATCGCATCCTCGCTCATCTCGTCCGCACGGGCAACCCCAATCTCAGTCGCGAGGAAGTTTTAGCTGCCTTGCAAGCTGCTAATTTTGCGCCCGCCTCCCTCGAAACTATTACCGCCCATTTAGACGCGCCCGCCGACCTCGAAGCGTTGCTGGAGCAAGTGAATCCCGATTTTGCCGTACCGCTCTTAGCACAATGCCAAAAAATCGCCGATCTCGACAGCCAAATCACTCCGGAGGAAGCACAAATCTTGCAAACTGTCAAGGAAAAATTAAACAGTGAAACTACTCGTTCCCTCGGACTTACCGATGAAAACGAGTAGAACGCGATCGCTACAACTTTGAGCGATCGATATTACAGAGAACGAAAACCTAAAACTGACTGGCGGGAAACTAACTTTTCCGCGTAGGCTTGAGTTTCCTGCAACATTTGTTGGCGGCTGTCGCAGACTTCACTCAAGTTAGGCAGCAAATGGCGAGCGTGCAGCGTCATGTGGAGTTGAAGCTCTGCAACATACTCGCTAATATCTTCGCGCGAGAACGAATCCATCGGTTGAGAAGGCTGTAAATTCAAGGTATTCCCCTCCTTAATCTTCGAGACCGCTAAACTTTATTTAACATCAATAGAAGTTATCACACTCATCGTTACCCTTATATCATTTCGCTGCAATATTAAATATTTCGCAACATTCGAGCGCGGAAGAATTCCACCCTTGCAAGCTTAAGAAAAGCCTAACTGTATCCTAAGATACAGAATTGCCTTGCAGGAATTGATGGAATGACTCTTGAAGTTGGCCTAGCTAGCGGCTGACATCAATAAAGTTTTCAGCGCGAGGAAGAGCGTTAGTGTTCTCGCGTATTGATTTTACGCGCTGCACCTATCAAAATCCTCCAAAATTTCTCAATATACCGTAACTCGTTACGAACGATGAAACCCGCAGGAGTCGCGCGGGGGGGCTCGTGCTGGAAGGTTACTGCGGGCTGTTGCAGGGTTATTGACACCTGCCTACTTTTTTAATCTCAGATCGACAAAGAAGAACAATTGTATGGCAAAAATTTTAATCGTTTTGCTGCTTGCCCTCGGACTAATGGGCGGGCCGTTTACTGAAGCGGCTTGGGCCCAGGAGGCTGCCGCCGCTGCCCCAAAAATCGATACGGGCGATACGGCCTTTATGCTCGTCTCTTCAGCGTTGGTGTTGTTGATGACTCCCGGCTTAGCCTTTTTCTACGGCGGATTGGTGCGATCGCGCAATGTCCTCAATACCATGATGATGAGCCTCATTCTAATGGCTATCGTCGGCGTAACTTGGGTCTTCTGGGGTTACAGCCTCGCCTTTGCCCCCACCTCCATCACTCCTGGAGCAGATCCCGCCTTCACCGCCAATCCCTTCATCGGTAGCTTGAATTGGCTTTTCCTGAACGGTGTAGCCTTCGATGCGCCCGATCCCGTCGGCTACGCGCCCACCATCCCCCACGAAGTGTTCATGGCGTACCAGCTTATGTTCGCCATCATCACCCCCGCACTCATCTCCGGCGCAATCGTCGAACGTATGAGCTTTAAAGCTTATTTTTGGTTCGTTTTGCTGTGGTCAACCTTCATCTATTCCCCCCTCGCCCACTGGGTTTGGGGTAAAGGTTGGATTGGCAGTTTCGGCGCGTTAGACTTCGCCGGAGGAACCGTCGTTCATATCAGTTCGGGGGTTTCTGCCGTTGTCGCCGCTTGGGTTTTAGGGCCGCGTCGCACCTTTCCAGATCGCCAAACGCCGCCCCATAACGTCCCCTTTGTCCTTCTCGGAATCGGGTTGCTTTGGTTCGGTTGGTTCGGCTTTAATGCGGGTAGTGCATTAGGGGCGGGCGCGCTAGCAACTGTTGCCTTCGTCGCTACCCTCGTCGCGACTGCTGCTGGAGGACTGACCTGGGTTCTTTTAGAATGGGTGCTGCGCGGCAAACCAACCGCCATTGGCATCGCCAGCGGATTTCTTGCCGGACTCGTTGGCGTAACGCCCGCTGCTGGTTTCGTGACTCCCATCGGTGCGATTATGATTGGTTCGATTACGGCTGTTTGCTGCTTCTACGCCGTCAGTTGGCGCGCCAAACTTCGGTTCGACGACTCCCTCGATACCTATCCCGTTCACGGCGTTGGCGGAACAGTAGGTGCGATGTTGACGGGTTTGTTTGCCACTAAAGCCGTCAATGAATTTGGCGATAATGGCTTATTCTTTGGCAATCCCGTACAGGTTTGGGAGCAATTTGTTGGGGTTGCAGCGACCTACATTTTTGCAGCAGTCGGCACGTTCGTTCTACTCAAAATTTTAGGAGCTATTATGCCCTTGCGCGTCCATCCTGAAGTTGAAACGCAAGGGATTGACGTTCCCGTTCACGGAGAAGAAGGATATAGCGAGGAAGATTTCTTGGGCGGTTCCTCTGCCTATGCCAGCAAGCGAGAAACTGTCGAGTAATTGACAATGGATAACGAGCGGACTGATACCGTTCTTATACCAATTCTCATTAATTTTTCACGATTCCCGAAGAGGGCATAACAATGTTCATTGGTGTCAACTTAAGCTTAAACCTGCTCACCTAGCCCGCCTTGGGTTCAAACCCAAGGCTAATAACTCAAGTCCTCTTTATAGGACTGGGAAATTCAAATGTATTTAACCCGTTTCAACGGGTTTCAGCGATCGGGCAGGAACTTGAGTTCCTGGCGGGCTAAGTGTTTCACCTTAAGTTGACGCTAATGAGCTTTCAAACAATTTTTAGGTTTGGCTTCGCTTTTTTTGACGAGTTCTAACGGCTGCACGCAACAGTTTTAATTTATACGGGTCGGCATCTTTACAGCGCGTTAATTGGTGATTTTTTAGAATCGCAGAATGGTCTTCCAAACACTTCAACCAGCCGCGACGCGATCGAATGGCGCGATAGTCATCCAGCAAACCCCAATCTTTCTCTTGTTGGGTTAATTTTGCGAATTTTTCGGCGTTGGGGTAGTCGGGCAGAACGAATAAATCTTTTTCATGGAGGAGGGGCGGATTGTCTTCGTCGTACTCTTGGTAAAAAACTTGGAGGTCTTGGAGCGCAACGTGCATACTGGTTGTTAGGGCGGGATGAGGGTCGCGATCGAAATCGGGATAAAATAAGTAGGAAATTTGCGGGCGATCGAGATGGAATCTAACTAATGTCACTGATTCTAAACGCCCAAAAGTGCGACTGGCGCAGCCTTCATACAACCGCAAAAGTGGGTCAAGCGTTTCTAAAGCGCTGAAATGAACGGTAAAACTTTTTGTTAATTTTTTACCCACCGGACTCGTTCGACAAATATCGGTAATGTTTTGCAAGTCGCCAAGGCTAAATAACATTAAATCTGCAAGCAAACAGGCTTGTTTGTAACTGCCAAATAACGCTTTGAAATCTTCTTTTACGGGTGGCGAGAGTTCGCTCGCTTTCGGACGCTTGCCAAAATGAGAAAGCGCTAAATAAACTTTAAGGTCTTGGCGGCGTTTTTCTGCGATCGCGCTCCATTCCGATTCCTCTGTCGCTTGCAACACTAAATCAAAAGCGCGGCGATGGCTGCCAAATTCGCGCCAAATCTCCGCTTCTTGTATTAATTCCCCTTTAACCGGCAATCGTCCTCGTTCCGTTACAAACGCCATCAGCGGGGCTAGCATGACTTCGTAGTCTTCAAAGCGACGGACTTGTTTGCGAATGCGCGGTGTTGTCGCGCGGGAACGAAATCGGGAAGCGCGAAAAGCTTCCGCTTGCGTCGCATCGCGAAAGACAAAGTAAATCCCTAACTCCACCGGAATTGCATCGACTTCGAGGACGCGATCGATATAAAATTTTAGTTCTTCCTGTTCGTAATATTTCTGAAAAGTATTGCGCCGCGTGATAATTCCATCGCCATAGGCAATTTGTCCGCTAAACGAATCTTGGATGAGAACTTGCGCGGCGACTACTAACACTTTTTGGGTTAATTCCCAAGCATTAATTAACGCTTCTCTACGTTCGCTTGGGTCTTCAATAACGTTGATAATGTAGCTTAAATTAACGATATCTGCCGCAACTTTCGGTACGTTGGGGCGATAGTAGGGATCCCAGCCGGAGCTAGTATAGCCTTGTTCGGCGATGCGATCGCAATCCCAACCGTACCCACATCCATAATCAAAAAACGTCGTTCCTTCTTCAAACAATCCCGCTTCTAGTACAACTCGCGTCGGACGCGATAACTGTTTGCGCGCAATTGCTGCTCGATGGCGCGCAATTTCAACCGGCGGTACAATAAGAGTAACAGAAGGTTCGACTTTTTCTTCTATAATTCCCTCATTTTGAATTTCCCTTCTATCTTCTAGATCGCTTTGAATTTCAACAATTAAATTTTGAATGACTTCTATATCTTGTTCATTTCGATCTGTTGATTTTGAATTTTGAATAACTTGATGGTCGATAATTTCGACTTCATGAAAGGCTAACCGTTGCAACCATTGACGGCGCGTGCCAATAAAACGAGCGTTGGCAAGCAATCCTAATGCTTCTTCCTGGCGTGTCAGTTCTGCAAATTGAGCGTAGTGAGGATAATCGGGTAAAACAAAAGTTTCTTTGCGATGCAAAATGGGAGAATTGGATACAGTGCTGTAATCTCGCCTGGTTGCCGTTAAAGTTAATAAATTGACTTGAATGCTGGCGTGTAGGGCGGGATGCGGATCGCGATCGAAGTCAGGATAAAAAAGATAAGAGAGCGTCGGTTTCTCGAGGTTAAATTTAACTAGAGTAGCGCTAGGCACTCCTTCAGTAGCGCTGCGAGCGAGTTTTTCGTAATCCTGCAAGCATAAATCGATCGCGGGAAGGGCGCTTACATGAACGTAGAGAGCGCTGGCTAAATGCTTACCGATCGCGCTATGCTTACACCGACTAACAATCTCGCTAAACCTTTCGCTCTCGAAAAATTCCATCGTCTTAATTTTAGGCTTTCTAAAATCGGGGACTCTTACAATTTTAAGTGGATTGGGCGCAATTCTGAATTTTAGCTGAATGAGTGTTTCTTGTCAGCCCTCAATAAAAAAAAGGGTTTTAGCCTTCTTTTAGGGAAAAATCCTATCAAGATTACTGGTGTTATTCCCTCGATTTAAAATAATAATCGCTTTACCGATCGCTGCTTACTGATAACTGAAATGACCGACACGATTGACTCTATCTTAACTTCGTTACAGCACTTTGGCGTTCACCTCGGACTCGATCGCATTCGGAAATTACTTGCTGGCTTAGGAAATCCGCAACAAGAATTTCCGATTATTCACATTGCGGGAAGCAATGGCAAAGGGTCTGTCTGCGCCTATTTCTCCTCCGTTCTGACTGCCGCAGGTTATCGCGTCGGATGTTATACTTCCCCTCATTTAGTTGATTGGACAGAACGCATTTGTGTTAATGGCAAAGCGATCGCGAAGACAGAATTAGAACGGATTTTGAAGCAGGTTAAAGCTGCGATTGCCGTAAAAGCTGAAAGTCCGACACAATTTGAAGTCATTACGGCTGCTGCTTGGTTGTATTTCGCGCAGCAATCTGTGGATATTGCTGTTATCGAAGTCGGTTTGGGCGGACGTTTGGATGCAACAAATGTGTGCGATAAACCCGCCTTAACAGCAATTACTTCCATTAGTCTCGAACATTGGCAAGTTTTGGGGCCGACGGTTGCCGATATTGCTCGCGAAAAGGCAGGAATTTTAAAGCATAATTGTCCGGTGGTTGTTGGTCAATTGCCGCCCGAAGCTGAAGCGGTTGTGCGAGAAAGAATTGTCGCCGTAAATTGTCCGGCAGTCTGGGTCGCTCCAGCGCGAAAAATGGGCGAACATCGCGCAGAATATGGTGGAATTGAGTATTCATTATCGCTGTTAGGAGAGTTTCAGTTAATGAATTCCGCGATCGCGATCGCGGGTTTACAAATTCTCCAGCAGCAGGGTTGGAAAATTCCCCTAACCGCGATTCAAGCGGGGATGGCAAACGCCCGCTGGCTGGGGCGATTGCAATGGACGAGGTGGCAGGGACGCTCGATTTTGCTTGACGGCGCGCACAATCCCGCCGCAGCGATAGCTCTACGGCAATACGTCAATACGCTCGATTCTCCCGTGACTTGGGTGATGGGTATCCTTTCGACAAAGGATCGAGCCGATATTTTCGCCGCTCTGCTGCGTCCCGGCGATCGCTTGTACCTCGTACCGGTTCCCAACCCCGATAGCGCTCCCCCCGAAGCTCTGGCTGTCATTGCCCGCGCGACTTGTCCCGATGTCGTCGTCCAAACCTTCCCCGATCTCTTTTCTGGTTTAAATGTCGCCATTGAAGGCGATTTACCGGTCATTCTCTGCGGTTCTCTTTATTTAGTGGGCTATTTTCTCCAAAAGCACGCCCGTGGTTGATGAAGGAAGGGGACTGAACTCGTTTGCCCCCACATTCGCTCGAATCATCAACGCGCCTCTCGTGCATTGAGATCGCCCTATCGTATCTTTATGTTGCGCTTTGTTAAGTTGTTTTGAAAACTGTAAAGATCGATACCTTTTGCGCCTCAATCCTTTAACCTCAATTGTGAGGAGTATCAAGTCAGCGAGAGCCGAGCCGTTAAGCTCGCCCGTTACAATTCCGGGCCAGGAGGATTAACAGCAGAGCGCAAGCGACTTTACTCAATGTCGGGTCGAGCAGCGAGCTTGCCAATTTGGAGAGTTGTTCAGTCTTGAGCGAGTGCGAGATCGAGGGGTCAAGTTTAAATTTGTTTAAGACCCAGCGTCCTCAAAAACTTAACAAGATGTAACAAAAAAAAGCTCGACAGCGTTGTATAAAAGTTATCTGAAGGGTAAACGAAGGCAGTCAAAGTCAATCTGAATCTCAACTCGCGCATTTTCGTAACCTCTCTCATAAAACCACTCGTTTTTAGGGATTTGTTAAGAAACCGTCAGATATTCTCCCGGCTTAAGGAGAAAACGGTCTCAAGAAAATGAAAAGCCTTGAGTATCCCGGACTGATAAAGATACGCTTTCACCCCAACCGCCAAGTTGCCTCGGGACAAGGGCAAAGCCCGACCAAGAGGAACTCCTTTTTTCAAACCAAACTCAAACTTAGCTCAAGTAGGAGATAAATTCGATGTTAGACGCATTCACTCGGGTGGTTTCCCAAGCTGACGCTCGTGGCGATTTCCTTTCTGATTCGCAAATCGACGCGCTGAACTCGATGGTCGGCGATGGCCTCAAACGTATTGATGCCGTTAACCGTATCACCGGTAGCTCTTCGACGATCGTCGCTAATGCCGCTCGCGCTCTGTTTGCCGAACAGCCTCAATTAATCGCTCCGGGTGGAAATGCTTACACCCACCGTCGTATGGCTGCTTGCTTGCGCGACATGGAAATCATCTTGCGCTATATCACCTACGCAATCTTCACTGGTGATGCTAGTGTCCTCAACGATCGCTGCCTGAATGGCTTACGCGAAACCTATGTTGCTCTGGGCGTTCCCGGCGGTTCCGTTGCTGCTGGCGTTCAAAAAATGAAAGATGCCGCGATCGCAATTGCTAACGATCGCAACGGTATTACCCAAGGCGATTGCAGCCAATTAATGTCTGAAATCGCAGGCTACTTTGATGCTGCTGCTTCTGCTGTGGGCTAAACCTAGCTTGCACCTTAGAGGATTCTTTGTACCAAAACTTTGCAAAATAATCGGGAGATATTGAAACTATGAAAACCCCTTTGACTGAAGCCGTCGCTGCTGCTGATTCCCAAGGTCGCTTCCTGAGTACCTCCGAACTTCAAGTCGCTTTTGGTCGTCTCCGTCAAGCGAAATCTGGTTTAGAAGCAGCTAAAGCCTTAGCTTCTAAAGCTCAAAGCTTAACCGAAGGCGCAGCCAATGCTGTTTACAAGAAGTTCCCTTACACCACCCAAATGGATGGTTCCAACTACGCTTCTTCTTCGGAAGGTAAAGCCAAGTGCGCTCGCGACATCGGCTACTACCTGCGTATGGTCACCTATTGCTTGATCGCTGGTGGCACCGGTCCGATGGATGAATACTTGGTTGCTGGCTTAGATGAAATCAACAGCACCTTTGAATTGTCTCCTAGCTGGTACGTTGAAGCCCTCAAGCACATCAAATCCAACCACGGTCTCTCTGGCGATGCTGCCTCTGAAGCTAACTGCTACATCGATTACGCTATCAATGCCCTGAGCTAGACTAGCTAGTTAAAATCCGCAGACCCGGGAAAGCAGGGGGTTGTTAGCAATCGGGTTAACAATCGTTTGCCTCTCCGGGTCTCGTTGTAAGCAAGTAAGATCCGGAGGTAAAGATGACAAGTTTAGCAGCAGCCCAACGGTTGGGATTTGAACCGTTTCTGGAGTCGGGACGGGTAGAGCTACGTCCGAACTATTCTCCCGAAGATGCAGAAGTTGTGATTCGCGCGGTTTATCGCCAAGTCTTGGGGAATGACCACCTAATGGCAGGCGAGCGCTTAACCAGCGCTGAATCTTTATTACGCAATGGTTCCATTAGCGTTAAAGATTTCGTCCGAGCAGTGGCTCAGTCGGAAGTTTATCGCAATAAGTTTTTTCATACTCTTCCCCAAAACCGCTTTATCGAGTTGAACTACAAGCACCTGCTGGGACGAGCTATTTACGACCAGTCAGAAGTCGCTTATCATACCGATCTTTATAATCAACGGGGATACGCAGCCGACATCGATTCTTACATCGATTCGCTCGAATATCAAGAAAACTTTGGCGACTCAATCGTGCCGTATTATCGCGGCTTTGAGACGCAGCGCGGTCAAAAAACGGTCGGTTTCAGCCGAATGTTCCAACTGTATCGCGGTTATGCCACGAGCGATCGCGCGGTGCAAGCAGGCCGCCTGACGCGCGAAGTCGCTCAAAATACGGCATCTCGTGTTTTCATTGGCTCTACCCAAGAAGCGCTTGCCGGCGTTTCGGGAGGCAGCCGAGGTAAATTTTACCGCGTTCGGGCCATCCAAGCGCCAAAACCCGGCCGTATGGCAAAAATTCGTCGCAGCAACCTCGAGTACCTCGTTCCTTACGAGCAGTTATCGAGCAAGTTGCAAGAAATCAACGCTCGGGGTGGCAAAGTGCTAGGGGTTTCGCCCGCCTAGCGCGTGAATAATCCAATATAACTTAAGGAGAAAACTGAATGGCAATTACGACCGCAGCCTCTCGGTTGGGGACTTCTGCCTTCGCTGAGATGGAGCCTTTAGAGCTTCGCCCTAACTGGAGTCCAGATGATGCGAAAGCCGTCATCAATGCTGTTTATCGCCACGTCCTCGGAAACGACTACCTGATGAAGTCGGAACGCCTCACGAGCGCAGAATCGCTCTTGGCGAACGGCTCCCTCAGCGTTAAAGAGTTTGTTCGTGCCGTTGCAAAGTCGGAACTGTATAAGAATAAATTCTTCTACCCCAACTTCCAATCGCGGGTTATCGAGCTTAATTTCAAGCATCTGTTGGGACGCGCGCCCTATAGTGAAGCTGAAATTATCGAACACTTAGATCGTTACGAAAACGAAGGGTACGATGCCGATATCGATTCTTATATCGATTCGGACGAGTACAACCAATACTTTGGCGAAAATATCGTCCCTTACATTCATAGCTTTGAAGTCCAAACGGGTCACAGAACCGTTGGCTTTACGCGGATGTTGGGTCTGTATCGCGGTTATGCGAATAGCGATCGCGCGCAACTTAATAGCAAAGGTGGACGTTTAGCGGGCGAATTGGCTCGCAATAGCGTTTCCTCAGTGGTGGCTCCTTCCAACAGCAGTAACGGTTGGGCTTACGTCGCCTCCCGCTCGCGCGCTTCGGGCGGAACGCCTAGTCGCGCTCTCGGTGGCGTTACGCCATTTGGTACTCCCGGTCGCCTCTATCGTATTGAAGTCGCTGGGATGAGCAAGCAAGGTTATCCTCGCGTGCGCCGTGCCAGCAAAGCTTGGATCGTACCTTACGAAGAGCTTAACAACACGCTGCAAATCATTAACCGCCAAGGCGGTAAAGTTGCCAGTATCACCCCGGCGTAGTTAACTTCATTAACTACATCTTCGGGCGATCGGGGCATTAGCGTGCGGTTACGATAGCGAGATTGAAATTTCTCGGCTCGGAACGGCTTCGTTAACCCTCGATCGCCCGATTTAACTCTTTTTTGTGACATTTCAAAGTAGGAGAATTTTAACAATGCTTGGTCGCTCTGCTCTGGTTGGAGGCTCCGATAGCCCTGCAAAAGGTCGCGTTTTCATTTATGAAGTTGAAGGTTTAAAACAAAATACCAGCAACGACAGCAATAATTATCAGTTTCGCTCCAGCAGCACGATTTCGATCGTCGTTCCCTACAGCCGCATGAACGAAGAAATGCAACGTATCAATCGTATGGGCGGTAAAATTGTTAGCATTAAGGCTCAGTAAGCGTTCTATAGAAGAGAATGCTGAGTTAGAAAGCCAACAATCGTTAGGAAACAGTGAACGATAAGCCAGAAATTCAGACCGGCTTGGAATCATCGGTAGAAGTTAGTTCTGCCGATGATTCGTCTTGGACGGCTCAAAGCGCGATCGCGCGGTTGCAACAACAAGAAGACTTGGGACAGCGTTACTATGCGGCTTGGTGGCTGGGCAAAAATCGCGTCCGCACGCCCGAAGCTGTCGAAGCACTGTGGGCAGCGCTAACCGACGAAGCCGACCGCACGCCCGACGGCGGCTATCCCCTGCGGCGAAACGCCGCGACAGCGTTAGGAAAATTGGGCGATCGCCGCGTTGTGTCTGCCCTGATCGACTGCTTGCAGTGCGAAGATTATTACGTGAGGGAGTCTGCTGCCGAAGCCCTAGGAATGTTGGGCGATGCGACGGCAATTCCGGCGTTAGTGGGATTATTGGAGGGGGGCGTAGCTGCGGCGGTTGAGCAAGCGGGTAAACCGCACTTAGTACAACCTTATGCGGCGATTCTCGAAGCGATCGGGATGCTGCAAGCCAGCGATGCGAGCGCATCGATTCAACCCTTTCTCGAGCATCCCGTTCCCAAAGTCCAATATTCTGCCGCTCGCGCTTTATATCAGTTGACAAGGGAAGACAAATATGGTAAGCGGCTGGAAGAGGCGTTGTTAGATGATAAATTGCAACTGCGGCGCTCGGCCTTGATGGATTTAGGCGCGATCGGATACTTGCCAGCGGCTGAGGCGATCGCAGCCACCTTAGCCGAAAACAGTCTCAAGATCATCTCCTTGAAAGGGCTATTGGAATACGAACTCATTCACGGCGAGAAACAATTGCCTGAATTGTCCTCAGAAAGTCTCCGGATTATGGATTTGATGGATTCGTTATTGTAACGAAGTCAATCATCTTTCATTATCCGCGATCTTGAGAGTCGCGATTGGATTTTTGATTGACAAACCCATTGTGGGACTTGTCTGTTTCGAGCCAATCTTTACCCAGTTGAATGGTAAGATCTGAAGTTAAAACTCCCGTACTTTCAACGCGAATTTCTCCCAATCCTAAAGTTTTTTTCATGGCTTCAGCACTGGCGCGATCGCCTTTTTGAGCGACAATACGGGTAACATTCAATTCTTCGTGCCAATCTCGATCGATATAAACATTCGGGTATCCCGCCTCGCTGAGTTTGGCAGCAAAAGCCCGAGCCGCTCCCGGCTCGCCGGTACTATCCTGAATCGCAATATTTAAGTTTTCCGGCGATCGCGTTTCAACTTCGCTGTACCCTTGGTCGAAGCTTTGGGCGAGCATCCGTTCGATGCCTCTAGAATCGGGAAGCCAGTAACTAATTCCGTGCCGTCCGTCCCCATTAAAATCGCCGGGAAGGACTAACATTTCAACTTGAGAGCGATCGGTTTGTGCGGTAAATCCCGACAGTGCCACCAACTCTTCGACGCTTAAGTTCGTGTCGAGATGAGACTGAATGACTTTAAGAATTTTGGGAATGCGCACGACAACACTGGGCTTGAGTAATTGATCGATCGCAGCGCGCAGCAGCATTTGCTGTCGTTGTACCCGTCCGAGATCCCCGTACTCATCGTGGCGGAAGCGTAAAAACTGTAAGGCTTGGTCGCCATTGAGAACTTGTTCGCCTTTCTTCAGATCGATGTAGAGATGTTGAGTATTATCCGTATACTTCATATCCTTGGGGACATTAACTCGGACTCCCCCTAACGCATCGATCAGCTTTTCCACCCCTTGGACGTTCAAGCGCACGTAGCGATCGATCGGGATTCCTTCGAGCAGATTGCTTACCGTTTTTGCCGTCAGTGCCGGACCGCCAATAAAATTAGCATCGTTAATCTTCGCAACGCCATGACCTTCAATCTCAACGCGGGTATCGCGGGGAATCGAGAGCAAAGTCACGCGCTCGCTTTTCGGATCGAACCGCAGTAATAGCAAAGTGTCGGATAAACCCTCAAAGGAGTCTACAAGACTATCGTAGCCCGATTCTTCCAAGGGGCGATCGACATCCGAAGATAGGACTTTTGTTCCGACAATAATAATATTAACGGGTCGCGTCAGTGAGGGAAGCTTGAGATTTTGAGTCGCGATCGCGTCATTCCCAAAAATCGCCGCTTCCTCCGGTGTCAATTTCGATTGCCGTAGCGGTGTTGCCGAAAGAGAGAACGCCAGCAATGCACCCGCAGCAGCAGAAATAACGCCCACTGCACTCAAACCAATGCCCAACTTCAACAAATGCCGACGGCGATCGCGCTTAGACGGTTTTTTTCGACCAGCAGCCCGAACCACTTTTTTTTCCGAACGGCTTATTTCTCGAGTTTTTTGAACTGACACAGGTTTCCTCACACGCAAAGTGTTCTCAATTTGGCAATTATTTTACGAGCAGTCTAAGGGGTTTTTGACGCTCTTAGCAACGTCTACAGCGATTCTTGGTAAAAATCGGGAAATCGAACCCAGTTTAGCATTAGCACCTCGTTAAGAGTGAAGGGCTGACACCTTTAGTCCCCCTTCAAAAACAATTATTCCCCAACCAACAATCAATTCTCGACAGGCTCGCTTTAAAACCTCGGCCCGAACTTTTCCGACCATTGGCTCATTCCCGGCAAACGCAGCGACTTTTTTCGCCATAAGCGCAGCATCAAACCCAGACAAGTCAGAGTATAGCCCGACGCAAGCAAGCCGTCGAGAAAGAGCAAGCGAAATTTGATGATTTCTGAAGTTTGAGCCGCTCCAACTGCAAAGGAAGTATAAGCAAGCAGCCAAGCGAGGGCTAAGGTAATGGCTAAACGACTGACAGCTTGCTGTTCGCGATCGCCTTCTTGACGGACAAGCATCCACAACGCTGGAACGATCCCCAGCACGGGGATCAAGCAAAAATACATCTGCAAGCGTTTAAGCGGTTTTTCTTGGAAAGGATCGGTATGATTTGTCATAACGCATGGAGTGGGGCGAGCCTCATCACTTTAATGCTAGCGCGAGTATGAATTGAATCCAGAATTAAGAGCGTTTATCGGGGCGAGTGCGTTTGCCGTAACGGTTATCCTGTAGAGTGCTGCCGAAACCTTGGAGAATTCCGCGCCCGACTAATCCAATTGCTTTGCCTAAAACTTGAGTGAGGAGATAGACTGCACCGCTTCCTAGGAAAGCAATTCCGGCGCGCAGTCGCGGCGCGATCGCGTCTCGAGCTTCAAGAATAATGGTGGCTAACCAGCGCAATCCTTGTAAGTTTTCAAGTTCCTCGCGGCGTGATGCAAAAACATTGAAAGTTCTAATCGCATTATGCTCGAAACCGAGCAGGCGATAACGGCTTTCAAAGATAGCTTTGGGGTCTTCGATATAGTAGTTTTGACGGTATTGCCAGGATAAATCGTTACGAAAACGGGCGATTTCTCGGGACGACCAGTAACGGCGTTGGTAAAGGTTATAAATAAGCGTGCTTTCTTCAGGAAAATTATTAAGGAGGAATTGCACGACGCTATTCGCGATCGCGATAATGGCGTTATCGAGCAGGAGGTTGGCTCGCACGATCGCTTCGGGGGTTTCGCTACTGTAAGGAACGCGATCGATAATTAAAGGCGCTCTGTATAACAAATAAGTCAATAAGTCAAGAGATAAAGGGAGTTTCTGAAGCGTTACGCTCTCAATTTCCAAGGAATCTTGCAGCGCGATGGCCGGGAGTGCAGGAACGATCGCGGCGGTGCGATACTGACCGATAAATTCAAGGACGCAACTTTGCCAAACTTGTTGAAAGAACTGAACCCGGCGCTCGGGTAACTGTTCGGGAGCAATCTCTAAAAATCGCCACTTCTCGATAATATCCTGCGTCCGATGCAGCACTAAATAAAGCAATTCTCGTTGCTTTTCCGGCTGAAGAATCTCGATTTCTAAAGTTTGACCGCTGCGATTTTCCATTCCTATTTTAATTTGAGTCGAAGCGCGATCGAACAGAGAAGCGGCGGTCGGGGACGGAAGATCGGGAGTAACGATCTCCCCAATCCGAACGGCTTCTAGCGCTCCTGACGTTTCGCCGCCGGAACGGGAGGAGAATTCGGGAACGATAATCGTCCAACCGGGGGAGAATTGCGCGATCGCAACGCGGGCGGCGCGTAATTCTCGCTGTCGCCCCGTCCAAAACAGCCAACCCACCGTTCCTAAATGCTCGTCAGCGAGCTTTTTTGCGATCTCCTCCAATTCAGTATCAATGCGATCGAGTCCGGTTTGACAGGACGCATACAGCCACGATTGAAAGCGATTGGCGGGCCATCCGGAGACAACGGGCATTCCCACAGCGATAGCAGGCGACCAATAATCGCGATCGGCAGCAATTTGTCGGATTGCTGCAACAATTTCCTCAATCGTGCTGCTTTTCGGGCAGTAACCGGCGAACCCCTCAGAGCGCAGTTGGTGGAGTTGTTGGGCGTTGGGAGGCGCGCAGAGGGCGAGTCTGCGAGCTTCTGGGTAAAGGCGCGCGATCGCTTCCCCTTGTTGCAAGATTGACGATAAACTCCCTTCAATTGCGGCAACGCGGGGACTGACTCCGGGAAGAGCTTCGAGAGGGGAATTCGCGATCGCTTGGCTGACAACACGCAGATCGGGGCAATCGCGCAAGGCAGCGCTTAATCCCTGTTGGAATAAGGGTTCCTCGTTGACCAATAATAAGTCTATGGTTTGAGTCATTTTTAATCTCCGAGGAAACCCTATAGATCGCACAACAGTTAATTGTTACTGCCAATTACAAATTACGCCTAATGTGAATTAGAAGCCAGAAAGATCGATCTTACTGTTCTTTCCCCCCTCGCATTTTCCCCCTTTAGTAAGGGGGGTTAGGGGGGATCGGGAGAGGGGCTGGGGGTGAGGGAAATCAAGGCTTTTCGATAATGCACATCAGACGTAAATTACCAACTACGAATTATCCTTGAATTTTTGCCTGCCAAACCTGGACGCGAGTTTGAGCTTGGGCGAACAGGGGACTGTGAGGGTCGATTTTACGGACGGTTTCTAGGGCTAAGAGGATAGCTTTAACATCATTTTTTTGCGCCGATTCCGAAGCGCGACTGAGCGCAATCCAATCTTGGGCTTCTTGGTAGAGGGCATCGCCTTGGGGAATCGCCTTCGCCGTCGCGATCGCACCTGCATAATCTTCCTGCTGGAGGCGTTCGGCGGTCATCTGCAATAACGTTCGACTCCACAGCGTTTGGGCGCTTTTTGCTTCTCGACCGACATAGGTACTGGAATCGACTTTTTTCGCCAGCGCAATCGCCTCTGCCAAAGATTCAGAGTTCGGCGTTTGGGCCAAATCCCGAGCCATTTGCAACGTTGTTGTCGCTTCCTTTTCCTTGCCCAAGCGCGTTAACAATTCGATCGCTCGTTGCTTGCGCCAATAGTCAATCTTAAACGTCGAAAAACCCTCAATTTGCTTCATCGCCGCTTTCCACTCCCGATGTTGCAGCGCCGTTTCAAACTGAGCGACCGTTTGTTCGCCCCGCTGCCACTCCTGCTGCCAAGCCGCGATCGCCAGACGAGCTTCCGGATACAAGGGACTTTTCACCGGAATCTTGTCCGTCAAATCGAGAGCAGCTTCCAAACGCCCAGTATTGAGTTGGTGTTGTGCTAGATTGAAAAGCATACTCGACCAATCGCGCAGGAGGGTCTGACCTTCCACATACAAGGGATGACTTTTGTCCCAACTTCCTACCAGGTCTATGGCTCCGAGCAAAGCCTCTAAGTCACCCGATTCAGCAGCAACTTGGATGCAGTAAAGGCGTTCGCTATCGGAAGTCATCGGCAGAATGGTCTGACAACTACTCGCCGACCAATGGCGAAATAGCCATTTTGTACCCAGTCCGGTCGTTCCAATGAGCAGGAGTGCTGCGATCGACCACAGATGGAGCAACTGCCAACGACTGCTCGTATTTCTTTGGGGCGATGCCGAATTCCGCTCGAAGTGGGAACGGTCGTGCAAAGTGCGAACCAGCCGGATCGTTCGCTGGTTCCCCTTTCGCGGGGTTAACTGAAGTAGACTAGCGCGCCCAAACAGGGAGCGAAGAGCAATAAACTGCCGGGTGAAGGAGGAGAACTTAACCACAAATCCAGATTGCTGTAGATTCTCTTAAGAGATTTAATTCGATTATTTTTCTCTATATGTCTCTCCAAGTCAATGTTTTTAGGAAGCGATCGGCTTTTACAGGTCGAACCGCTCGATCCGATAGGTGTCTTCGGAGGACAAGTTCGGCTTTAGCGACCAAGTTTTCCTCAAAAATAATGAAATGAGCTTCAATATTCGGCAATGGCTGGTAGATCGCCAAATCGACCTCGACAATCTTTTGAGTCCGGGTGTGGAAGTTTCGGGGGTAGCATTTCGCGCGCTCCAAGAAATGGAACTCAAAAGCCTCACCCCTTTCGATATTTGTTCGGTCGCGGATGTTTTGGAATTACCTTTGCGAGCGAGCGTTCGAGTCGCCAAGCCCATCGCCCAACTAACCGTCAGTTTGCTGCGCCTCGCCAGCCGCAAAAAAACGCTCAAACGCTCGGAAGGAACGTGGTTGACCTTTCAAATCGCCTACCTCAATGCGTTGCAGGAGATTTTAGAGCAAGAGGCGCGCCTGCGACGACCGTGGATTCATCGCGCTAATGTTCCCGTCGGCGAGGAGACTGCCCGCCCTTTTAGCGATCCTTATTTACAAGGATTGTTACAAACGCTGCGTCCCGGCCGCCTCAGCGATAGTCAAGCCGAACAAGCGCTAGTAGAGGTGGGAGATTCGCTGTTAGTGCAGCAAATGAATAAGTTGACGATCGGGTGGCTAGTGACGAATGGAGCAGAGGAAACGGAAGCGCAACTAATCGCCCAACGCTTAACGGACGGACTACCCGGGCATTTACTGGCGGTAATTGCGGAAAATGCCATCCCGCTTGCCCAATTGCAGAAGTTTGTAGGTCTGGGCATACCGCTCGTTGGCGATGGAGATCCCGAGAGCGAGCTACCGGATTGGACAATCGACCTCGAACGCGAACGCTACCGCGCGCAATTGATGAGAATGTTAAGCGAACCGATGTTCGGCGCAACCTTCTCTTTGCAAGATTTATACGTTCCTCTCAAAGGTGTTCCCGTATTGGTAGATGCTGCCCTCTCCTGGGAGGGCGAGGCATCTGAGGAAAACCGCATTGATTTATATGAATGGGCGATCGCGCAACTACAAGACACTCAGAGTCTCGCCGCGATTGAAGCGGAGTCCGGCGGTGGCAAATCGAGTTTTTGTCAAATCTTCGCCAGTCGAATCGCCCGCGAGCGCTATCCGGAGTGGATGCCGATTGTGATTCGTTTGGGCGAGGTAGAACTGGGCGAAACCTTGGAACAAACTCTGGAAAGCTTGCTGCCTCAAGGACGCTTTTCAGAAGCAGATGGGTGGCTATCTCCTCAGTCGCCGCCTTTATTGTTAATTTTAGATGGACTGGACGAACTGCCCCCCTCGCCGTACAAATTGCGCCACCACCATACTTTAGTGGACCAAGTGATGCAGTTTCACGCTCAATGCCTCAGCAGTCAGCCCCCTCTCAAACATAAGATTTTGTTGACCGGCAGCCCGAATTTTTTTGAGGGGTTGAGTCGCCGCTATCGGGTCGGAAGCTTTTTTCCCCTACAAGCCCAACTCCAACGCCTTTCGATTCAACCGATGGATCGAGGCGCTTTACAGCAATGGTTCGTTCAGTGGTCGAAGTTGCAATCGAAGCAAATTTCCCATCGTTATTTTACTTTTTTGCGATCGCTCGGTTTGTTCGGCAAACGCTTTCCCAATTCCCAGTTGGCGCGGCTAGTCCATCAGCCCTTAATGCTTTATTTATTGGGAATCTTGCACCGCGATGGTTTGCTCGATGGGGAACTGTTTGAGATGTCGCTGCCGCAATTTAAGTTTGAAGTCTACGAACGGCTTACCCGCTGGTTGCTGGGAGAGTCGCGCGGGCGGAAATTTCTGCCGGAAGGAGTACGGGAGGGTATGGCTCATGCCAATCGCGGGGCGGACGCGATCGCGTCACTTTTGGCTGGCAGACCGTTACGAGAAGCACGCGAATCGATTCAGCAGTTTGCTCTCACCCTCTGGCACACTGGAGCCTGGAAAATTGACTCGGACGGAACGGAGGATAAGGCGAAACTGACGACTTTGCCATCGCTGGGTTTACCCCTACCCCCAATGTTTTTTTCGCGATCGACTCCGCCGTCGGCAGAATATCGAGATGGAATTTGGAGCGCGGAGCGCAGTTACTCGAGCAGTGGCATTTGGGATCATCGTTTTCTGGTTCCGCAAGGACCCAGCCGGATTACTTTCTCTCACCTCAGTTTGGGGACATCTCTAGCCGCAGGTGCGATCGCGCGTAATTTACAAGCCTTAGTTCGGTCAAAGCGCGATCGCTACGGCGAAGTCGCGTTTGAGGTTGCCTCAGCCTTGGATGTCGCTCGCCATCTTTACGAACTACTCGGTTACGGACTCTTATCGATGGAACTCGAAGAACTTTTGGTCGAATCGCTGTGCCGTGAGGAAAAGCGCAGTAAGGAGTTTTCGCTAATCGGTTTGTGCGATCGCCTCGAACGCTTTTATCGCTCCCACTGTCAGGGACGCTGGGTTGATGAAGGCATTGCCCATGAAGCCTATGGCCGCTTGCAAGCGCTCGGAAATTCACTCAATGTCTTGCAGATCGATGCCGCTGTTGGTTTGAACGTTTTTCTGCTGCTGTGTTCTCTGTCCCGCGCCACTAGCGTACCGTTTTGGCCTTGCGGCAACCCCAACCAGCCCCAAGGATTTGATGCCGATCGCTTTGCCAGCGCGATCGCGCGTTCTGCTGTTCTCTCTCCCACCTGCTTTTTCGAGCGGGCGCGCCAAGGTTTGAGCCAACTTCAATTAGTCGGCGCTCGCTTGCATCGGATTATGCTCCCCCAAAGTAACTTCGCGGGGGCCAATCTATCGATCGCCGAACTCTATCGAGCGAATCTCGTCTCAGCCAACCTCTCGGGAGCGAATCTCTCCTGGGCGAGTTTAGCCGGAGCGGATCTCCACAATTGCAATCTGGCGCGAGCCAATTTAGAAGGAGCGAATCTTTCCCAGGTGAATCTGTTAGGTGCAAACCTCGATCGCGCTAACCTTGCTAATGCTTGCTTGTTTGGTGCCAAACTCGAAGAAGAACAGCGCCAACTCGCCCGCCAGCAAGGAGCATTTTTTTCCTGGGACGCTTTTCAAGAGTACAGCCAATCTCTGGCGAACAACTTTCGCAATGGCGACTTACTCGATTCCGGCGCAGCGAACTTTTTGGAGATGGACTCAACGCTACACATCCAAGTGGCGGAAGGAGAACCTGTACTGCCCAGCGAGTGGGAAACTCAGCCCTGGGAAAAGGTAGAATCTGAAAACGTTCAGCACGCCAGACCGAGCAAAATCGATCCGGACGCAGCCACCCTGGCTGAGGATGCGCTGGTTGCCAAAATTGGCAACTCTATTGCCGAAGCACCTACCGTTGCGGTTGAGGATGACTGGAATCCCGACGCGCAGACGATTGTGGATGGATAGGTTAATATTTTCTCGCGCGCGGGCGCAGGATTCTTTCGAGTTCGATTAACTTGATTTTAATAATTGTATTAACGCTTCGCGAGACTCGATCGGTTGTAAGCACGCTTCGCCGCGACAAACAATCGCTATCTCGCCTTCAGGCAGTTCCGCACTGACTTGGTAAGTAGTTCTGGGAAAATACTCAGCCGCCAACCATTTTATGTCTTCAGCGCTGGCACGAACGAGCGTTCCGTTAAGATACCAGTCAAGGGCAGAAAATAAGCTCGGGCAAGCTTGGGGCGATTGCTGCATAATGCTGCTGAAGGCTTGCAACCCGCGTCCGGCTCGCTCGCGATATTGCTGTTTATCGAGAAGCAAGGCGAGGCGAACTAAATTCGCGATCGCGATACCATTGGCTGAGGGCGTAGCATTATCGATATAGCTGCGTTCTCTAATTAACAGGTCGCGACTTGCTTCTTTAGCGGTATTGTAATAGCCTCCCATTTCCTCGCTCCAGAGCAATTCATCAAATTCAGCTTGCAAGCTGATGGCTCGTTCTAACCAGGGGTAACTTTTACTCCCTAGCACTGCACTGGCTTGTTGAATATCGAGTAAGGCTTTAATGAAAAAGGCATAATCTTCCGATTGGGCGGGAACCGCGATTTTGCCTTCGTAGTTGAGGCGGTAGAATTGTCCGTTAACCCGTTGCGCTTCGAGGATACTATTGGTTGCTTTGGCGGCGAGGTTGAGCCAAGAAACGCAATCGAGGGCTACGGCTGCCCGAGCGATTCCGGAGATCGCTAAACCATTCCAGGCGACGATCGCTTTCACATCAGTTACGGGGGGAATTCTACCTTTCCAATGCCCCTGTTTGGCTTCTGCATTATTGCGCGCTGGTGGAAACCGAACTAGGGCTTCTCGGCTATCTCCATATCGCAATTTAAACAGCTTTCCGAGGGCATTCTCCTGCTTTTTGGTTAATTTTGACTTTTGCTGTCTTTGGAGGACGTTCTGACCTTCAAAATTGCCTTCTGGACTCAAACTAAATGCGGTCTGCAACCCCTTAAATTCCAACTCCGTCATTAAACCTTCCATGATGCGGTAGGGCCAGAGATAGAAATTGCCTTCTTCCGGTTCGCTGGCTTCTGGAGTGGGGAAGTTATCGGCATCTTGGGCGGCATAGAAACTGCCTCGGGCTGAGGTCATCTCTCGCGTCAGCCATTCGATGGTTCCCGCGATCGCGCGTTCGTAAAAAGGCTCCTTAAAGCCGTAACTCCACAAATTCGACAAATATTCAAGAATTTGACCGTTATCGTAGAGCATTTTTTCAAAATGCGGGATCGTCCAATTGGAATCGACCGTATAGCGGTGAAATCCGCCCGCTACATGGTCGTAAATCCCGCCGAGAGCGAGATCGTCACCGCGCTGTCGGGCAACTTGTTTGGCATCGCCGTAGGGGGAACGGATGCCAAAGCGACTGCCTTCAAGGACGAGAAAACTGTAGGGCATCATCGGGAAGCACGGACTGCCGTACTCTTTGCGTCCGACAATTTGCGTGCTGGTTTCGATGCCTTGCAGCAGGAGGCGATCGCTGGGAGCATCGGTTAAAGGAGATAGATGAACTCCGCGCTCTAAGGTACTGAGGATCTCGCGTTTAAAGTTTTGTAACTTTTCGGTTTCGACTTTGTAAAATTGTTGCACGGCTTGCAGCACTTTTAAAAATCCCGGACGGCTGTAACGCGGTTCGATGGGAAAGTAAGTGCCGCCGTAAAAGGGGACGAGATCGCCAGGAGTCAGAAAGATATTGAGAGGCCAACCGCCCTGCCCCGTCATGGCTTGTAGGGCTTGCATATAGATGCTGTCGAGATCGGGGCGTTCTTCGCGATCGAGTTTAACCGGCACAAAGTGGGCGTTGAGGTAGTCGGCGATCGCGCGATCGGAAAAAGCCTCTCCTTCCATCACCGTACACCAGTGACAACTCGAATACCCAACCGATAGAAAAATGGGCTTATTTTCTGCATCCGCCTTGGCTAAGGCTTCTTCGCACCAAGGCCACCAGTCAATGGGGTTCTCAGCGTGTTTGCGCAAATAAAGACTTTGAGATTGTGCAAGGCGATTAGACATAGCCAAGTAGGTTCAAACTACACCTAGCTAGTCTACCCTGCTGGATTTGAAATTGCTAAGGGGGGAAGGAATAATTGATAATTGATAATTGACAATTGACAATGGATAACGTCTTGGGTAATGGATAATTGACAATGGACAATGGATAACGTCTTGGGTAATGGATAATTGACAATGGACAATGGATAACGTTTTGGATAATGGATAACGTCTTGGGTAATGGATAATTGACAATGGATAACGTCTTGGATAATGGACAATATAAAGAGCAATTAATTTGTACGAACTTTGTCCATTATCAATTATCCATTGTCAATTCTAATGTATAACTTTATAAGCTTATCGGGCGCAACGAAACCCCGCTAAAATCTGCCGCACGCTGGGATGATACCAATTGCGAAAACTCGACCGCAAAGCCCAAGGTCGCGTTGCCCAACTGCCGCCGCGCAGAACGCGGTGTTCTCCATCGAAGTAAACTTCCGAATAACCTCGATAGGGATAAAACTTAAATCCTGTATAACCGGCAAACGTGGAAGCCGTCCACTCCCACACATTACCTAACATATCTTCGCAACCGTAGGGACTTTTGCCTTGAGGGTAGGCGCTGACGGGAGTGGTACGTCCGCTTCGACCGTTATGGTTGCACGTACCGGCATCCGGCGGGGCAGTTCCCCACGGATAGGGTGATTTTTTGCTAAGCGCCGCATCCCAACTCGCTGCTTTTTCCCATTCTGCCTCCGTGGGTAAGCGCTTGCCGACGAAGTTAGCATAAGCTTCTGCTTCGTAAGCACTCACGCCGCAGACGGGGCAATCGTCGCCATCGGCTGCGTATAATGGGCGATCGACGGGATTGGCTTGCAACCACTGCCAGCCTGCCTCCGACCACCATTTTCGCTCTCGATAGCCGCCCGCTTCGATAAAATACCAATATTGGGCGCAAGTAACCGGATAGCGATCGATCTCAAAGCTATCCAAATGCAGCCGCCGAGAGGGACGTTCGTGATCTTGGGCTTCGATCGCGTCCCAGCCGAGATTGAATTCTCCGGCGGGAATCGCAATGGTTTCAGTAACAACAGCGGAACGGGAAACCGGAGGTGCAGGAAGATCGGCTTTTCGAGTGCGATGTAACTGTAGGATAAAGGTGATAATCTCTGCGTGCTGGCTTTCGTGTTGGATTAACCAGCGCCAGAGGCGTTCTTCCGGGACGATGGCTGCGGTTTCTAAGTAGTCTAGAACGCGGCTTCGGACGGTGTGGAGATAGTCCAAAATAATGGGTAAATCCGGTAAATTCTGGCGTTGCGCTTTGGGTAAGGCATCGGCGGCGAATAGCTTTCGATATTGCGGAAATAAGGGTGTTTGTCCGGCGCAGCCCTCGAGAATCCAACAGGCTTCGATAAAGGCAATATGCCCTAAATGCCATCCGACCGGACTAAATTCAGGATGGGCTTGCTGGCAGAAGGTCGTCGCATCGATGCCTTCATATAAAGCTAGGGTGGATTGACGGCAGGCGATCGCAGCTTCGCGAAGATCGTCTGAGAGCGATCTCGTGGGGGTCGGGTTCACAGTCTAGACAGCACTCGAATAGCTTTGATGTTAAGTTTAACAGACTGGAGGGGAGCGATCGGATTCGGACTCGCTGCCCGTCCCCGATTCGAGCTACACTAAGCGAAGAAGTAGAGATTGTCGTTGAAATTGTGACGTTTAAAGTCGGTTTGCTCGGATTGGGAACGGTAGGAACGGGAACGGCGGAAATTTTGTTGAACCCGGAAGGACGCTATCCGCTGGTGCAAGAGGTAGAAATTGCGCGCGTGGGCGTGCGATCGCTCGATAAACCCAGAAGCGTGCCAATTCCATCGGAACTGATAACTACAGATTTAGAAGCGATCGCAACCGACCCAGAAATCGAGATTGTGGTTGAATTAATCGGCGGGCTGGAACCGGCGCGATCGCTGATTCTTAAAGCCATTGCTGCCGGAAAGCACGTCGTCACTGCCAACAAAGCCGTCATCGCCCGCTACGGCGACGAAATCTACACTGCTGCCAATCGAGCGGGCGTTTATGTGATGCAAGAAGCTGCCGTCGGCGGCGGTATTCCCATCATCAAGCCCCTGAAAGAGTCCCTCGGTGCTAACCGCATCGCCCGCGTGACGGGAATTGTCAACGGTACGACGAACTATATTCTCACGCAGATGACGCAGGCGGGAGCCGATTTCGCTGATGTCCTCGCCGAAGCCCAAAAACTTGGCTACGCCGAAGCGGATCCGACCGCAGACGTAGATGGACTTGATGCGGCCGATAAAATAGCTATCCTCGCTTCCCTTGCCTTTGGCGGGCGCATCAAGCGCGAAGACATTCACTGCGAAGGCATTCGTCAAGTCAGCGCCGCCGATATCTCCTACGCCGATAAATTGGGCTTTGGGATTAAATTACTGGCGATCGCGCAACAAATCCAGAGCGAACCCGAAATTGCTTTGCAAGTGCGCGTTCATCCGACCCTCGTCCCCAAAGACCATCCCCTCGCCAGCGTTAACGGCGCTTATAACGCTATCCTTATTGAAGGCGAACCTATCGGACAAGTGATGTTCTTTGGCCCCGGTGCGGGTTCTGGGCCGACCGCTAGCGCCGTTGTTTCCGATATTCTCTGCATCGTCGGCATTCTCAAAAGCTGTCAGACTGCGGGTTCCCTCAATCCGCTACTGGGCTGTTCCCATCAGGAGTACCATAGCGTCGCCCCGCTTTCAGAACTCGTTACCCGTTTCTATGCTCGCTTTCTTTGCGGCGATCGACCCGGCGTAATCGGACATTTAGGCACTTACTTCGGTCAAAATGATGTCAGTCTCGAATCCGTCGTTCAGATTGGGTTCCAAGGGGATTTAGCCGAAATTGTCGTCGTTACTCACAACGTGCGCGAAGGGAACTTCCGGCAAGCGATCGAGAAAATCAAAGCCGAAAGCGGCGATAATATTAGTATTGCTAGCGTTCTGCGCGTGTTTTAAGTAAAAATTGGCGGATGTAAGGGCGAGCATTGTCATTTCTGGTTTAAACCCAAACCTCGAAGTCAAAATTAGGCAATGCACTTTAGTCTTATTTTGTCAAGCTATCCTTTTCTCCGAACCCGAACCCGATTTAGTCGTCGCGCGCGGCACGATTTTAGACTACAGCGAAACCCATCCTCGTCCGGAGGACATTTATCTAATCGTCGAAGTTGCCGATTCGACCTTAAAAACCGACTGCGAAATTAAAGATAAACTCTACGCCCGCGCCGGAATTTCTGACTATTGGGTTCTCGATGTCCGCAACCGCCAACTCCATATTTTCCGCGAGCCAACGCCAACGGGTTATACGCGCCATCTTATCATTTCCGAACCCAATCGAGTTGCTCCCCTTGCCTTTCCCCAGAGCGAGATTGCTTTAAGCGAAATTCTGCCTCCTTCAGCTTAATCTAACTCTCCTTCCATTACTGCCGCGATCGCAGCCTTCGCATTTTCCTGAAACTCGCGGATATTCACAAAACTTAAAGCCCAAATCGCAACGATCATACCAACCGCTTGCAGGAAGAAGACGCTACTGTAAGCCAGTACCGGCGAATCAAACGCAACCTTACCGAGATTCAATACCAAACCGCCGAGAAGCGTCGCTAGTCCGCGCGCCATTGCCTGCGCCAAACCCCATGCCCCAATAAACGTTCCTGCCGTTTCTGCTGCGGTTAAATCTAGCATCAAACTGGTAGCCCCCGCCGTAATCATCCCCGAAGAGAGTCCGAATAAGAATAAACCTGTTTTCAACAAACCGGGATTCCGGGCAAAACCCGCCATAATAATTAAGCCAAAACAAACCGCCGCTGCCAAACAGCCGATTTTCGTCGTTTTCTTTTTTCCCAAACGCGGCAGCAGCAAAAATCCGGTACTAGAAATCCCGATTAATGTCCCCATTCCAAAGGGAACGTTGAGTTTTGTCGTTTCCGCGATACACATCCCAAACACTTCGCCGCCGTAGGGTTCTAAGATCGAATCCTGCATGAAAATACTGATGGTTAAAATCAGGAGAAATCCGAAGAATAACCCCGTTTGTCGGCTGGCAGTGAGAACGCGCAAGGCTCGTCCGAGCGTGATTTGGTCTTCGCGAGCGACAATAGAAGAGCGGGAGGTATAACGAGAATAGCGCTTTTCTACGCCAAAAGTTGCCAGCAAACAAAGTCCAAAAACGATCGCGGGCATTAAAGTAAAGACGGGGTTAATTTTCGCTTGTAAAGTTGGAATATCTGCTACTTTACCCGTTTGCGTCGGGTCGTAAGAAATAATCGCCGCGCCGCAGATTTCCGGTTGTTGAAGCAGTGTACCGCTGACAATCGCACCGATGACAATCCCCACCATCAACATCGACCAGACTACACCCACGAGTTGCGATCGGTTATCTTCATCGGAAACATCGACAAGCAAAGCCGCAAAAGGCGTAGAACTAGCACTCAGCGCCAAACCGTACAGCGCGAAAATAAAAGCGAGTACCCCTACCCATCCGTAAGTTTGCGCGCTCCAACCCGTTGCTTGTAAGCTATATCCGACTTGCCATACGCCTTGCAGTGCGACAAAGGATAAGGTCGTGAATAAGGCAGCACCCAGCCAAACATAGCCGGTACGATGCCCGCCCAAAATCGGTTTTGCATCTGACATCTGCCCGAACCATACGCGCGCCGGAGAGACGAATTGGTGCATAGCGATCGCGCCTGCAACCAGGAAAGGCAGCACGGCTAACTCGTCAATCGCAATCCGGTTGAGAACGCCTAAAGTCAGGAGAGACATAATCCCCAACCCCATTTGGAACAGTCCCAAACGGAACATGGTAAAGAGGTTAATTTTGGGGAGTAACGGTTTTGATTCGGCGGTAGAGGAGGGAAAATCTCGATTGGTCATTTTCGAGTCGGCAGGCGCTTTAACGTAACGATCCCAATCTTACTACCAATTTAAAAGGGTGAAGAGGGACTGTTAATTGCAACGTCCCTCACTCACTTTTTCGCGATTGAAATGAGAGACTGTTGTTTATAACAGCCCCTCACTCACTTTTTCGCGGTTGAAATTAGGCGACAATCTGCGAGACGATTCCCGCGCCGATGGTTCGTCCGCCTTCGCGAATGGCAAAGCGCATTCCCGGTTCGATAGCGATTGCTTGGTGCAACTCTACTGTCATATCCGCGCAATCTCCCGGTTTGACCATTTCTACAACGTCCCCTGCTTGCGACATCAGCGAACGAATGGTTCCGGTAACATCAGCAGTACGAAGGTAGAATTGAGGGCGATAGCCGGGAAATAGTGGCTTGTGACGGCCGCCTTCTTTGGCGGTTAAAATGTACGTTCGGGCGATAAACTGGGTATGGGGTGCGATCGCGCCGGGAGCCGCCAGCATCATACCGCGATCGATTTCGTTACTCCGAATCCCCCGCAACAGCACGCCGACATTGAATCCCGCTGGTGCGACTGCCACGGTTTTTTGGAACATTTCGATGTCCGTCACCACCGCTTCGCGAGAACCGCTCGAGCCGATAATTTCGACTTTATCGTTCGGTTTCAGCGTCCCCCGCTCGATTTTACCCGTCGCCACGGTTCCGCGTCCCGCGATCGAGAATACGTCCTCCACTGCCATCAAAAACGGCTTATCGATTTCGCGTTCCGGCGTGGGAATGTAAGCATCTATAGCATCCATCAACGCATAGATGCCATCCACCCAACTATTTTCGCCTCGTTGCAGCTTGGGGTTCGCCACCAGCGCTTGCAGCGCCTTGAACGCAGAACCGGCAAGAATGGGAGTTTCCGCGCCAGAGAAGTCGTAAGCATCCAGCAGTTCGCGCATCTCCAACTCCACCAGTTCCAACCATTCTTCGTCCTCCACCAAATCCTGCTTGTTGAGGAAAACGACTAGGTAAGGAACGCCAACCTGCTTGGCAAGAAGCAAATGTTCGTGCGTTTGCGGCATTGGGCCATCAGCAGCAGAAACCAGCAAAATCGCGCCGTCCATCTGTGCTGCCCCGGAAATCATATTTTTCACGTAGTCCGCGTGTCCGGGACAGTCGATGTGTGCGTAATGACGATTGGCAGTTTCGTACTCGACATGGGCTGTATTAATAGTAATGCCGCGTTCTTTTTCTTCGGGTGCTGCATCGATCTCATCATACCGCTTTGCTTCTGCCCGACCGATCGCTGCTAATGCCATTGTAATCGCGGCTGTCAGCGTCGTTTTACCGTGGTCTACATGGCCGATGGTGCCAATATTCACGTGAGGTTTAGTCAGTTCAAAGGTAGCGCGTACCATGAGAAATAAACTCCTTGGGTTACATCAGTTGAAAAATCATGAAAGTGGATGGTAATTAGCTCGATGTGTTCGAGGGAAGAAGCCCGCGCGAGTTAGAACAAAAGCGTTAAATCTTGTTGCGTAGGGGCATCAATCCCCCATTCCCGATGCGAGTTTGGGAGTCTTTACTTAACCGTTTAAACGAACGCAGCCGTTGGATGTAAGCTTTTGAAGTTGGGGCGCGGCGAATCGTTTTACATCGCGCTATTTAGGGGTTTAACTTGCCTTTTTACGGCTTTTAAGTCTGGCTTTTAATTTCTGCCGAATCGTGCGAATTTCTTTTTTAGTCGCATGACGTTTGTGGCAGGCATAAATCGGCCGTCCGTATTCTTGCTGAGCCGTAGAGTAGGTCAGTTCCGATTGCAGGAGAAGATCGATAATTTTGCCTTTTATCGGCGCACTGCTAAAGGTTACAAAGTACCAAATTCCCTCGATCTGGCGATAGCAGCGATCGCTCCCTTCCCAAAGCCAATCATCGACAAGTTGAAGACGCTCTTGTGGCGCGATCGGAATCAGACATAAAACACCCGTTTCTGGGTGAATATAAAATCGATTTCTCCACTGTCCTTGCCCGCGTACTAAGGGATAGTTTTGACGATGACGAGCGTAGAGAACGCCGTCAATGAAAATAACGTAACGTTCTACGAAATCCCACAAGTGCGAGAGAATATGCTGTCCGGAAAGGGTTGTAATATCCAGCTTATGACACAATTCGCTATAGACTAAATCCCACGGTTTGCCAACTTTAGAATTCAGAAAACGTCGCAGGGGAGCGAGATGGTCGGAAAAGTATTTGGTGCGATTTCGAGTTTTTATGAGGTAGGGTTGTAGCAAACCCTCTTCGCTGGCGACCGCCGTAATTCGGGCTAATTCTTTTTGATAGCCTGTGATGCGAGTCGAACTAATTCGCCTTCCACCGCGAGGCCGTTCGATGATAATTCTATCCAGTCGATGTTCGCTCATGTTTGAGTTTTGTTGCAATTTTGTTCGGTAAAGAAAAATCTAAGAGGGAGAATGACTTGACCGTCACAAAATTCTGTTTTTTGAACATCGCGAAGACCTCCTAACTAAAGCACTACTTTTATGCTACATACATAATACTTGTTTGTCAAGAGGAAGGTATGGCGATCGCGTTTTCGCCAGTTAGGACAACTCTAACAATCGCTTCTAACTCAGTAAAATTATTGAGAGATAGGATTTTGAAGGGTTATGTTTCCGGCTGGGAAAAAAAGTGAAGCTAGCACGAAGCGGGCAACAAGCTGGACGCTAGCAGGGTTCTAAGCCTTAATTCAGCTAGTTTTTAAACTTAATCTTGTCTCATTGGCAAAAAAAAGCGACAAATTGGGAAAGTTTAGGATAATATAGAGTTTTATTAAATGTTCCGGACACTAGAGATTCCCGATGAAAAGCGATTGCCTTTTCCCAGCCGAAGGCGAAGCCAAGCTCCAATCGCGATCTTATCAAAGATGAGATCGTTCTAAATTCTCACTGGGTAGAGATTTGTAGGAATCCGTAACTGAGATCGAACACCTAGCCCTGCGTGCGTCAACCGTTTTCCTTTATTCCCTGTAGAGTCTCAATCGGGGAGAGGGAGCCTATATATAAGCCATCCAAATTCAAGCAAGACTGTCCATCAACGGGGCTGTACGATCGGGCTTATATTCTAGGGAAGAATTTTGGCTGTATTAACAATCGTAGGGATTCAATGCTTGTTTTGATCTGAGTTGCATCATTATAACTCCATCAAAACTTTAAAGATTGAGATAGATACATCAACATCCCATACCTATGATTTCCATTCGCGATATCGTTCAACAGGCGTTGACGACAGGGTGTCTGACCCAAGAAGCAGAAGCGCGCTTGCGAGTGCTTCTACAGCATACGGAATACGGTCTAGAAGACTTACGGGCTTTTATGCGCTTGCAGCGAGCAGTAATGGACGGACAAGTTCGGCAAGAATCTCGCCAACTGGCAAGTGCTGCTTCTTCTTGAACAATCCATTAACCCAAAGCAGCACCTCTGGTTAGCCTTCCTGCTTCTATTCCAAAGTTATAGGGAGGGTGACGCTCATTAGTGGCGAAAATTCGGTAATTCAATTGTCGCTAAAGATCGATGTTTTCTCTCCCGACGGTGGGGATAGACTAGAGGAGCGGGAAAGTTAGATTGTGCTGGGGTTATGACTTCAAACGTCCGTTCTAAGGAGAAGGCGGAAAGTCGTTCTGCTTCGTCATCGATTTCGGAGGGATCTTCTGATTCTGATAACTCCTCGGACTCAACCGGCAGTTGCGATCGCTCCTCAAGAGTTTCAAAGATAGCATCAAAGCCATCGCTCTCGCTCGGTTCGACTTCCCATTCAATCGACTCAAAAGTTGCTAAACAAGAACCTACTACGGGTTCTTCCTCAACCTTAGAGTCGATCGCTTCTTCGTCGGGTTCGTCGCTTTCGGGGAGTTCTTCAGAATCCTCAAGCGATCGCATTTCAAACAGGGTTAACGGCGCGGAAGGGGGTTCTTCACTCGGCACCGAACCGCCCCAATCGGGTAAATTATCAGAGAATTCTACAACCTGTTCGCCCCGAGCCGACCAAGGCTGAATCGGCTGAGTTTTCAGCGGTGTAAACTCCTCCGTTATTTCCTCGCTCGCTTCGGGGGACGAAGGATTCGGACTTTCAGACTCGAAAAGAAATTCCGGCAAACCCCGCTCCAAACACTTATCCAGAGCCGCTTTAAATTGTAACGTGCGGTGTTGCTGGCATTCCAAGCGAGCAGCAAGTTCGCGACTGCGTTGTTCTGCGGTTTCCACGCGATAAGATTGCTCGTTGCAGCGCTGCTGGAGAAGGGCGCAGTCTCGTTCGAGGGCGGCGATGCGATCGCTGGCTGTTTCCAACTGCTGCGAAAGCTGTTCGACGCTGCGAGTCCGTTCTCGCTCGGCGTGCTGAGAGGCTTCGAGTTCGCCGTAAAGGAGGCTAATTTTAGTGCGGGCGGCTTCTAATTCGATCGCGTGCTGGCGACTGAGGGTTTCGACGCTGCGCGATCGCGTTACTTCCACCTGTAAGCCTTCCCGAGCCGTTGCCACTAACTGTTCCAATTCTGCGACCTTCTTTAACAAATCGCGATTGCGCTGGCGTAGTTTCCGAGCCAAAGAAAACCAGTCCGCTTCTTTCAAGCGAGGAAATCGTTCCGGAATCGCGCTGGCCGACGCACCCTCCGGCGCGATACGCTGCTCGAAGCGCTCGACCGCCGGAACTTCGGCAGTTTGGGGAAGCTCGGAACTCTCTGGCTCGAGAGCCGGAACTTCGGCAGAAGTCGAGTCTTCGCGGTTCGGTAAATCAAAGATTCCAGCTTGGCTCATCGCTCTTCAATCGCGCTATTGAATTCTGAGACTTCCCCAACCGCCATAAGAATTTTACTTTCGCAATAATTGGGGTTGCCAATTCCGTCCTGCTCCTAAAAGAGGGTTCCTGCGAACGCTGGGCGATGGCAGACTCCATTCAGGTTCGGGTTATGGAAAAAAAGCTTGTTGCGAGTTAGCAAACTCGCTCGTCATTATACACAATTGTTGCCCATCAACAATAGCACCAGAGCGTCGAATCTTCCCTGGTGCATCGAAAATTGGCAATTGGAGAACCGGGGCTTAAAAGCGACCTGCATTGCTGTCGCTCGTCCACCCTTTCTCAAAAGCTTGCCAATAACCTAACTGATAGCCACTCTGGTATTGAGCGTCATTCAGTCGGTCTGGAACTGGTTTTGGAGCATAAGCACAGTCGCGCACTTGGCGGCAGAGTAATGCGTCCTCAAACCCCCGCTCGTATCCCCGACTGTAACCGTCGTTAAAACGTTCGATTTCTGCCCGGGAGGTATTAGCATCGCGGGCATAATAACCTTCGTGAAATCCCGCCTGAAATCCCGCCTGAAATCCTGCTGAGGCTCGCCGGTCGATTTCATCGCCAAATTCTCCCCCAATGCCGAGAATTTCCGGCAAATAGTCGGTGTTGGCCGATCGCGACTCGAATCCTCTGTTTAAACCCATGCGGTAGCCAACTTCATAACCTTCACCGAAGGCTTCGTTCGCTTCCAGAGCGCTAGCCGTTATCTCGCTGCCGCTCGAAGTTGTTTCCCCTAATACCTTTGGGGCAACCTGAAGATCGACCGAGAATGCTGCAAATGTTACTGCTAATAACAACACGAACTTCATAAGTTTTGAATATCGACCGCCGAATTGAAGACAATAGCGCACTAGGGCAAAAATTTTCCAGACCAAGCTACTCCCCGAATCGAACCGCAAGCCCTTTTTAGAGTGGCGCTCGGAACCGAAGAGGTGTAGATAGGATATAACCCTCATTATCCCAGAGTTTAAAGGCTTTGTGCAGAAATCGTTTACCCTTCTAGCAGGATGGCATTACACCGCGATTAAATTCTCCAAAGGTAGGAAATTTTCATAATTCCGAATAATATAGGTCAGATAAGATCGCTAGCGCACTCAAAACGCGGAGAGATCGGAAATGCGAGTTCGACAGAACCGGGAAGATTAACCTTACGATCGGCTGAAAGCCTCAATCGTTCGCTTAAAAGAGCCTGAATGGGTATCTTAAACAAACGTACCTTCAAGAAGCTCTTACTCGCTCCCTCCCTAAAGTCAGGCGCAAGTGCCGGAAATCGAGCCAAAGTTGTTTGCGCGATCGGGATCGATTATGCCAAGTTTGGTAGGTAAGGGGATTTTCTCGATAAACACGAAGAAGAGCGGGCTGAGGCTGTTGAGGATTCAAATTGGGAAATCCCCCATTCTCCGTTCCCAACTCCCGTTACCATTTACGCATAGAGCCGAGTGCTTAGACCGAGGCAAAACCCGTAATGAATAGCACGAATCGTCATCCATACAAAGCCGATATTTTGGTCGTCGATGATACTCAAGAAAATCTTAGTTTCCTATCGTCGATGCTAGCCCAACAAGGCTATGACGTGCGGATTGCCATCAATGGAGAGATGGGCTTGCTAGCGGCAACCACTGTCGTTCCCGATCTGATTTTACTCGATATTATGATGCCGGGGATCGATGGTTATGAAGTATGTCGGCGCTTGAAAACTGCTGCGGAAACCGCCTCGGTTCCGATCATTTTTTTAAGCGCGCTGAGTAGTTCCTTTGATAAAGTCCAAGCCTTCACCGCAGGCGGAGTCGATTATATTACTAAGCCGTTTCAAGTTGAGGAAGTGCTAGCGCGCATCCAAAACCAACTCAATTTAAGGGCGGCCCTCCAAGAAGTCGTCAAACTGAATAATGCCCTCGAACGTCGAGTTGAAGAGCGCACCCAACAACTCGAAGCCGCCCATATGCGCCTGCTGGAAGTTGCCCTGCGCGATACGCTGACCGGGCTGCCCAATCGTATTTTTTTTCTCAAACACCTGCAAGCAGCCCTCGAACGTGCGAAAACAGAAGCAGGTTATAGCTTCGCGGTACTGTTTCTCGACTGCGATCGCTTTAAAATCGTCAATAATTCCTTCGGTCATCCTGTCGGCGATAAGCTGCTCTGCGATGCGGCTCGCCGCCTAGAAACTTGCCTAGAACCCCAGCATAGCATTGCCCGTTTAGGCGGCGACGAATTTGCAATACTGCTGTCGGGAATTAAGAGTTATACCGATGCGATTGCTGTAGCCGAGAGACTCTTGCAATCGTTCGCCCAGCCTTTTGAAGTGCTGGGTCTCGACGTTTTTATCAGTGCTAGTATCGGAATTGTGTTGAGCGATCGCGGCTACGAACAACCCGAGCATATGCTGCGCGATGCCGATACCGCCATGTATCAGGCGAAAGCCCAAGGAAAAGATTGCTACCAAATTTTCGAGCCAGCAATGCACGCCAACGCCATTCAATTTTTCGAGATCGAACGCGATCTCCGGGCAGCTATTGCAGGAAACGCCCTCGAGCAATTCATCGTGCGTTACCAACCCATTGTTTCCTTAGCCACTGGAAAAATCGCTGGATTTGAGGCCTTAGTGCGCTGGCAGCATCCGACTCGAGGTCTTGTCTCCCCAGTAGAGTTCATTCACGTGGCGGAGGAGACGAGTTTAATTGGGCCGATTGGCTACTGGGTTTTACAAGAATCTTGCCGTCAGTTACGCGCTTGGCAAGAGGGAGGATTTGCCGATGCTTCGATCTCCGTTAGCGTCAATCTTTCTGCACGTCAATTTGCTCAGCCAAATTTAATTGATAAAATCGATAGCATTCTCGAAAAAACTCACCTCAGCCCGAAAAACTTAAAGCTGGAGATTACGGAGAGTGCAATTATGGAAAATCCTCAAACTGCATCGACGATTCTCAAGCAGTTGCGCGCTCGAAAAATTCAGTTGAGTATCGATGATTTTGGGACGGGTTATTCTTCTTTAAGCTATCTTCACGCTTTCCCCGTAGATACCCTTAAAATTGATAAGTCTTTTGTGCAAAGACTCGATAATAACTCGAAAAGCTTGGGGTTAATTCCCGCTATGATTAGTATCGCGCGCACGATGAAAATGGATGTGGTTGCGGAGGGGATCGAAACACCTCAACAGTTGGCATTGCTGCGAGAGCTAGATTGCGACTTTTCCCAAGGTTATTTATTTGCGCCTCCCTTAGAGGTCGATAAAGCTGTCGATTTTATGTTAGTTTCTCCGGAATGGTAACTTCGCTTTAGGCGAACTGTGAATGCGAGCTAGCGAAGTTTTAGTTTGAAGGAAAGAATTCGAGTAGTTTATTCTCTCAAATACCTTTCTTAGATAGCTGCGCTATCATGGGTTTAAAGTTTGACAAGCTTCAAATCAAGATATGGTCGTCCGGTTGGCGAGCGTTAAAATTTTAGCAATCGATAATGGCTCCCGGTCTCTAGAACAGTTCGCCCGACTCCTGGCAGAACAGCAATGTTGCATCGAACGTCTTAAAATTGGAACGTTTGAGAGCGAAAAAATTGCAGGCTTTGCTCCCGATTTAGCCATCCTCGATTTAGAGGGAATCGAAGAGGAAAGCGCTCGAAACTGGATTCAAGCTTTTAAAAGCCATGCGCTAACGCGATCGCTGCCTCTCATGTGTACCAGTGCAGTTGAGAGTTGGGAGGCAAAAACGCGAGCATTTGAGTTAGGGGATGACTATTTTTCTCAGCCTTTTCACTTACCAGAAGTCCGGACGCGAATCGAGCAGCACGTGGCGCGCCGCTACGGGGATCCCTGCGGGATCGCGCGCCAAAAAGATCGCTTACGCACCCTCGGGGAAGCCGCAAACAGTTCGGAAGCGCGATCGCCAAGAGACTTTCACGGGCTTGCTGAAAACACGACAGATTTAATTCTCCGGGTCGATCGCCAAGGAATGGAAGCTTCCTTACGCGATAGCGAAGAAAAATTCCGGCAGTTAGCTGAAAACATCGACGAGGTTTTCTGGTTGTACGATCCCGACAACAGGCAAAAATTGTACGTCAGTCCCGCTTACGAGAGAGTTTGGGGGCGCTCGTGCGAAAGTTTGTTGAACGAACCGATGACTTGGACTGAGGCGATTCATCCTGAAGATCGCGATCGCGTTCTCGAGACCATCCGCCAAAAATCTCGAACCCATTACGATATTGAATACCGAATTGTGCGTCCTGATGGCGAAATTCGCTCTCTTCGCGCTCGTGCCTTTCCCGTGAGGGATGCAGAAGGTAAAATCTATCGCATTGCCGGTCTAGCAGAAGATATCAGCGATCGCGTTGCCGCTCGAGAAGCACTCCGACGCAGCGAAATGCTTTACCGGAACATCGTTGATGCTCAAACTGAAATGGTTTGCCGCTTTAAAAAGGATAGTACCCTCACCTTCGTAAACGGTGCTTACTGTCGCTATTTCCAGCAACCTGCTGAGGCACTAATCGGGAAAAAATTTATCGATATGATTCCCGAAGCCGCCCGATCCCAGGTCGAAAAACAACTCGAGAGTTTAGTAACCTTAAAGCTCGATCGCCCCGAACTGGTACACGAGCATTCTGTCTTACAAGCTAATGGCGAACTTGGGTGGCAGCGGTGGACGAATTGCGCCCTATTCGACGAGAACGGCGAAATTCTCGAATTCCAAGCCGTCGGACAAGATATCAGCGATCGCGTCGCCGCTGAAGAAGCACTGATCGCACTCAACGCCGATCTCGAGCGCCGCGTCGGCGACCGAACCCTAGAACTCCAAAAAAGTCAGCACCTACTGCAACAAATTGCCAACGCTATCCCCAGTTTCCTGTACCTCTACAACCTGCAAGCAAACTCTCAAATTTACTGCAACCGAGATATTGGCGAATTTCTGGGCTATTCGCCTCAAAGCAGCGAAATGACCGATCGTGCATTTTGGCTGACAATCTTGCATCCAGAAGATCTAACCGTCGTCCAGACGCACTTACAAAAATGCAGCCTTGCCGCTGACGGGGAAATTCTTGAAGTCGAGTACCGACTTCGGGATGCTGAAGATCGATGGCGATGGTTTCTCGCGCGGGAAACTGTCTTCATGAGGGTATCGGAAGGCACTCCCCAACAAATGTTGGGAACGGCAACCGAAATTACCGAGCGCAAGCAGGCTGAGGTCGCGTTGAAACAGGTCAATGAGGCTTTGGAAGAGCGAGTCCGCGAGCGTACCGTCCAACTTTTAGCCAGTCAGCACTTCGTCCAACAGATTGCCGATGCAACTCCTAACCTTCTGTACCTCTACGATTGGCAGCAACAGTGCTGTTTGTACCTCAACAGCGAAGCGCTCAAAGTTTTAGGCGATAAGTCGCGATCGATTCAAGACTTAGAAACCGTTGTTTTTGAAACTTGGATGCACCCCGATGATTACCATCACTTTTCCCAGCAACACCGCCAGCGTTTAGCCGAACTCTCAGCCGGAGACGTTCTGGAATTAGAGTATCGACTGCGCGACGCTCGAGGCGAATGGCGTACCTTCCTCAGTCGAGAAGCCGTGTTAACTTGGAACCCGAATCGAAGCCCCCGGGAGATCGTCGGAACGGCAACGGATATCACCGAACGCAAGCAAGCCGAGGCAGAAGCGTTGCGGCAAAGCCAGCGATCGCAACTGCTTGCCGAACTGACGCTGAAAATGCGTCAATCGCTAGAGTTTGGAGAGATCGTCCAAACTGCTGTCAGCGCCGTGCAGAAAATGATCTCCGCCGATCGGGTGGCGATATATCGCCTCGAAGCCGATGGCAGCGGCGGGTTAGTGACTGAAATCGTTTTACCTCCTTTTTCACCTCTGCCGAGAAAAATTGAGTTTTTACCTTACGACTGCGAGTCGTGGAGCGATAATGCCGCGTTGTTCGAGAGTCGCGAAGCAGCGATCGCGATCGACGATATCGCTCGGATGGCAGACGACTTGACTCCCCATTGGTGGAACTGCCTGCACCAATGGGGAGTCAAGGCAAAGTTAGTCGTTCCCATCCGGCAAAACCAAAGCTTTTGGGGGCGGTTGGTCGTACATCAGTGCCGCGCCCCTCATCAATGGTCGAGTTTTGAAATCGACCTGCTGCAACAACTCGCAGACCAACTCAGCCTTGCTCTGGCCCAAAGCGAATCTCTCGAGGCGTTGCGACAGAGCGAAGCGAGATTTCAGCACTTGGCTGCAAACGTTCCAGGCGCGATTTACCGTTATTTGATGCGGTCGGATGGCACTCAGCGCATTACTTATATCAGTTCGGTCTGTCAGGAAATTTATGAAGTCTCGCCGGAAGTTGCGTTGCAGGATATTAATTGCTTATTCGAGCAAATTTATCTCGAAGATCGCCCTGCTTTTCTCGAAAGCCTGCGACTGTCCGCTGAAACTTTAGAACCTTTCCGTTCGGAACATCGCATTCAAACGCCTTCGGGCGCGACGAAGTGGTTGCGCTGCGAATCTCGCCCGAAACGTCTTAGCAACGGCGATACGGTTTGGGATGGTTTGATCTTAGATATTAGCGATCGCGTTGCGGCTGAGAATGCTCTCAAACAGCAATACGAGCGGGCAGTCTTGCTGAGACAAATTACTGAAGAAATTCGCTCTCAACTCAATTCCCAACAAATTTTTGAAGTTACTGCCCATCAAGTTGGCTTAGCTTTTAGTACCAGTCGTTGTTTAATTCATAGTTATATTGCCCATCCCACCCCGATGATTCCTTGGATGGCCGAGTACGTGAGTGGGAATTACGAATCGATGATGGGACTGGATATTCCTGTAGAAGGCAATCTCCACGCTTTAACCGCCCTCGGAAGCGATCGCGCGATCGCCTCCGATGATGTCTATACCGAACCGCTTTTAGACTCCGTTGGCTGCCACCTCCTGTGTCAGGGATTTAATCTCAAATCGATGCTCGTGGTGCGTACCTCCTATCAAGGCGAAGCCAACGGACTACTCTGCGTCCATCAGTGCGATCGCTATCGACATTGGACGCAAGAGGAAATCGAACTAATAGAAGCAATTGCTGCCCAAGTCGGGATTGCCATCGCTCAAGCCAATTTACTCGCCCAAGAAAAGCAGCAACGTCAAATCCTCAACCGACAAAATCAGCAACTCCAACAAGAAATCCGCGATCGCCAGTCCATCGCCGAAGCCCTACGCGAAAGTGAAGAGCGCTGGCAACTCGTCCTGCGCGCCAACAACGACGGCATCTGGGATTGGAACCTCAAAACCAACGAAGTCATCCTCTCAGAACGCCTAGCTCAAATTCTCGGCTACCGCACCAACGAGCTTGAATATTTCGCCGGTTTATGGACCGCTAGCGTCCATCCCGAAGACTACGCTCGCGTCGTCGAAGCCCGTCAAGCCCATCTCGACGGTCTAACACCCAATCTCTGCGTTGAGTATCGCTTGCGCGGCAAAGACGGTCACTATCGCTGGATTCTCGATCGCGCCCAAGCCTTTTGGGACGAAGCCGGGAATTCGATTCGCATGGTCGGTTCCTATACCGATATCACCGAACGCAAACAACTCGAAGAAGCCCTCAAGCTCGTCGTTGAAGGAACCGCTTCAGAAACCGGCCGCGAGTTTTTTCGCTCCTGCGCCTACTTTCTCGCTCGCGCCTTGCGAGTCCGCTATGCCTTCGTCAGCGAATTAGTCCAGCCCGGTTCCCAGCAAGTCCGCACGCTCGCATTTTGGGATGGAACCGACTTCCTCAACAACTTCGAGTACAATCTGGCAGATACTCCCTGCAATAACGTTTATGCCCAAAACGCTTGCTACTACCCCAGCAACGTGCAAGAGTTATTTCCCAACGATAGCGCTTTAACAGAATTAGGAGTTGAAAGCTACTGGGGGATACTATTGCTCGACTCCGAAGGTCAAACGCTCGGTCATTTAGCAGTGATGGATGTAAAACCCCTAACTGTTGCTCCCGATGAAGAATCGATTTTACGCATTTTTGCAGCGCGAGCCGGGGCCGAAATCGAGCGCATTCATGTCGAAGAAGTATTGCGCGATAGCATCGCCCGGGAGCGTGCCATCTCGAAAATCGTCAGTCGAATGCGACAATCGTTAGATATTCAGAGTATCTTCGCCGCCACCACCGAAGAACTACGGCAAGGGATTGAATGCGATCGCGTCCTCATCTACCAATTTAACTCCGCCACCGAAGGAACCACCGTCGCCCAATCCCTCAACCCCGAAACCGAGCATCCCTTACCCGACCCCAATAACAAGCCCTCCTGGGAATGTCTAGATCGTGAAGAATTCTCTCGAGACGTTCGCTCCGGTTACTTCTGGCCCCCAAACTTGAATTCTTGCCCAATCTCCCTCACTGCCCCCGACGAACTCGCATCCTCGAGCTTCCCCCAATCCTACATCAGCACTCCGATTTGGGCGGGGAATAACAACTGGGGGCTATTAATTGCCTGCCAATACTCTAGTTTGCGCCAGTGGGAAGAAGCCGATATTCAAATGCTCGTTCAAATCGGAACGCACCTCGGGATTGCCATTCAGCAAGCCGAACTGCTCGCCCGAACCCAACAGCAATCGGCAGAACTGCGCTCGGCGAAAGAAGCCGCTGATGCTGCTAACCGCGCTAAAAGCGAATTTCTGGCCCGTATGAGCCACGAACTGCGCACCCCCCTAAACGCCATCCTCGGTTTCGCTCAGTTACTCAGACACGATCTCGCTTTAGATTCCCGCCAGCGCCAAGATCTCGAAATCGTCAATCGCAGCGGTCAGCACCTCCTCACCCTCATTAACGACGTGCTGGAAATGTCAAAAATCGAAGCCGGACAACTTACCCTTCAACCGAGTAACTTTGACCTCTTCTTTCTGCTCGACAATCTTGAAGAAATGCTCAGCTTTAAAGCGCGGGGCAAAAACTTGCAATTGCAGTTTCAGCGATCGGACAACGTACCACAATATATCGCTGCCGATGAAGGCAAACTGCGTCAAATTTTACTCAATCTCCTCAGCAACAGCATTAAGTTTACAGAGAGAGGTAGCGTAACGTTGGAAGTTAGCTCGTCCGAGGCTGCTTTAAACTGCATCCTCACATTTGAGATTGCCGATACAGGAATCGGTATTGAGGCTGAGGATTTAAGTAAATTATTTCAACCCTTCGGACAAACGCAAGCAGGTCTGAAACACGGTAGAGGAACGGGTTTGGGTTTATCGATCGCGCAAACTTTCGCACGCTTGATGGGAAGCGAAATTCGGGTTGAAAGTGAAATCAATCGAGGCAGTTGCTTCTCGTTTAGTATTGCAGTCGAACTCGCTGAGGAAATAGACTTAGCCCCACCCCTGCCCGTCCAGAGAATTATTGCCCTCGCACCGCAGCAGCCTAATTATCGGATTTTAGTCGTTGAAGACCAGCAGGATAATCGCTTGTTACTGGTGCGCTTACTCGAAACGGTCGGTTTTGAGGTCAAAGAAGCCGCCAACGGACGCGAAGCCCTTGCAATTTGGCGCAGTTGGCAGCCCCATCTGATTTGGATGGACGTGCGAATGCCCGTGATGAACGGCTACGATGCGACGCGCCAAATTCGCAATGAGGAGCGAACGGGCGAAACAGCAGCACCCACCAAGATTTTGGCACTCACGGCCAGTGCTTTTGAGGAGGAGCGTCAATTGATTTTAGCAGCGGGCTGCGATGACTTTTTACGCAAGCCTTTCCGCGAGGAGGAGCTATTTGCAAAAATGGCTCACTATCTAGACGCACACTATCTCTATGCCGAAGAACCCGCGACCAAACGTCCCAACTGCCCGCCCCATCTGGTTAGCGCGCAACAACTGCAAACGTATTTTGTTTCAATGCCAGAATCTTGGCTCCAACAGATTCATTTTGCAGCGGCCCAGTGCAGCCAGCGACAACTGCGCGAAGCACTCGATCTCATCCCACCCGAACAAAACGCTCTCATTGAAGCTTTAAGGGATTTAGTCGAAAATTTTCGCTTCGATACTGTAATTGAAGCAACACAACCTCTTTTGAATAAATCGTAAATGCCGAAATGTAATTTAAGCTCTCATACCCATTCACTTTAGAATTACTGCCTTACACCTTGACAAAGATATTTATTTGTGCATTCGGGGTTGAGCGTCGCCAATTGAGAGCAAGCAAGCAATAATAAGCATGGAATTATCGAGGGGCGAATGAACAAATCTGGCTATAAACTCGCTTTGCTTGTCATATTTTTTCTTTCCTTATTTTTTCGCTTTTGGCGCGTCGATTTCTTTAATACCTTAGTTTTTGACGAAGTTTATTACCCCGTGTTCGCCAACCGCTACTTATTAGGCGAACCTGTCTATAATGCCCATCCTCCCCTCAGTCAATATCTGATTGCCGTGGGAATTTGGCTGGGAGAAAAAATGCCATTTCCGCACGAGATAACTAACGGATTTCTCGGTTCGGTTCGTTCCACCTTTAGCTATCGCTGGCTCAATGCCCTCACCGGTGCGTTTATTCCTTTGGTTATTGGGGAAATTGCTTATCGTCTAACTCGTCGTCGCAGTTACGGCGCGATCGCAGCCCTCCTAGCCGCTCTCGATGGCCTCTTCCTCGTGGAGTCTAGATTTGCCCTTAATAATATCTACCTCGTGCTTTTTGGGCTGCTCGGTCAATTATTGCTCTTTCTCGCCCTCGACACACCGCCAAACCGTCGCTGGTCGAAACTCCTGCTTTCGGGTCTATTTTTCGGTCTCTCTGCCGCGATTAAATGGAATGGGTTGGGTTTTTTGCTCGGTATTTATCTAGTGGCCTTCTTACACCTCATTCTCGTATTTATCCGACAACCGCGCGATCGCCCCGCCGATTCCCCCCCCGTTTCCCGTCCCCTACCCCTACAAAATCTCCAGCAGCTTACCCCTCTGGCTTTTATCCTCTATTTGGGAGTGATTCCCGTTGCCACCTACTGCCTCAGTTGGATTCCTCACTTGCTGATGAACCCCAAACCTTCCTTCTGGGAAATGCAGCAGCGCATCTTATCCTTTCACCAATCCGTCGGCAATGGTCCCAAGGTTCACCCCTACTGTTCGCCTTGGTATAGCTGGTTTATCATGGAGCGACCCGTTGCCTACCTCTACCAAACCGCGCGCGATACCCGCGAAGCCATTCCTTCACTTCCCCCGTTACCGCCCGCTTCTGCAAAAGTCATCTACGACGTTCACGCGATGGGAAACCCACCGCTTTGGTGGCTCTCTTCTGCTGCGATCTTAGGGTTATTGTTTTTAATACTGAAACGCCTCTGGCAGCGTCAATTATGGCAAGAATCCAACGCGGCTTCGAGTTGGCTGGGAGTTTATTTACTGTGCAATTTCGGTGCGAACTTGTTGCCTTGGTTGAAGGTGACGCGCTGTACTTTTATTTATCACTACATGGCGGCTTCAGTGTTTTGTACTTTAGCCCTGGCTTGGTTTATCGAGCTTTTATTACACAGTCGGCGCTATATTTTCCGTCAAATTGCTTTAGCTAGTCTCGCGATCGCGATTCTGGGCTTTATCTATTGGCTGCCTATTTTTATCGGTCTTCCTCTATCCCCAACAGGCTATAAAATCCGAATGTTTTTTCGGAATTGGATTTAATATAAAACGCGAGTTTGACAATTGGCTCTGAAAAAGAAAAATAGGGGCATTGCATTGGAATGCCCCTACTAACTCCATTTAAAGATTATCTAACCGGATTTTAATCTCAACGAGTAACCCTCAGCTTTCGCTCCCTTGCTCGCCATCAATGAAGTTTTGAACGCGCTGGCGATAATCCTTAATTGCATCATCGACCCAATCGCGATCCTCGCTATTGGCGTAAATATGAACTAACGGTTCTCCCGCATCCGGTAAAATCAGTACCCAATTATCATCCTGCGAACTGACAATCTTTACCCCATCGATGAGTTCCAACTGTTCGGCTGGATGGATTTCCACCATATGCCGCATCAGCGATCCTTTCACCGTCCACGGGCAGCGCATGGTATACATTCGGTGACAAACGCGCGGCAATTCGCTGCGAACTTGGGCTAAAGATTGCTCCTGCACCGTCAGCATTTCAATCAGCTTCGCGATACAGAACATCGCATCGAAACCGGGGTGCAACTGCGGGAAAATAAAGCCCATATCGCCGCTACCGCCTAACACCACGTTAGGATTATCCTGGGAAGCTTCCATCAGCGCCGTCGGATTCGCTTTAGTGCGAATCACCTTAGCATCGTGGCGGCGAGCGATTTGTTCTACCGCACTCGAAGCATGAACCGGCACGACGACGGTTCCTCTGGGCTGAGCAGTCAGCATCATATGAACCATCATCGCCGTCAGTAGTTCGCCGCGAACCGGCTGTCCCGACTCATCCACTAAAATTAACTGTTCCCCATTCCCCGAAACCTGCACGCCGAAGTTCGCCCTCAATGCTTCAACCACTTGGCCTAACTGTTTGAGCAATCCTTCCCGTTCTTCGTTCGACAGCGCGCGTTCGCTCAAACTGGCGTTGAGTACAACGGCATCGCAACCAAACTTTGTCAGCAGAATCGGTAAAATTGCCCCGGATACTGCATAGCCATAGTCAATAACAACCTTAGAGCGACTGTTACGAATGCTTTCGCTATTGAGGTGCTTTTCAAAACAGGTGCTATAGATTTCCAAAACTTGCGAAGGGTAAGCCATATTCCCAATTTCAGCGATGGGAACGCGCCGCAAATCTTCTTTAAAATAAGCCCCCTCGATTTTCTTTTCCTTGGATTTGGAAATATTAATCCCTTGTTCGTCAAAAAATTCGATCAAAATAAAGTCGGGACGGTCGGGATGCAAGCGGACGTGAATGCCGCCTGACACTTGCAGCGTCGGCACTGTCGTCCGAGCCAGCGGAATCGCCGTCGCTTCTAAATTTTGAATGTTAATTCCCGACGACATCAGCCCTGCAATTAAGGAACGGCTGACCATGCGCGAGATGGCACGTTGGTCTCGAGAAACGGTTACTGCCGACCCGAGTTTTAGCGTCGAACCGTAGGACGCGCCTAATTTGACGGCAAATTCAGGGGTAATGTCGATATTTGCCAAACCGGAAACGCCTTGCTGTCCGAACAGGTTACGTTTGGCCTGTTCGCCCCAAATCAGGTTAATGTTCAGGATTGCGCCGGATTCGATACGCTTGCTCGGCCAGACGCGAACATTGGGACTAATCTGGGCTTCTTCGCCGACGCTGCACAGCGGACCGACGACGGCTCCTTCGAGGATATTAGCGCGGCGGTCTACGCGAGCGCCTCGGGAAATGGCACAGGCGCGCAGTTGAACTTCATCCCCGACGATAACGCCGTTCATGACAATGGGACGTTTGAGGTCGGCATCGGCTCCAATCGTAACGTTATCGCCAATGACGGTTCCTGCTTCAATGCGGGCGCGCGGTCCGATACGACAGTTACTACCGATGAGGATAGGGGTTTCGATTTTGGCGGCAGGGTCGATATAGGTGTTTTGACCGACCCAAATTCCGGGCGATTGTTCGGGGTAGGCGAAGTCGAGTTTTACTTTGCCGTGCAAGCCGTCGTATTGTGCTTCTCGATAAGCATCGAGGTGGCCGACATCACACCAGTATCCTTCGGCAATGTACCCGTACATGGGTTCGCCTCGCTCGAGCATGAGCGGGAATAAGTCTTTGGAAAAGTCCGATTCTTCGGCTTCGGGGAGATACTGGAGGATTTCGGGTTCGAGGATGTAAGTGCCGGTATTGACCGTATCGGAAAAGATTTCGCTGGTCGATGGCTTCTCGAGGAAGCGAGAGATGCGCTGTTCTTTATCGGTAATGACGACACCAAATTCCACGGGATTGGGAACGCGGGTGAGAATGAGGGTGGCTTTGGATTTTTTCTGACGGTGAAACTCAATGGCAGCACTGAGGTCGAAGTCAGTGATGCTATCGCCGCTGATGACGATGAAGGTATCGTCGAGCAAGTCGGCAATGTTTTTGACGCAGCCTGCTGTGCCGAGTGGTTGATCTTCTTCGACGGCATAGGTCATTTGTACGCCAAAGTCGCTACCATCTTGGAAGTAGTCTCGCATCACATCGGGCAGATAATGTAAAGTCGCTATGACTTCGGTAATGTGATGGCGTTTTAAAAGGTTGATAATATGTTCGGCGATGGGTCGATTGAGAATTGGCACCATCGGCTTGGGTAGATCGCAAGTGAGGGGGCGCAGCCGGGTTCCGGAACCACCAGCCATTAACACTGCCCGCATAATTCCTCCTTAAAGGTCGTTTATTCGCTAAATTGAGACGCTTTTGATGGGGCATTGCTCTCTGAAGGCTCGACTCTTTGAATTAAAAGTTGAGCTTCGGTTAGGGCTGGCTAAACTGTTTTCCGATCGCTAATGAACGGGCTTCAGATTTAAAGTCAGGGTGTGAGGAGAGCATGGCTTGATTTTAATCATCATCAAAGCGCTCGTGAAAAATCCCTTGCATTTTACCATTTTGGCTACCGCTTCTAGAAGTGCTAAAAGGATGAGATCGGTCGAGCAGAACCGCCTCTTTGGGAAAAAGAGATACTTTCTGCGGTTCTGTTTCGAGTAAAAATGACCGACAATTGATTGGATCGAATCCGGACTTTTTGCGCTTATTTTGATTTTTTGTGGGGGTCGATTTCTTTTGTATATGGTAAGTTGATGGGATAAACGAGCTTTTATTTTTGCTGAAATAAAAATTTTAATTGTTCTGAGTTGAAGCGATTGCTAAGATTTAGCTAAGAAGAGATTTTATTTTTTTTAAAGAAAGTCAATTCCCATTTAGAACAACGGTAGACTAGAATTGAGAGAAAATAGCGCCCTCATTGGTTAACTAGGAGTGGATTGCAATGTTTCTTGTTAAGTTGCTCGGAATTGCTTTGGTCGCAGGTTATATTTGGGGAGGCTGGAAGTTTTGGAAAGGGTTTACCCGAACGAATTTTCAGCCGAGTTTAACGAGTCGTATTGCCTTAACTATACTTTGGCCGGCATTGGTTGCGGTTAATCCATCTTATCGTCAAAATTTTCAGAAAGCGTTGAGGGGACGATAAGCTAAAGTTTCAGGCGGTGAGCAGAAATTAGAAAATGCTTTTGGTGATTGGAGGGACGCAGGAAAGCAAGGAGATTGCAACGGCGATCGCGTCCCTTCGGATTTCTTGTACGATTTCGGTAGCCACGGATGCGGCTCGGAGTTTATACCCCGCTTCTCCTTATCTACAAGTACGGGTGGGGCGGATGGATAAGAGCGGGTTTGCAGCTTTTTTGCAGGGGGAGAAGGTTATTGCAATTATTGATGCGTCTCATCCATTTGCGGTAGAGGTTTCCCGAAATGCGATCGCGGCGGCGGCGGCAGTAGGGATTTCTTATTTGCGTTACGAGCGGGATGAGGAACGACCAATTACGAATTACGAATTACGAATTACGAATTACTCGGAGTTGCTGGAGGGGAATTATTTGGCGGGAGAACGGGTGTTGCTAGCGGTGGGATGCAAGGCGTTGCCGTTGTTTCAGGCTTGGCAAACGCGATCGACGCTGTTTGCGCGGGTTCTTCCTGCGGTAAACTCTTTAGAGGTGGCGTTGAAGGCTGGGTTTAGCAGCGATCGCATCATTGCTCTGCGTCCTCCGGTTAGTGCGGAACTGGAAGCAGCACTCTGGCAGCAATGGCAAATTTCCCTCGTTGTTGCGAAAGCTTCGGGCAAGGCGGGCGGAGAAGACGTAAAACGGTCGGTGGCAGAACGATTGGGGATTCCCTTAATTATTATTGCTCGTCCCAAGGTGGCCTATACTCAGCAAACATCCCATTTAGAAGATGTAATAGCATTTTGTCGTCAATTTGTCAACCCATAGCAATTTACTCAATCATGTCCGAACCCATTACTCCCGCCGTTAGCGATCGCATCTGCAAGCACATGAATAAAGATCATGCCGATGCGGTTCTCTTTTACGCCCAGCAGTACGGCAATTGCAGCCAAGCCGAGAGCGCAACGATGGTTGCGATTGATTTGCAAGGAATGGATTTAAACGCGATCGCCAACGGCGAAACCTTACCCGTGCGCGTCAACTTCGATCGCGAACTGCAAGATGCGAAAGAAGCCCATCATAAACTGGTAGAAATGCTGAATAATTGACAATGGACAATTGATAATGGATAACGTTCGGAGCCGTTCATTGCTCTGTTAAGGTCTAGTGTCTTTTCAGTACGATCGCACCCAAGCCCAGGAGAGCCGGTCAATTACTCGGTCTTGACAAAATTATGCGGATGAATTCTGAAAACTGAGTCAACTCAGAAAATCGATGTCAATTATTTCACAACGACTTGTCTTTCCCTCGCGAACTTAATTTTCTCTACTCGAAACTTAGTTGAAAAATGGTGTAAAACTAAAGCAGGGTTAAACCTAAGTGCATACACCATGTCACACACACTTAAATACAAGCACCTGCTAGCCGCTATACTGACTTCTTGCGTTGTCAGTCCGCTCGCGGTGCAAATCCCCGACGATTCGCAACAAACAAACGCGCTAACCTTTGGCTCGACCGTTTTAGCTCGCGAGGGAGAAAACCCCGAACAAGCTGCCCGTTCTAAGTCCGCCACCCGAGTCCAAACTAATAAAGCGGTGGAAACGCGCTCCAATCCTCGCAGTGTTAAGAACTCAGATGTAAACAAAGTCGTGGAAACGCGCTCTCATCCCCGCAGCATCAAACGCAATACTCAGCAAGTGGTGGAAACACGCTCTTCCACAATTAAAAAGTCTTTAGGCGTTAAGTCTGGTAGCAAAATTCATTCAAATTGGAACGATGGCTACGAACCAGAAACTACGTCTCCTGTGAAACTTCAGAGAACAAAACTGCCTAAAACGAAATCGGAACCGTTCGAGGTTCCTAAACTCAATACTTCGACTGTTCCTTCCTCCCCTAAACTCAAAAATTCGTTTGACTTTCAGGAGAAGGCGACAACAAGCGAAGTAGTTCCCTTACCGACTCAAGAGTTAGCTACCCCATCTTCGATTGATATGGCTAATTTTGCGAGTGAAATTCCTGTAAAAAATCCTATAGCTGAGGGGTTGACGAAAGGGCTTCAAATTTTAGCGATCGGTTTCTGGGGAATTCCAATTTGGATATTGCTGTCGAAGCGCGATAAACGGAATAAGGATAAACTTTCTTCTTAATCGAATTACGAATTACGAATTACTGAGTTGGGTGGCGCTGAAAACTGATATAAGTGTAATTCAGCCAGTCGCAAGCGATTGAGAACGTTGTTTATGAAATTTAGCGAAATTGTCGAGCAATTGGGTTCTAGCGTCCGAGACAGTAGCTTAAGCGCCTCACCCGAAGTGAATCCGGAAGTTAGCGGCGTGGCGGCGATTGAAGAGGCAACGGCTGAATTGCTTGCCCATATTCAAGGCGATAAGTTTGCTTCGTACCTGGACACCACTGCGGCAAAAGCTCTCATTCTCCCCATCGATGCAGCGCTACAAGCCAAGGCAACAGAACGGGGGATTGCTTGGATGGCGACGGAGGAACCGCGCTTGCTGTTTGCCCGCGCGATCGCGCTTTTTTATCAACCCGACAGCCCCGAAGCTGAAATCGACTCTACCGCTGTTATTCATCCGACTGCTGAAATTGGCAAAGATGTTTACATTGGGCCTTATGTGGTGGTACGCGCGGGGACTAAAATCGGCGATCGCGTCAGCATTCACGCCCATACGGTACTATACCCCAACGTTGAAATCGGCGATCGCACGGTTCTCCATGCGAACTGCACCATCCACGAACGCACTCGCATTGGGGCAGATTGCGTTATCCATAGCGGTGCGATCGTCGGCGGTGAAGGCTTCGGCTTCGTTCCCACTGCGACGGGGTGGTTTAAAATGCCGCAATCGGGCTATGTAGTCCTCGAAGATAGCGTGGAAGTGGGGGGAAATAGTACGATCGATCGCCCCTCGGTGGGAGAAACGCGCATCGGGCGCAACACTAAGATCGATAATTTAGTGCAAATCGGTCATGGCTGCCAAATCGGACAAAGTTGCGCGATCGCGGGACAGGTTGGGCTTGCGGGGGGCGTGAAAGTGGGCAATGGCGTTATTCTGGCGGGGCAGGTGGGGATTGTGGATCATGTGGAAATTGGCGATCGCGCGATCGCAACAGCAAAAGCAGGCGTGCATAGCAACGTCGCCGCTGGAGCCGTCGTTACCGGCGTTCCTGCCATTCCTCACGCCGTTTTCGTTAAAGCGGCTGCCATTTACAAGCGTTTGCCGGAAATGTACAAAACTCTGCGGCAATTGCAGAAATTGTTGCATTGAGGGGAGATTGAATGTACCCAACTTAAATGTGTCTTAGTTTACTAATTCGGCGGTTCGGATAGATCGCCTAGTTGCTGGCGGTAGCGTTCGAGTTCTCGTTGCAGTTGTTCGCGCAGTTGTCGTTCTTTTTCTGCCTGTTGTCGTTCCGTTTCGGCTTGTTGTTGGGCAAATTCTCGCTGCTGCTGCTCTGTTTCGGCTCGTTCCCGTTCTCGTTCTGCCCGTTGTCGCTCTGTTTCGGCTCGTTCCCGTTCTCGTTCTGCCCGTTCCCGTTCTCGTTCTGCCCGTTCCCGTTCTCGTTCTGCCCGTTCCCGTTCTCGTTCTGCCCGTTGTCGGGCGATGTCCAATTCCTCCTCCGTACCAGCATAGCGATTGCCTTGCTCGTCAAACCAGTATAAAAGCTCTCTTTCTACTCCCCGATAATTACGGATACTCCGACCGATTCCTAAGCCAATTTCTGGCATCCAGAATGGTTCTTGCACCTGCCAGCTATACTTTCCCTTAACTAATTTATACACCTCTAATCCTCGGTGGCGGCCGCCTCCAAATTGCCGGGGATTATAGACGATGTAATACAACACGCCTAACTTGGCATAGATTTCTTCTTTGCTGCTGTATTCTCCTCCGGGGGTTTGAGAGACGACTTCAAGCGCCAGGATAGGTACGACGTTGCTTTCTTCCCACATCACATAGCTGCTGCGCGATTGTCCGCCTTTACGCCGTTCGACGTTGAGAGCTAAAAATCCGTCGGGGATAATGGGAATGCGAGGGTTTTCTCCGCTAGTGTGATACACCGCCATATCGACTCCAAAAAACCAATCTTGGCGATCGCCCCAAATATATTCGAGTAAAAATAAGAGGAAGTTGGGAATAAAGTTTTGTTCTTCGTTATCCACGGGGGTGTCGTCCGAACAGGGCAGTTCGGCGCTGCTAGGGAGATTTTGAATTTCCGATTTTAGCATTGGATTATGCCCCGCTTCATTTCCTTATTTTGAGTTTAGCAGGTCAATCTAGGGTCTAATAAAGGAATTTACCAGTTTAAGGGAGAGGAGTTGTGTCCGATCGCGAAACATTAGAACAATTGCAAGAATGCCTCAATAGCACGATAGCGGAAGAACGGGTTGCGGCGCTGGAGAAATTGGGCGATTATGGCGAGGCGGGGTTGGAATTAGCCGCGCGATCGCTGCACGATGAAATCGAGTGGGTAAGAGAAGTTGCTTGTAAGCGCTTTGTCACGCGATCGGACTTAATTTTTTTGCTATCCCAAGGCGTTCAAACTTGGAATAAATGGCGAGCGATAACCGTTTATCTCGACGGTTGGGAAGCCGATCTCAGTGGCGTAGACTTACGGGGGAAAGATTTAAAGAAAGTTAATTTTCGCGAATGCAATCTTCGAGGTGCAGATTTAAGCGGGGCAGATTTGAGCGGGGCTAAACTCTACAAAACAGACCTCAGAGAGGCAGATTTGAGCAATGCCAACTTAAGCGGAGCAAACCTCAGCCGCGCTAACTTAGAAGGAAGCATTTTAACCGAAACGAACTTGCAGGAAGTCAATTTTAAAAGAACAAATTTAAGTGAATTTGACTTTAGCGACAGGTATTTTTACAAAATTAATTTTTCGGGTGCTAACTTAAGTTATACAAAATTTGACGGTGCGCTCCTGAGACGAACGAGGTTTACAAAAGCGAACCTTTATGGAGTCGATTTTACGAATATTAAACTGGATCGTACCACCTTTGAACGCGCGAGCTTTGAGCGTGCTAATTTAACCGGATGTAACCTTAAATCGATTAATCTAAAATCTGCGAAAATGAATAATGCAGAGCTTGAGGGAGCCGATCTCAGTTCTGCTAATTTATCCGATGTCGATTTTAGTACGAAGGTTATGAATAATGTCAACTTTAGTCGCGCTAACTTAAAAAGAGCGAATTTTAAAAACTCGACGCTTGACGGGTTAAACTTCAGCGAGGCTAAACTTCAAAATTCCGATCTTCAAAGTGCTAACTTACAAGGCGCAAATTTCGATCGCGCTCGACTTAAAGGAGCGAATCTCGAAGGAACTTTAGCAACCGGAATGAGTGCCATTGAAGCTGATTTTACCGGCTGTAGGGTTGGGGATGCAGACTGGAGCGGGGCAAATTTAATTGGGGCAGACTTGAGTCAGATTTACTTTAATCGGGTCAATTTAAAAAATGCAGATTTGATGGGAGCAAACTGTTATAATACGGCGTTGTGGGAGAGCGACTTAACGGGGGCGAATCTTTTTGGGATTGAATTGAGCCACATCCATTTTTGGAACAGTACAATGCCGGATGGCACAAAACAATGACGGACAAGAAAAGCCAACGTTGCTACATCTGTAAAGCCTTTGTCGATCGACCCCATAATTTTTATCCCGGATTGTGTATTTCCTGCGGCGATTTCAATCAAATTCAACGCGAACAAACCGCAGATTTACAAGGGAAAATTGCTTTAGTAACCGGGGCAAGAGTTAAAATCGGTCGTGCAGTAACATTGAAGTTATTGAGAGCGGGGGCGCAAGTCATCGCAACGACGCGCTTTCCCAACGATGCAGCGCAACGTTACGCGCGGGAAGAGGATTTCGAGCAATGGCGCGATCGCCTTTCGATTTATAGCCTCGATCTTAAGAATCCCGCTGTTGTCGAACAATTTGCTTACCACATTCGCAACCATTTTCCTCGACTCGATATTATTATTAATAACGCGGCTCAAACCGTGCGCCGTCCTGCGGCTTTTTACCGTTCTTTAGAAGCGGCGGAAATGCAACAACTTCCACCCCAATTACAACCATTACTCGCGCTTCCTCCTGCTGCTAATAATCTGGCTGAATTTGAAGAAGATTTAGCCTTTTTTCCGCCGGGAGAATTGGGAGAAGATGGAGAACAACTCGACTTTCGCCCTTTTAATAGTTGGTTGATGAAGGACGATGAAGTGAGTATTTTGGAACTGTTGGAGGTGCATTTAATTAACGCGATCGCGCCCTTCATTCTCAACAGTCGCCTCAAACCTTTAATGCAAGCCCATCCCGATGATAAAAAGTACATTATCAACGTTTCTTCAATGGAAGGACGCTTTAACGGCGTGGAGAAACCTTGGCGACATCCGCATACTAATATGGCGAAAGCGTCGCTGCACATGATGACGCGCACCTGTGCTAAAGAATACGCTCGATATCGCATTTATATGAACTGTGTCGATCCGGGTTGGGTGAGTTTCCAACATCCCCATCCCCAAGTTGAAGGAATGCGATCGCGAGGGGTTAAACTTTCCTTCGATTATATCGATGCTGCCGCGCGCATTTGCGCCCCAATCTTTGTCAGTTTGAATGAAGGGCGGGATCGCTTCGGGCAGTTTTATAAGGATTACGCAGAAGTAGAATGGTAACACTCGGCAGTGTAGCTTAACGGTAGAGCGCCCCGCCAGCAAGCGGGGAAGGTGGCGAGTTTGAGTCAGCCCGCTGCCAACTGCAATGTAGTTCAAAACAGTAGAACGCCCTGGAGTATACCGGGTGATGCGGGTGCAACTCCCGCCGTTGCTCTCGATAAAATAGGGAATATAAGGCAGTGTAGCTTAAGGGATAAAGCGCCCGTCTTCCAAACGGGAAATAGGCTGTTTGAGTCAGCCCGCTGCCAACTGCAACGTAGTTCAAAACAGTAGAACGCCCTGGAGTATACCGGGCGATGCGGGTGTAACTCCCGCCGTTGCTCTTGGTGTATTGTTGTATGGGTTGTAGAATAGGAAAAATAAGGCAGTGTAGCTTAAGGGTAAAGCGTTCCTTGTTTGCTTTTTTCATATGGCTGTTTGAGTCAGCCCGCTGCCAACTGCAACGTAGTTCAAAACAGCAGAACGCCCTGGAGTATACCGGGTGATGCGGGTGTAATTCCCGCCGTTGCTCTGACTATTCTTCCTCGCGCTACGATCCATTTGCCCCCAAATCGTGTTTTGATGGTGCTGGTCTAAGCAACGAGAGCTATGAAATTTGTTTCAGAACCGCCCATTGCGACAAAGATCGGTGTAATGAAGCAACGGGTGCGGTGGCAGGAAGGCGCGATCGCGCAGCGCCAAATCGATCAAACGCGCTTGTCCATTGACGATGGCGGCGATCGCGATCCGGAATTTTCGTTTTTGGTAATTGGTGACAGTGGGACGGGAAATCGCTACGGACAAAGCCCCCAACACCAAGTCGCCGAACTACTCGAGGAAGAACGTTCGCGCTGTCGGTTTTTGCTGCATACGGGCGATGTGGTTTATCTCGTCGGTTCGAGCGAATATTACCGCGATAACTTTATCAAACCCTATCGCAAATTTTTAGTCGGCGGCGATCGCGTCTCACAAATTGCTTACGATCGCATGACCTTTAATTTTCCCTTTTTGCCCGTCCCCGGCAATCACGATTATTACGATCTTCCCTTCGTTTATGGGTTACTTGCGCAGATGGCTTGGCCCTTGCGTCGCCTCCTACGCAGTAAAATCGATATTGATGTGGGCTGGCACGGTTCCCGACAAGGCGATGCCTACGCTAGGGCTTTCCTCGACTACTTGCAAAACTACAACCTTCCCGGACAACTCGATCGCCATCTCGATCTTTATTACACGGTTAAAACGCCTACCGGAAGATGCTTGCGCTATCAACCCGGAATCTTTACCCGCTTGCCCAATCGTTACTATACGTTTTGTTACGGGGGAATTGACTTTTTTGCTCTCGATTCCAATACCTTCAATGCTCCGACTCCGATCCCGGATACCCAAGAAGGCGACGTGCGGCGCAGCGATTTAGCCGCACGCTTGCAAGAATTAGAGCAACAGCAGCAGCAAATCTTGGAAGAAATGGCGACAATGGATCGCAACGATCTCGAACAACTTGACGAACTGGACGACGCTCAAGTTAAATTGCAGCAAATTGAAGAGATGAAGTTGGACATTGAGAAGCAACTCAACGCCAACGAAACCACCGCCACGGATATTGAACAATTACATTGGCTCGAGGAACGCTTAATTGAATCCTGGTATACCGAGAGCGTGCGGGGACGGGTTATCTTTTTTCACCATCCGCCTTACGTGACGGAGGCGACGAAATGGGGGCAAGCGCAAACGCTGGAAGTGCGCAATCGCCTGCGCGCCGTCCTCGATCGCGTGGCTCGTACTGTGGGACAATTCGCTGAGAATCGCCCGATTGTCGATCTTGTCCTCAACGGACACGCACACTGCTTGGAATACTTGCGAACGGGCGATACTGGACGCGGCGATGCTGGGACGAACTGGATTGTTTGCGGGGGAAGCGGTTATAGTTTGCGCCGCCAACGCTCCGAAGGGCCGGATTTAATGGAAGATGGGGAATGGGTGGCGCGATCGCACTTTTTCCTCGGTCGGATGGGGCGCGGTAAAAACAAGCAACGACCTTATTCAGCGATTCGCATTGATGTCGGTGCGGGGACTCCACCCCAAATGACCGTACAACCGCTCGCTATCGAACGCACGCACAGCAAATGGCAGCGTTGCGCGATCGATCCCTTCCAGTTGCCGAATCGTTAAATACGAGCAAAAATCGTGCAGCAGCGCGTAGCTTAGTTGGGGGCGCAAAGTTTGAATCGGATCGGACGTGATGAAATCGCCAAAGGCTGTTATTAAAGATTGGCTTGCTGCTTACAATGCTCGCGATGCTGATGCGCTCATCGAACTGTATCACGATGATGCCGTCAATCAACAGGTCGCTTTTGGCGCTCCTATTTGCGGTCGTGACGCTCTTCTTGAAAGTTTTGTTGCCTTCTTCCGTGCATTCCCGGATAACTCCACGCATCCGATCCATATTTTGGAAGATGGCGAATGGGCGGTTGTTGAATGGCAAGGCAGCGGAACGTTTTTGGGCGAACTCGGTGGCAATGTTCCCAACGGCAAGAGTTTCACTTTGCAGGGCTGTGGATTTTTTCATATTGTGGAGGGCAAAATCAAGTTTCAGCGGGGCTACATTGACAAGCACACTTGGTTCGCGCAGCTTGAACTGCCAGTTGTATAAGGGGTTAACGGCTGTCTAAAGAGGCGTTTTACCCGACCAAAAAATCTACGATAAAATCGAAGTGGCTATATTTAGGCAGTTCTAAGCTTTTTAGTTCGCTGGAAATGCTAATAAATTATGAGTTACGTCTGATGTGCATTATCCAAAAGTCTTGATTTCCCTCACCCCCAGCCCCTCTCCCAATCGGTGGGCGAGGGGAGAAAGAACAGCAAGCTCGAGCTTTCTGGCTTCTAATTCACATTAGGCGTGAGTTGTGAATTTTCAATTTTTAATTTTTAATTTTTAATTTTTAATTTTTAATTTGTAGGCAAATGGTGCGTTTAAAAACTTGGCAGTGGATTATTCTAGCAGCGCCGATCGCGGCGATCGTTGCTTTCCTTCTCGTGGCGGCGGGTTTTCAAATTCATACTTGGCGAATTAACTGGATTTGGGGCATCTTTACTCTAGTCTTTGTCGGTTGGCGCTGGTTGCTGGTGAAGTGGACGACTCCCGCCCTCGCCCAAGTCGAAGCGGCGATCGAAGAGATGAATGCAGAAGTCGAATCTTTCCAGAATTCACCGCCTTTAACCAGTGGCGGCGATGCTGCCCAAAAAGTCGAAACCGCGCTGCAAAAGGTTTTAGAGTCGACCCTCGAGGATGCACCGCTTTGGGAAGATTGGACGACCTTTTTTCAGCGTTGCCGAGACTTAATCGTTGCGATCGCGAATATCTACCATCCCGAAGTTAAATACCCCCTCCTCAACATCTACGTCCCCCAAGCTTACGGCTTAATTCGCGGTACGGTGGACGATCTCGATCGCTGGATGAACCAACTCTCCCCCGCCCTCGGACAAGTCACCGTCGGTCAAGCTTACGAAGCTTACGAAGTTTACCAAAAACTCGAACCCTCCGCCCGCAAACTCTTTAAAGCTTGGAATTGGGCGCAGTGGCTTCTCAATCCCGTCGCCGCCGCCGCCCGCGTCGCCTCCCAAAAATCCAGCACCCGCGCCGATCGCCAATTATTATTCAATTTAGGGCAATCGCTGCGAGAAGCGGCTTTACGCAACCTCGCGCGCCAAGCTGCGGCACTTTATGGCGGCGATAACCTGCCGGGATTAGCCCCAGCCAGTCCGCCAACGCTTCCTAAAGCGAAAACGCAAACCCTCAGCGAAATTATCGAGCGATCGCAACCCACCCAAACCGTTCGAGAAAAACCCGTTAATATCCTCCTCGTCGGGCGCACCGGCGCGGGAAAAAGCAGCTTGATTAATACCCTTTTTCAAGCCGAACTCGCCGCTGTCGATGTCTTGCCCAGTACCGATCGCGTCCAGACTTACAATTGGCAGAGTGACGAACCGGGCGCATCGATGCAAAGTCAACTGGTACTGTGGGATACTCCCGGTTACGAACAAGCAAAACGCGAAGATTTGCGCGAATTGGTTCTCGACTACGCCACCGAAGCCGATTTATTGCTGCTAGTTACGCCTGCCCTCGATCCCGCCCTGCAAATGGATGCAGACTTCTTGCAAGAAATGCGAGAACAGGTGCAAGAACTGCCCGCGATCGCGATTGTCACGCAAGTCGATCGCTTGCGCCCGATTCGCGAGTGGCAGCCGCCCTACGATTGGCAGTGGGGCGAACGTCCCAAAGAAAAATCGATTCGCGAAGCGACGCAATATCGAGCCGAGCAGTTGGGGGAATATTGCAATCTCGTCTTACCGATGGTAACAGATGATGGGCAAACCGGCAGAGCCGCATGGAACGCCGATGCACTCTCTAACGCACTCCTGGAAGGGATCGCGCCCGCCCAACAACTGCGCCTCGCCCGTTTTTTGCGCGATCGCAGCAGCAAAGTCACCGCCGCCGCCCGCATCATCGATCGCTACACCTTCCAAATGTCCACCGCGCAAGGCTTAACCGCCCTACTCAAAAGCCCGATCCTGCAATTCATCTCTACGCTTACCACGGGTTCTGCCACCCTCGCCACCGCCCTAGCGACGCAAATTCCCATCGAACAACTGCCCGTCGCGATCGGTAAGTTGCAAATGGCTTACGATCTCTTTTCTTTATTAAACGGCGGCGACTCCGAAAAACGCAACTTCGACTTACTCGCATTATGGCCTTTCTTACTCGAGCATCCCAGTACGCCCGATCGCGATGCTTGGGCGTTCGGCCATGCGTTAGTCGAATACTGGGCGCAAAACCTCAGTAGCGCGCAATTGCAGCAGCGTTACGAGCATTATTTACAGCAAGTTTGAAAGCCATTTAAAATTAAAGAAAATACGTTTTCTAATTGCCTTTTTAGCAAGTTCTCTTCCGACTTCTTTCTTGCTGACAACCTGTTAAACTACGCTATTAGGGCAACAACTCCATCCCCGACTCGCGACAAATTGTTATGAAAGATATCGACCTATTTGAAATCGTCGAACGTCACCCCAATCGGGTTAGCGGTGTATGGGTATTCCGAGGAACGCGCGTGCCAGTTGCCGCTTTGTTTGAGAATCTTAAAGATGGAGCTTCTATTGACCAGTTCATCGAGTGGTTTCCGGGGGGAACTCGCGCTCAAGTCGAGAGTTTAATCGCAACTTGCGTTATCAACAAAATCTGACAAGCCGACACATTGCTATTGTGGTCTTACTCTCTACTTCTTGGCCCCGAATTCAAAGACATACCAACGAGATTGAGAACGCGATCGAGAATATTGCGCCAGGTGCTTATACCAATTCTCAGTTACGATGCACTAAATTTTTCGTCGTAGGGGCATAACATTGTTATGCCCTCTTCGGGAGTCGTGCAAAATTAATGAGAATTGGTATTACCTCGAAATTGAAATCTCTTAAAATTTAGTTTTTGTAGGGTGCGTTAGCGACAGCGTAACGCACCGAATAGAACGTTACTTATTTACCATCTCAACATACAAGGGCTGGCAACGGTGAAGCTTAAATTGACCTGCGGATAGAACGCAATCATCGCCGCCGTTGCCCAGCATCCTTTAAAAACGTACAAGCAAACGTTGCAATTTACCGACCGATTTCAGCGAAAATCTCATCAAGAATTTCTTTCGCGCCCTGTACTTTTAACCGTTCGGCGAGATCGCGCCCTAACGCTTCGGGATCGCTAGTGCTACCGGAAACCACATCCTTTACCAAGCGTTTCCCGTCCAAACTCGCCACCATTCCGGTTAAGGTTAAGGTCTTGCCTTCAATGGTGGTATTCACGCCGATCGGCACTTGGCAACCGCCTTCCAAACAGCGTAAAAACTCCCGTTCGGCGAGGGCGCGCTGTTTGCTGGGTTCGTGTTCGAGGACTCTCAGCAGTTCGAGGATACCTGTATCGCCTTCGCGACATTCAATCCCTAGCGCACCTTGTCCGACAGCGTGGAGGGAGATTTCGTTGGGGATGACTTGCTGGATGCGATCGCTCATTTCCAAGCGCTCCAGCCCCGCTACTGCTAGAATGAGCGCATCGTACTCGCCCGCATCCAACTTCGCCAAGCGCGTATTTAAGTTGCCGCGAATATCCTTAAACTCTAAGTGGGGGAAGTGGTAGCGCAGTTGTGCCAAGCGTCGCAGCGAAGAAGTTCCGATTACCGCGCCTTCGGGTAAGGTATCGATTTGCTTGTCGCGGTGGTTTTCATGGACGACGAGTGCATCGGCGGGGTTAACTCGTTCGGTAACGCAGCCCAGCATCAAGCCTTCCGGCAATCGCGTCGGTAAATCTTTGAGGGAATGAACGGCAAAATCGGCGCTGCCATTCAGGATTCCGACTTCTAATTCTTTGGTGAACAGTCCTTTGTCGCCAATTTTCGAGAGAGCCACATCCAGGATTTTATCGCCCTGGGTACTCATCATCTCTACTTCAAAGGCGCGATCGGAATAATGCTGTTGCAGTTGTTGCTGCACCCAATGGGTTTGCACCAGCGCGAGTTGACTTTTACGGGAAGCAATGCGAACGGTTTGCACCGAACTAGAAGCAGTAGAGGTCATGGAACAAGCTCTCTCGAACAATAAAATCGGTCTGTGAATTACCCGATCTAGATTATCGCAGCAGCAGACCGCCGTTAAGCCTTTGTTACCCACCATAACAATTAGTTACAAAATTCTGCGTCCGGACTGCTGGATCGAGAGGCAGATTATATGTTATAATTCAGAGCTATATGTCTGGCGACATAGCCAAGCGGTAAGGCAGAGGTCTGCAAAACCTCTATTCCCCGGTTCAAATCCGGGTGTCGCCTTTTATCTAGCGTACAGTAACTTATAGGCATGGTTTGTCATGGTTGATAGATTGCTGTTCGCTGTAACGGAATGTTAGATGCGGCTGCGACCCACTCAGTATTGTTGAAGTCGCAGGGAGTCATTAATTATCGCCATCGTCAAGGCAGTTAGGACAAAATTGGGTAGGGGCGAATGGCATTCGCCCGGTTTTCCACCCATCGAATTGTCCTCATTGATGTGTCTATTGCTATCAATGTCGTCAAGGTGAATCTATATTCATACCGGATTAAAGAGATTTTTTTCAAAACTAATAAATGTGGACTTTACTGTTTGAGGGAGTTTACAGGCTTTTTTGCGTGCCGATACCGTCGCACAAGTGCCTGTCGCTCTCGCTGACATTAGGATTATGGGTTAAATAAGCGCGTACCAAATCGCAATTACGCTTCATTAAGGGGTCTAGCTCCAATTCTGGAAGATTCCAGAGTTTGATGGTCTGGTCATAACTGCCAGAAGCCAAAGTCTTGCCGTCGGGGCTAAAACTGACGCTACTGACAGACTCACTATGCCCGTTGAGAGTGCGGATTTCTTTTCCCGTCTCTATATTCCAGAGTTTGATGGTCTGGTCATAACTGCCAGAAGCCAAGGTCTTGCCATCGGGGCTGAAACTGACGCTATAGACAGACTCACTATGCCCGTTGAGGGTGCGGATTACAGTTCCGGTCTCGATATTCCACAGTTTGATGGTGTTGTCATCACTGCCAGAAGCCAAGGTCTTGCCGTCGGGGCTAAAACTGACGCTATAGACAGACTCACTATGCCCGTTGAGGGTTCGGATTACAGTTCCGGTCTCGATATTCCACAGTTTGATGGTCTTGTCATCACTGCTAGAAGCCAAGGTCTTGCCGTCGGGGCTAAAACTGACGCTACTGACAGTGCCACTATGCCCAATGAGAGTGCGGATTTCTTTTCCGGTCTCGATATTCCACAGTTTGATGGTCTTGTCTGTATTGCCAGAAGCCAAGGTCTTGCCGTCGGGGCTAAAACTGACGCTACTGACAGTGCCACTATGCCCGTTGAGAGTGCGGATTACAGTTCCGGTCTCGATATTCCACAGTTTGATGGTCTTGTCATCACTGCCAGAAGCCAAAGTCTTGCCGTCGGGGCTGAAACTGATGCTAATGACAGATTCACTATGTCCGTTGAGGGCGCGGATTTCTTTTCCGGTCTCGATATTCCACAGTTTGATGGTGTTGTCAGAACTGCCAGAAGCCAAGGTCTTGCCGTCGAGGCTGAAACTGATGCTACTGACAGGGCTATTATGCCCGTTGAGAGTGCGGATTACAGTTCCGGTCTCTATATTCCACAGTTTGATGGTCTGGTCATCACTGCTAGAAGCCAAAGTCTTGCCATCGGGGCTAAAACTGACGCTAATGACAGGGCTATTATGCCCGTTGAGAGTGCGGATTACAGTTCCGGTCTCTATATTCCACAGTTTGATGGTCTTATCCCGACTGCCAGAAGCCAAAGTCTTGCCGTCGGGGCTGAAACTGATGCTAATGACAGATTCACTATGTCCGTTGAGGGCGCGGATTTCTTTTCCGGTCTCGATATTCCACAGTTTGATGGTGTTGTCAGAACTGCCAGAAGCCAAAGTCTTGCCGTCGGGGCTGAAACTGATGCTAATGACAACATCACTATGCCCTTCTAAGCGGTTGCGTTCTCTTCCTTGAACAAGAACTGCCTCTAAAGCCTTCATGATCTCTGGGTTCGTTTTGTGTTGGCTTTGCAGGATTTTTCCCGCCTTGATTGCTGGGACAAAAGTCTCTAATTGTTTATTTTCATTCCATAGAGATAAGGAATATCGACCCAGAGATTCGGCTTGATTGAGTTCCGATTGGTTTTTCTGATTCCATGCCGTCAAACCCAATCCCGCACTAATCACCACCGCCACCAACGAACCCACCGCCACCCCCCAAGCTGTTCTAATGTCGCGCTTCCTGCGGGCTGCTTCGATTTGTTTGAGGCGATTTCCTTCTTGGATACTCTGCTCGATAAATTCTTGCTCGTCGAGTAAGTCTTCTGGGCGTTCTTTCAGTTTTTCTTCTGCTTCCGCTAGTGCTGCACCCCGCAACAATGAACCGGAATCTCGATTCGTTGCTTCCCATTGCCCTTTTGCTGCCCGCAGTCGCTCTTGCCAAGCCCTAAAATCGCGGTTTGTATTCATCCATGCTCGCAGTTCTCCCCAATTGCGAATCAGCGCTTCATGGACGACCTCCACCGTTTCTTGACTGGTAGCATTGCGACTTGTCACCACCAACCGAGCATCAGCTAATTGTTTGACCAAACTCCAGCTTTGCTCTCCCAATTCCGCTTTCATGGCGATGCGTCTGGTATCTTCTGCCCCCTCCCCCGGACGCACCAATTGAATAAAAATTCGCCGAACTTTTTCTTTTTCTTCATCAGTCAAGTTGCCATATTTTTCATCCGCATGGCGAGCTAATGCACCTTCTACTTGACCAATTGCTTCATAGATTTGGTGAGTTAATTGTTTACCCGTGCGCTTGTTCCACAACTCAGTTAAAGCAAACTCGAGCAACGGTAAATTTCCCGGTTGGTTTTCCACATCATCGAGAATCCGTTCTACCAATCCCGACTCAAACGTCACCCCTAATTTTTGGGCAGGTTTTTCAATAACTTCTGTGAGTTCCCCCCGATTCATCGGCCCCAGTTTCACATCAGCCTTTTGCAAGACATCAGCAAAGGGACGATAGGAGAGCGCATTTCCCAAAAAATCTGCTCGCATCGTTGTTACCAACACCGTCGCTGATGCAGACAAAGAAGTCGGAGTTTCTAAACCGGCTAATAAGCAGTCGAGAAACTGACGGCGAATTTCCAGGTTATTACAGAGCGTGTAAATTTCTTCAAATTGGTCGGCAATCAGTAGCACCCGATGATTGAGGTGATTTTGTTTAATTTTTTTTAAAACATCAGCTAGAGAAACAGTGCTATCGAGCAAGTAATCCGCTAGTTTTCGGGTTTGGGCAATTTGCTCGGTCTCATCTAATTCGGGTGTATAAAGCGGAACGAGGGCCTCAGCCAAAGCATAAAACGGTACAGCACCCGGACGAAAGTGAGTAAATTTCCAATACCTTTCTTTTTGCAATTTAGGGACTAATCCCGCTAAGACGACCGAAGATTTACCGCTTCCTGATGCACCTAACACCGGAATAAAATTACGGGTTTGAGTTGCACGATAAAGTTCTTCGGTAAAGATTTCCCGCCCAAAAAATACATCCGCATCATTGGGGCCAAAATGAAACAACCCCCGATAAGGACAGGGGAGATTGTCATCAGCAGCTTCGGTAGAATCAGACGGGACTAATCTTGCTTCTTCTCGATAGTAGTAATTGGTAATCGAGATCGTGGCATTGCCCGTCGCGGAGGTCGCCGCGTATTCACTTCCTGTAATACTTTGTTGGATATCGCCTTGCTCGGACATAACATACCCTGTGATTCATTAAATGAGGTACATTGCGCGGGCGAAGGCCATTCGCCCCTACCAATCTAATTGCAATTTTTGTACCTCATCCATTTGAAAAACGCTAGTTCGTTTCACTCGTCTTTCGATAAACTTTGTTCGGTGATGCCACTAATACTTTCACTACCAGAACCAGAGGTAGCGGCATACTTGACATTACTGATATTTTGGGTAATAATCTGCTGTCCACCGGGCTGTTCTTTGACTTGATTTAATAACTCTTGAGCCGCTTGAAGAATAGCTGCATCTTTATCAACACCAGCTTCAGCTAATTTCTTTTTAAGGGGTGCGTTATATGTTTCAGGATCTGTTTCATGTTCTTCCAAAACCATTTCTGCTTTTGGTTCACCTTCAAACTTCTTCTTAATCAGAGTTTTCAACGCTTGATAGGCATCTTTAACGGCTGTTTCGGCGGTATCTTTAGTCGCGGCGATCGCACCAGCGCCTAAAGCAGCAATAATCATGGAAATAGGCTCCATCGTTACTCCTTGATGATTTTTGAAGAGTGTTTGGCAGTGAAATCACATTCAGTCTATTGTAGTGTAGTGTTATTGATTTTTAGCCCTAAATGTGTATATTTGTTGCTCTCGTTCTCCTCTTGGCGGCTGGCAACTAGGGAGGGCTGCGATCGCTCATTTCCGCCCTTACAACTGTTCTGACAACCTTGCCACACCACCATCTGAGAAGCAGAATTAGGGCCATTCGTGTCAACTTAAGCACGAGTGTTTGTTATAGCGTCATCCCAGCCCTCACCCCCCCCGACCCCCCTCTCCCAATTTTGGGCGAGGGGGGAGAAGAATTCTCTCTTGCTCCCCTCTCCCAGGGTTGGGAGAGGGGCTGGGGGTGAGGGCGATTCCACTTTCTGAGCGGGGGTTAAGCTTAAGTTGACACCCATGCTGCCCCTACGGTCAGGATTGGGAATTGGCATAACTGGATGGATGCGGATGTTGCGATCGCAGTATAAAAGCAAAAGCCAGCGCTCCAAACTTCCACAGTTTAGCACTGGCTCTTGGCTCCCCCATACAAGGAGACTCTAACAAGATCTAGTTAAAGCTTTCAGAGGACGATATAAATCGTTCTCTATTTCCGTAGGGACATTATCGAGAACGTCCCTACTTTTTGATGCTATCCCTTAGTTCGGGTTCTGCGTGTTTCCTTGACGGCGCTGTTGGCGTTCTTGGCGGTGTTGTTCCATTTGTTGGCGCTGTTCTGGGGTCAAAACTGCATCCATTTTTTCTTTGGTGGCGCGACGGATGGCTTCAATTTGAGAACGTTGTTCGTCGGTAAGATTGAGAGAAGCAAAGGGCGAAGGAGGTCTGCCGCCATTCGCGCCAGCTTGAGGCGGTTGGCGACGTTCTCCGGCTTGACCCTGTTGGCGATTAGCACGTTCGCTTTGGAGTTGCGCTTTCTGTGCGTCGGTTAAAATAGCCTCGATCTGCGATCGCTCTTCTTGATGAATTTGCTGCATTTGCGCCTTTTGTGCGTCCGTCAAATTCAAGTCAGGGTGGTGCATCCGACCGTGTTGCGGGGGAGTCGTCGGATTATTATTTTGAGAGAAGGCGGGTAATGTTGAGGAGAGGGCGCAAGAAAGGGCAATAGAACCCGCGAAAATAGAGAGTAATTTCGTTTTCGATTTCATGGTCGATTCTGAATTGAGGAGTGAGAGGAACGAACCTTTGAGGGATTCGATACTCTCAGCTTACGAGGCAATCTCTACGATCCGCATGGATCGATCTTCCCATTTTGAGACTAGAACTAAAGTCCCGATCGCATTTGGGCCGCAGCGGGGAACAATAACTTAATCTTCGCGCCGTGCGCCCTTCGGGTAATGGACAACGGGCAATCGACAACAGAAAATAGAACGGGTGTGTAAAAATGCTGTAACAGATCTATTGGTAGCAAACGGAACTTTGAGCGCTCTAATTCAGTGGTATCCCGGACATATTGCCAAAGCCGAACGGCAACTCAAAGAACAACTCAAGCGCGTTGATGTCGTTCTGGAAGTTCTCGACGCGCGCATTCCTCTCGCCTCTCACCACCCGCAAGTGAGGGAGTGGATTGGCGACAAACCGCGCGTGATCGTTCTCAATCGCATGGATACGATCCCGATATCGGTGCAACAGGGGTGGAAAAGTGAGTTTGGCGATCGCGGCGAGACTCTCTATTTTACCGATGCCAAGCACGGGAAGGGGATTAATGCGGTTAAAAAGGCCGCCCAAGCAGCAGGAGTGGCGATGAATCAGCGACGGCGCGATCGCGGAATGTTGCCTCGTTCGGTGCGCGCTGTCGTCATTGGGATGCCCAACGTGGGCAAATCCGCGCTGATTAACCGTTTAGTCGGGCGTAAAGCCGTCCGCAGCGAACGCCGCGCGGGGGTGACGCGCCAGCTTCAATGGGTGCGAATTTCGGACGAAATCGAGCTTCTGGACGCACCGGGCGTAATTCCCTGGCGTTTGGAAAATCAAGAGAATGCGGTTAAACTTGCCATTTGTGAAGATATTGGCGAAGCGGCTTATGATAATCAGCGCGTCGCAGCAGCATTAGTTGATTTGCTTATAAAGCTTGGATTTGCAGAGATATTAAAATCCCGCTATCAACTCGAAGCGGAAATGTTAACGGGGGAAGAGTATATTTACAACCTCGCGCAAACTCGCTATCGCGGCGATGTGGAACGAGTCTCCGTTTTGTTTTTAAATGATTTTCGTAAGGGAATTATGGGCGAAATTCCTTTGGAACTGCCGAACGATGGGGACAGGGTAACGGAGGAGTATTAAGATAAGGTTTTCAGCCCTTTTTAATCCAGACTTTGGTCAAAGTATCGTTATCCAGATCGAATGGCGTTGAGTTAAGGTTGGTGGGCGCTGCCCACCCTACGAAATGTCTCGTTATCCATGACTGTTTTCAAAGTCCCATTATCCATTATCGAATAGCGTTGAATTAAGGTGGGTGGGCGCTGCCCACCCTACGAAATATCTTTTGTTAAAGTCCAGTTATCCATTATCAAAATCCCGTTATCCATTATCCATTGTCAATTATCAATTATGTTTCGCTGTCATCTCTGGTTCCCCAACATTTTTGAATTCAAAGGTGGCATTCAAGTTTATTCAGCCTTCCTTCTCGATGCCTTACAATCGATCGCGCCCGAAACGCATTATGAGGTTTTTCTCAAGCACGATAAGCGCTACCCGCCAGAGTTAGAACGACGAGAAAATCTACGCTTTCACTGTACGGGAAAGTGGTCTTTATCCATCCGTACTTTAATGTTTGCCTCGCAAGTTTTGTACTACGGCGCGGTAGAAAAGCCCGATCTCATCCTCACCACGCACCTCAATTTTACACCCGCCGCTTATTGGTTAAAACGACAGTTCGGGATTCCTTATTGGACAATCGTTTATGGCGTTGATGCTTGGAATATTCAACGCCGTCGTTTAAAAGTTGCATTACAGAATGCCGATCGCATCATCTCCATCGGCGAGTATACGCGCGATCGCCTCCTCAAAGAACAAAACCTCGATCCGCAACGCTTTTCTCTTCTTCCTTGTACCTTCGATGCAAGCAGCTTTCAGATTGCGCCCAAGTCTCAAACCTTGCTCGATCGCTATGGCTTAAAACCCGATACAAAAATTATTTTAACTGTCGCTCGCCTCGACGATAGCGAGCAATATAAGGGCTACGATAAGATTATTTCTGCTTTACCGTTAATTCGCCAGCAAATCCCCAATATTCATTATATTTTAGTCGGAAAGGGGAGCGATCGCGATCGCGTTGAAGGTTTAATCGAAGGCTTGCAACTTCAGGATTTCGTCACCCTCGCGGGATTCGTTCCCGACGAGGAAATTTTGGATTATTATAACCTCTGCGATGTTTTTGCCATGCCTTCTAAAGGGGAAGGATTCGGCATTGTTTACCTGGAGGCGCTGGCTTGCGGCAAACCGGCGCTAGGGGGAAATTGCGATGGCGCGATCGATGCGTTGCGAGGGGGAGAACTAGGCGCGTTAGTCAATCCGGATTCGGTGGAAGAAATTGCGGCAACGCTGGTTAATATTTTACAAGGAACTTATCCCAATCCGTTGATGTATCAGCCCGAACATTTACGAGAAAAAGTGATAGAAGTGTATGGAGTCGAACAATTCAACCGCACGCTCGCTCAAATTTTAGCTACAAAAATTTCGTGAAAATATTACAAGTTATTCCTTCATTAAACCCCGAACTGGGAGGGCCGACACAAGTTGCAATTTGTTTGACAAAAGCATTGCAATCTGCGGGTGCAACCGTGGAAATTGTTACGACAGACGATTGCGGCAACGAACGTTTAAAGGTTCCTTTAAATCGTAAAATTGAATATGAAGGCGTTCCCGTCTGGTTTTTACCGCGTTTCTCACCGCCGTTGAAAGAATTCATTTTTTCTCCCGCTATTACTCAATGGTTTGTCAACAATATTCGCAACTACGATATTTCAGATAATCATTACTTATTCTCTTACGCACCGAGTTGCGCGGCGGCAATTGCTCGTTTTTATAACATTCCTTATACCGTTCGAACGATGGGACAACTTTCTCCTTGGGCATTAGCTCAAAGTCGAAAGAAAAAACAGATTTATATGCGCTTAATCGAAGGACGCAACTTAGAAAAAGCAGCTGCAATTCACTGTACTTCTAGCGGCGAAGAACAAGATGTGCGAAACTTCGGTTTAATGAACCCGACTATTACGCTTCCCCTCGGCGTTCCGGTTCCGCCGCGCTTTCCTGAAGCATCGGATAAAGTTCGCGATCGCTATCAGCTTCCGAGGGACGTTCCTCTGCTTCTTTTCCTCTCGAGACTGCATTACAAAAAGCGTCCGGATTTACTGCTAGAAGCTTTATCTTCTCTGCCGAAGGAGCAAAAGTTTCATCTCATTTTTGCGGGAACGGGAGAGGCAGATTATGTTGAGGAACTTCAAGCACTTGTTGAAGCCTTGGACTTAAAATCGTGCGTCTCTTTTATCGGGTTTGCGAGCGGGGAAGAAAAAGATATCTTGTTGCAAGGCTGCGATGTATTTATCTTACCGTCCTATGCCGATAATTTTGCGATCGCGGTAGCTGAAGCAATGGCAGCGGGATTACCCGTTATTATCACTCAAGGAATTCAAATTGCCCCCGATATCGTGCAAGCGGAGGCAGGAATTGTGGTAGAAGGAGAAGTAGAGGCATTAAAACGCGCGATCGCGCAACTCTTGACTTCGCCGACTCAGCGCGCAAAAATGGGGGACAATGGCAGGAATTGGGCGCGCGGGCGCTACAGTTGGGAGGCGAATGCAACTCAGCTTATCCCTATATACGAGCGCATTATTCAAAAGAAATTATGAATTATGAGTGATGAGTGATGAATGAAGAAATAATGAATTATGACCTTTGTCTTTCAATAGTTTATATTAGGTATTGTTTATGCCTCATCAATTAGTCATCAGCCACCATTCATTGCTCATCATTTCCAATTCACCGTTCTTCATTCAGTATTCACTCTTAACACTTCATCATTCATGATTTATAACTTTCCCCTCATTACTCATAATTTATAATTTCCCCATTCATAACTCATAACTCATCATTCATAATTTAATTTAAATGTCTTATTCCCAACGCCTCCTACAACAAGGCACATCGATTACTCGCCTCGCCCATCAATCGCGATTCAAACAAGTAATTGATGCGCTGGATAACCAATCCTATCAACGGGTTTTAGACTTTGGTTGCGGCGACGGTTGGTTGTTAAAAGTTGCGCGAGAGCAAGGCATCATTCAATCGGGCTACGGTGTCGATATTTCCGACTATATGCTCTCGGCGTGCGAAGAATTGTTCTCGGGAAACCAGGAATTTGAGTTTATGAAACCCGACGAAATGAAAAATCGCATTCTGCCCCAAAGTTGCGATTTAATTTTATGTACGGAAACCCTAGAACACGTCGGCAATGCAGAAGGCGCGATCGCGGATTTCTTGCCCTATGCTAAACCCGGCGCTAAAATAATTATTTCCGTCCCGATTGAAGTCGGCCCCTCTCTCCTCGTCAAACAAATAGGGCGCTATTTTGCGAACTTAAAAGGACGCTACGGTTACGAACGCTACAGAATTTCCGAGTTAGTTTCCGCCAGTCTTTTTTGGGATGCAGAAAGTTTTCCCTCTTCCCATCGCGAAGATGTCGAACTGAGAGCGCATAAAGGATTTGATTATCGCAAACTCGAAAAAATAGTGAAAGATAAAATCGCGATCGAACGGCGTTATTTTTCGCCATTTCCGCTTTTAGGAAATCTCTTAAATAGTACGGTAGTTTGGGTAGGGCGCGTTAAAGCATGAGGAAACGACGCAAAAGATTTAAACTTTTTTTAGGGGGAGTAGTCATTGGCGCGATCGCGATCGAACTTTTCCTGCGCTTAGCCTTCGGCTTAGGAACGCCCGTTCTCTCTCAAGCCGATCCTCTGACGGGATATCGCTTCCAGCCCAATCAGCACGTCGTTCGCTTCGGACGCACGATCGCCTACAATCAATATTCCCAGCGTTCCAACGCGATCGCAACCCCCAAACCCGCCCCGACGTTCCGCATCCTGATGACAGGAGATTCCGTTCTCAATGGCGGTACGCCCATCGCCCAAAATGAGACAATTACCGCCCTTTTTCAAGCCGAACTCGCAAAAACAAAAAAATCAGTCGAAGTTCTCAACGCTTCCGCCGGATCTTGGGGAATTGGCAATGCTTTAGGATACTTGCGCGAATTCGGCTTATTCGACAGTAACGCCCTCATCCTACAAATTGGTACGCACGATCTCGTTCAGCCCACCAGTACGAGCGATCGCGTCGGAATCGATCCCAACTATCCCAACCATCGCCCCCTCCTCGCCCTACAAGAACTCTTCGCCCGCTATCTTCTGCCGCGCATTTTTCCCGCACCACCCCCGAAGGAAATTCCGACAACCGCAACTCCCGAAACCCAATTCCGCCAAAATATGCAATCGCTGCGCGCCATCGCCACCCTCGCACGCCAGCAAAATATCCCCGTTTCCGTCCTTTATACCCCCAATTGGACGGATATCTTACCCCAGCCCAGCGAACCGCCGTTTAAAGCAGAATTCCTAAAAATATTGACAGAATTAAATATTCGTGCATACGATAGTCAGGCGGCTTGGTCGAAACTGCCTCCCGCCACCGTCAAAACTTACTTTCGCGATAGCGTTCATCTCACCGTCCTTGGCAATCGCGCCCTCGTGAAACTCTTAAGTAGCGACGAACGCTAGGAACTTCTGAAAACCCGAATCCGTCAACTTTACAGAATCTTTAAGAAGCGATCGCAAATTCAATAAAAGCTCGGATATGCAAAGTCAGTATTTCCCGAAAACGCCTCTAATACCATTCCCAAAGCGAGAGTCAACGCCCTTATAAAACTCTCAATTCAGTATTTTCACCCAAATTGCAAAGATAGACCAAATTGCGAAGAGTTGCTGAGTTCAAAAGTTCTAGCGGCTAACTTCCGCTGAATTATCTCGCAGTGCAGTATAATCTCCTTTGCAATCGCACCCTAAGTTCGATCGATTTACCGGGGTAACTGTCCACTCTTGATTTAAGCGTTTTTGGAGTAATTGTGCTTCCTTAGCAGCTAGTCGCCGACTCGCTGCCCTCGAAGACCTCCAATCTATTGCAACTTAAGGCTTACAGGGGTTAACTCGATCGCGAGCTTCCATCCCCAACCCCCGATACTCGACTGTGCAGTAACCGCTCTTCCACCCCCGTTCCGCTAACATTGGGCATGGTCAACGAACATCTACCTAAATCCTGGTTTTTGCCCCTACAGTTTCAGTCTCGAGGGAAGCGCAAACCCCATAAAGATATCGCGGGGGCGTGCGACGAGCAAAGGCTTCTAATCGTTACTCAGTTTTACCCGCCCGACTACGCCGCTACCGGACAGCTAATTTCCGAACTAGCCGCTCGTTTGGGAGGGTTGGGGATGCAAGTCAATATCTTTACGGGACAGCCCGGATATGCCTTCAAGAAAGATTCCGCTCCTAAGCGCGAAGTTACCGAGTGCGTTAGCATTCAGCGATCGCGAACTTCCCGAATTTTACCCTTACGCATTCGCGGGCGTGCCATCAACGGTTTGCTATTTTGTCTGCGCGCGGCGATGCACCTGCTGAAAACGGCAAAACAGCGCGACCTCTTGACAATTTCCACGGAACCTGCATATCTACCCTTCTTAGGCTACCTCGCCCATTTACTGTTCGGACTTCCCTATATTTGTATCCTCTACGACCTCTATCCCGATGTCGCTGTCGAATTGAACGTGATCTCGCCTCGGCATTGGCTGGTACGCCTTTGGAATTGGTGCAACCGCCAGACTTGGAAACACGCCCAGAGCATTATCGTCCTGTCTCCGAGCATGAAAAATCGAGTTGTGGCGCAGTATCCCGAAATTGCCCATAAAATCGCCATTATACCCAGTTGGGCAGATCCAGAGGCGATCGCACCCATCGAAAAACAACAGAACTGGTTCGCGCGCAAATTCGACCTCACCGAAAAATTCACCGTCCTCTACTCCGGCAACCTCGGACGCTGCCACGATCTCGATACGCTCTTGGATGCCGCCCATCTATTGCAAGACGAACCCATTCAATTTGTCTTCATCGGGCAGGGAGCCAAACTCGAAAGTTGCATCGAACGAGTCAAATCCCTAAACTTAAATAATTGCTTATTTTTGCCCTATCAAGATAAATCTGTCTTGCCGTACTCCCTAACCGCTTGCGATCTCTCAATTGTTAGCATTAGCTGCGGCTTAGAAGGAGTTATCGCGCCCAGCAAACTCTACGGTATTTTAGCCGCCGGTCGTCCGGTTGCTGCAATTTGCGAGCCGCACTCCTACTTGCGCGAACTGCTCGATAACGCCGACTGCGGGCGAGCCTTCAACAATGGCGACAGTCTGGGTTTAGCAAATTTCATTCGCCATTTAGCAAAAACTCCCGAACTGGTGAAAAATTGGGGATCGTCGGGGCGCGCTTACTTAATGGAGCATTTTACTCCAGAAATTATTGCTAAAGAGTATTTTCGCTTGTTCGAGCGCGCGATTCGGAATGATTAGCGCCAGCCCAGCCTCAATCCAAAACCACCATCAATTTTTGCACGGCGCGATCGCGCCCGCTCGCTTTAGCATGATACAACGCCCGATCTGCCGCCGCAATCAGTTGCAAGCTATCGCCCTCGCGTCGGGGAATCGTACTCGCTACCCCCAAACTCAGCGTCACGTAATCGTTAACCTCCGATCTGGCGTGAGGAATCTGGAGCGCTTTAACGCGAGCCGAAATCTGCTGAGCAATCTGATACGCTCTAGTCAAAGCCGTATCGGGTAAAACAATCGCAAACTCTTCCCCCCCATAGCGCGCCACTAAACCCGACGCATTGCGCACGACGCTGCTGATTTGGGCAACCACTTGCTTGAGGCATTCGTCGCCAGCCAGATGTCCGTAGCAATCGTTGTAGAACTTAAAAAAATCGATATCGCACAAAATCAAAGATAACGGCAAGCCTTCCTTCAGACTGCGCTCCCATTGCAGATCGAGATACTCGTCGAAACAACGACGATTTGCCGCTTGCGTCAAACCATCCACTGAAGCCAGCAGTTTTAGCTCTTGATTAGCCGCTTTAAGATTTTGGTAGAGTTGAAACTGCTGAATCGCGATCGCTAATTGGTTGGCCACCTGCTCGAGCAAGCTCGTCTCCGATTCATCCCACTGGCGCGCGCGGTTGCTCTGATGAACGGCAAGCAGCCCCCACAAACAGACGCGAGAACTCGTTTCTGCTGTTCCTCCCTCGCACGTGGGGAGAAATAAATGGCAGTCATCCGAGTCGCCCCGCCCGCTCGTCCAAATCGGCACCACCCATTGACTTTGAATCCGAAATTGCGCTAGTTCGTTCGATAAAGCCTCGTGTTGCCAGCAGAGCGGATCGATTTCCTCCTTCGTGCCAACGCGCCTTAAAGCGTCCACAATCCCAAACTCGGGCAAGGTAAAATCGAGCATAGAAAGGGCATTGAAACGTAAGGCTTCGACGATGACTTGGCTGCTACCATCGGGCTGAAATTGCCCGACAATGACGCGATCGCATTCGAGAAAAGTGCTTAACTCATCCACCGTCGTTTGAAGAATTGCGAGCGGATCGGACGATTGCAAGATACGTTGAGTAATCAAACCGAGCAAACGCTCGCGGGCGAGACGTTGTTGCAGTTGCTCCTCAACTTGCTTGAGGGCGGTAATATCGCGTCCGACGGACTGATACTCGACAATGCGCCCGCGCTCGTCGAAAATAGCGCGATCGATGCGCTGTTGCCAGCGAATCTCGCCGTTCGGGACGATAACGCGATGTTCGATGGTGTGCGTTGGTGTTTGCGGCGCGATCGCTTCAAAATGCTGCCGCACTAACTCAGCATCCTCAAACGGAATCGGCGGCAAAAAACGCTGTCCGATCGCGCTACCCACTTCTAAACCAAAATAGCGGCAGTAAGCATCATTAGCGAAAGTAATCGTTCCATCGGGCAAAAACCGGCAAATAAACTCCGTTAAATCCTCAACAATACCGCGATATCGGACTTCAGATGCTTGCATTTGAGCCAGCATCTGCTGCCGTTCGATCGCGTAGTGAATCGCCCGCCTCAAAACGTTAGAATCGATCTCATTCTTAATCAAATAATCTTGCGCCCCTTCTCTGAGCGCCGCGATCGCCAGTTCTTCATCATCAAATCCCGTCAAGACAACAATCGGAACGTTCGCTGCGGTTTCGTACATATGACCTAACGTTTCCAGTCCGTGACTGTCGGGTAACGATAAATCGAGCAAGATTGCACTAAATTCGTTTTCCTCGACCGCTTTCAGTGCTGCTGCCAGCGTTTCCACTCTCACAAAGCTGTATTGCTTACCCTTCGTGCGAGCTAAAAAAAGCTCCAGCAAACGCGCATCCGCAGAATTGTCTTCAACCAGTAGCACCGTTGTCAGCATCTTAATTTCAAGGAATTAAGGCAAGTTTGAGGGAGCTTAAAACCTTGATTCTGTCGTAAGTCGATAGTCTCATGCTTTCGCAGTAATCCCCAAAATTGACATTTCGGTCTAACTCACCTTAATCGATGGTATTTCAAGTTATCGGCATTGTCCCTGTTCCAGTTTTATCCACAAATTCACGAAACTCGCAATTAAGCCGCTCCCCTCAGCAGCACGCGAGAAGGACTCTAGGACGAATGCAGTCAATACTTGAAGACCCTTAAGTTTCAATATAAAGAAGGAAGTTTAGCCAGAGTTAACCAAAAATCTTCAAGCGAGCGAACTAAATCCCTAAATTGTTCGAGATTGGTCGGTTTAGCCACGTAAGAATTGGCATGGAGTTGGTAAGCTCGCAAAATATCCCGACTGTCGTCAGAACTGCTCGAGACAATCGCGGGAATTGCACGCAGACGCGGGTCAGACTTAATTTCTGTGAGAACCTCCCAACCATTTTTTCGAGGCAGATTGAGGTCGAGGAGGATTAAATGCGGTAGCGGACAGTCAGCATATTGCCCCTCTTGCCGCAAAAAATCAAGTGCCTCGACTCCATCTCGAACGCGATGAATCTGAGTGGCGATTTTGCATTGTCTGAGGGCTTTAGCCATCAGTTTGGCATCGCTAATAGAATCCTCAACCAAGAGAATTTCGATCGGTCGGGGGGGAAAGCGCCTCATCAGTAAATTGACCCACCCACGCTTTGGACGGGGCTGCCCCACTCAACAATAATAAACTCTACGGAGGACTCACGTCTGCGCTTCGGTCTTGCACGATCTGCTCGAGCCATAGCGCTGGTTGCTAATGCTAAGACTCGCAAGCCTTCATCATTAACGAGTAATGAGGCATAGTATTCGCCGATTTTGCTCATGATGACAGTAACAGTTTTTAGCCACTCCTCAAAAACATAATGCTGTTCGGCAGTTTGAGTAAATTCTGACGTTAACAACGTTTTTCCTGCTTCTAGTTTAGAACGAAAAAGATCTATGGAAATATGCGATAGGCAAGATTGATTCAAGGATTCTGCCTTGAAGTGCCGCCCTTTGGGATGTCTTCGGCTGGGGCTTCACCACTCATCAGGGTGAAATAAAATACCGAGCCTTCACCGGGGATTGACTCGACCCAAATCCGTCCCTCGTGGCGTTGAACGATTTTCTGGCAAATTGCCAAGCCAATGCCCGTTCCCTCGTATTGCTCGCGGGTATGAAGGCGTTGGAAAATTTCAAAGATGCGATCGCGGTATTTCTCCTCAATGCCAATGCCGTTATCGCGCACGGAGAACAACCAGGCAGTAGAGTTTCCTGTGTTCGCGGGGCGGCGCTTGATTGACGAGGGAACCTCGGCGCTTCGGCCCCTGGAGGTTTCCTCGAAAATGGGAGCGGGACTCGTAACAGACTGAGTTTCAGAACTTGGCGGCGCTTGATTGCCGAGGGAACCTCGGCGCTTCGGCCCCTTGAGGTCTCCTCGAAAATGGGAACGGGACACGCTATCGGCAGGTTCTGACTCCGCTCGGATGTGAATGCGGGGCTGCCGTTCGGAGCGAAACTTAATGGCATTCGCGATCGTGTTTTGGAACAACTGAATCAATTGGCACTCGTCCGCTACGATCGTGGGGAGAGGGTCGTAGGTAACAAGCGCGTTACTTTCTGCGATCGCGACTTTCAGGTTATCCAAGGCTTGTTCGAGGGCGTACCCGCAATCGGTGAGGGCAAATTGCTTGCCTCGAGTCCCCACCCGCGAAAGCGCCAAAAGGTCTTGAATCAGTTGGCGCATTCGCATTGCACCTTCGACGATAAAATCGACGTACTCTCGTCCCTCCGCGCCGAGAACGTCTCGATACTCTTGTTCGAGCAGTTGGGCAAAACCGATCGCGGCTCGCAGCGGTTCCTGGAGGTCGTGGGAGGCGATGTAGGCAAACTGTTCTAATTCTTGATTGGAACGGGCGAGTTCGCGCGCATAGCGGGTTTGTTCCTCCAACAATTGAGCTTGGTAGAGCGCGATCGCAACTTGAGTGGCGAGTTGTTGTAACAATTCTACTTCCCAACCCTGCCAGTCGCGCTGCTCTCGGCATTGATGAACGACCAGCAATCCCCATAATGCTTTTTGTTGGAGAATGGGCAGCACAAGCTGAGATTTTACACCGATTTTTTGCAGCGCGGGCGGTAAGTTCGGGACAGTATCCTCGATGTATTCTTGCGAGACGGACGCTGCACTAGCTTGAGAGTCGTTGCGAGCGGGCGCGTGGAGGAATTGCAGATCGGCGAGTTGAACCTTTGAGAGCGATTCTATGCCGTCGGCGCGCGCTTCGTGAGAAATTGTCCCCGACTCCGGAGCGGCCAGACGCACGATCGCCGCGCGATCGCAGCCCAATAACTTTTGCACTTCGCGCACGGTTGTGTTAAGGATTTCATCTAAATTGAGAGAACTGCGAATATCGCGAGCGAGTTGAGCGAGCAAGCGTTCCCGCTCCATTTGTTGCTGAAGGCGTTCTTGCGCTTGTTTGTGGGCGGTAATATCGCTGACAATACTGTTGCACCGAATCGCCAACCCGGTGCGATCGTAAATGACGCGGGTGCGTTCTCGGAGCCAACGTAGCGTGCCATCGCGTCGAAAAATGCGGTAGTCGATGTCGAAACCGTCTGTTGTTGCCGGGTCGCCTTTCCTTTCGCGATCTCGCAGGGATCCGCGTACCGGCACGCACTGTTCGACGCGATCGCGATCGTCCGGATGAATCCGCGCTCGCCACAAGTCCAAGTCTTGGAAAAACTCCGACACGGTATAACCGTAAACCGACTCGACTGCGGCATTCAAATAGAGTAATTTATGGCTTTGGGGGTTAAACGACAAGACGACATCATCGAGCGATTCGAGGATGCCATGCAGTCGTTCCTCGTTGATTTGAAAAGCCCATTCATTTTCTTGCCAAGTCTCCTCAGCGAGTTGGCGATCGCGATGGTCGCACGCCAGTTGCCGTTCGCTGCGGCTAGCTCTCAGCGTTAAGCGCAGCGAACGTTCCAGTTCCATCGGATCGAGTTTTTCTGTTTCTAAAAAATCGGCAGCCCCCAATTCTAAGGCGGCGCGTCCGGACTCTACTCCATCCACCAGCGCGATCGCTGGAGCAAAGCGACCTAACTCTAAAATCGCTGGCAATAAATCTCCATCCTTACCCAGAACAAACTGAAGGTCGAGCAAATAGGCATCGTAAGGCACGCACAATAGCGCATCTAAGGCTGCTTCTCGCGTTGTTACCCAATCGAATTCGAGGCGATAGCTCGAAATACGAGCGCAACAATCTCGCAGGAAACGAGCCGTTGTTTCGCTCGGCTCGACGAGTAAAACGCGCGCCAACTCCTGATTCATATTCTTTCTAGATGTGAGTTCGGTAAAGACACCTTTTTATACCTTTATAACGACAGATTGAGGCTTTCAGCAGCCGATAGTCTGGCGATTTCCGGCTCCATCGATCTTGCATTAGAGTAAACGTTAGAGGTTAAAATGGGTGTTGCCAATTTTGCTTTTTCTCACCTTACCTTAAAAAATGTCGGCTTGAAGGCTATTAATTGCAGTACAGTCTAATAAGCCTTGATTATATTTTTGTAGATTAGTAAAGTTCAGGGAAAGAAGTTAGCTGGGCGAACGGGGAATTCCTGACTTTTAGCGGTAGAAGCGTTATAAAGAGTCCCAGCATGATATAACTGAATTCTCAAGCTATATTCGATGTATTTTATCCATGACCGACCGACAAGATCGCTACTTTATCAGTCGTTCAGTTTTATGGGCGACGTTATGGCTGACGATCTTGCTGTTAGGTGCTAAAGTGTGGATGGGGTGGGAATTCCAGTCCCTCGCTCTGCTCGCTCAATCGCTTCATAGCGAGATTGCCACTTTTAGCCTGCTCTTTAGTTGGTTAGCCGTTACCAGTCCCGATCGCCCGACTGGAGAGGAAATTTACGGTCATGGCAAGCGGGAAACATTTTTGGTGCTTTTGTTTGCAGTTTCCTTTGCAGTGGCTTGGTTGGGATTAGCTTTTTTTTGCCTGCAACAGCTTGCTGCAATTTGGAACCAAGCTCCTTTACCATTTCCGGTGAGGGCAAACCTTCCAATGCTGCAATTTTTGGGCTTATTCTTAGTTGCAACCCTAGCTTTGGCTTTGCTCGATCGCATCCAAGCTCGAATCTGTCGTTATCCAATGTTACGCTTCAATGCCGAACAATTGTTTAAAGATGCTGGCTTGATGTTGCTCACCTTAGCGAGCGCGATCGGGGTGTGGTGGGGCGAACCTTTATTTGACTCGATCGCCGCCGCTATTTTACTCGTTTTAGCCCTAGAAGGGTTCTGGCGCGTACTAATTTGGCATTTTCCCCTGTTGGTCGAACAAACCGCGATCGCGCCGGAAGTTCTCGAACGGACGATCTTAAAGATTGACGGCGTAATTAAATGTTACAACATCAAATCGCGCGGTTTGATCGGTCGCTTTGTCTATATTTCTATATCCTTAGTGCTTGAATCGGGCGATCGCCAACTTGCCCCCAAAGTTGCTCGTAAAATCGAACAAGTGCTGCGCGAACGCTACGGTCCGATTCAAATTACTTGTACCATTGAAACCGATCCCGATCTTAACCGCCAACCCTCCCCCTCCAAGAAGTCGCGAATCTCAGCGAATGGGGAACGGGAGGCAGCCAACAGCGAACAGCGAACCGTTAAGTGAATCGTTATTCAGCCCAAAACTTTAAGGCGTTTTTTGTAACGAAGGCAGTTCTTCTGGAAGAATTGCTCCCTCCACCGGACAAACTTGCAGGCAAATGCCGCAATCAATGCAAACCTCGAAATCAATCCAGTACCAATCCGTTCCCTTCACATTTTTACCCGGCCCGGGATGAATGCAAGCGACCGGACAGGGTGCAACGCAGTCTGCAACGCCTTCACAAGTTTCCGTGACAATCGTATGGGCCATAAATCGCTTTCCAAAAAAAAATGGGTTTAATATTGCTCGGTATTTTTATTGAGACTTCCTCAGTCAAATGCTCTAATTTTATCGTCCAGAAACGGGTGCGATCGCCCAAAAAGCTTAAATTATCGTCAATATTACGGTTAGCGTACAAAAATTTAATATTTACCTCACGATTCTTGAAGTATTTTGTATCCTGGACTACAAAATACTGCTCTGGAGCGATCTAATATCCTTACGCGATTTAATCGATACTATCGGCGCAGTTAAATCTATGTCTAAACTGCGATAGTTCATTTTCAGCAAGGTGTTAGGAGACGGCTATGGCAAGGCAATTTGGAAGAAGAAAATTCTTACTCTACGGTTCGGCAGCATTAGGAACTAGCATTTTACTTAAAGGTTGTGGGCAATCCCAAACCACAGCGCCCACTGCCAGCCCGAGCGCAGCGGAAAGTCCGACGAGTGCTTCAACACCCGTCGCCGCAGGCAGCGGCAATACGATTAAAGTCGGAATTCTTCACTCGCTGAGCGGTACGATGGCGATTAGTGAAACTACAGTCGTTGATGCCGAAATGCTCGCGATCGAAGAAATCAACAAAGCAGGCGGCGTTCTGGGCAAACAAATCGAACCCATTAAAGAAGATGGTGCTTCCGATTGGGATGTTTTCAAAGAAAAAGCTGAAAAACTTATCGATAAAGATAAAGTTGTTACCATCTTTGGATGTTGGACTTCTGCTAGCCGCAAAGCCGTTCTCGACACCTTCGAGTCGAAAAACCATATGTTATGGTATCCCGTTCAATACGAAGGTCAAGAATGTTCTAAGAACGTCTTCTATACCGGTGCAGCACCCAACCAACAGATCGAACCGGCTGTCGATTGGTTGCTTAAAAATAAAGGTAAAAAGTTCTTCTTAGTCGGCTCCGATTACGTTTTCCCGCGCACGGCTAATACGATTATCAAAGAACAACTCAAAGCCAAAGGCGGCGAAACCGTTGGGGAAGATTACTTGCCTTTAGGAAATACCGAAGTTACGCCGATTATCACAAAAATTCGTCAAGCGTTGCCCGACGGCGGCGTTATTTTCAACACCCTCAACGGCGATAGCAACGTCGCATTCTTCAAACAACTGAAGGGCGCGGGGATTACACCCGAGAAATATCCGGTTATGTCCGTTAGCGTAGCCGAAGAAGAAGTTCGTCAGATCGGGACTGAATTCCTCAAAGGACATTACGCATCTTGGAATTATTTCCAAACCGTCGATACGCCGGAAAACAAGAAGTTTGTGGAAGCGTTTAAGGCGAAGTACGGCGCGGATCGCGTAACGAACGACCCGATGGAAGCGGCTTATATCATGGTTTATCTGTGGAAACAAGCGGTCGAAAAAGCCGGAACGGCAGACGATTTAGAAAAAGTTCGCGCGGCGGCAGTCGGTCAAGAATTGGCGGCTCCGGAAGGCAAGGTTAAAATGTTCCCGAACCATCATATTTCTAAGACGGTTCGCATCGGCGAAGTCCAAGACGATGGACTCTTTAAGATTGTTTGGTCTACCGATGCCCCCTTAGAACCGCAGCCTTGGAACCAATTCGTTCCGGATACGAAGGGTTTTGGTTGCGATTGGACCGATCCGAAGAAAGGCGGTAAGTATAAAGTGAGTTAAGGGCTAGTCAATTCTTGAGGGGCGATCGAAAAACCCTTAATTGAATGAATGGGTAAGAAATCGGATTTCTTGAGGTGTAGTTTTTTGAAAACGATCGCAAGTCGGAAATCCGATTTTTTCTAAAGAGTTGCTCGACTCCTGGATTTTGACATCAATGGCTTACTTGCCAACTTTCGCTATCTAACACCGATTATTGCTCGCTTATCTCTATCTCCGAATTATCGTGCTGCAACTTCTTCAAAGTATTTTTGATGGGATTAGTATCGGTTCTGTCCTTTTGTTGTCGGCATTAGGACTGGCAATTGTCTTTGGGTTGATGGGCGTGATTAATCTCGCTCACGGGGAATTGATGATGCTGGGAGCGTATACCACGTTTGTGGTGCAGAATATTGCTAAGGCGATCTTACCGGAGTTTAAACCGACAGCGGAAGCGGGATTTTTGGGGAACGCGATCGCGTTTGTTGTCAGTCGCGAAATGTATATTTTTTATGCGTTAATTGCGGCGTTTATTGTGGCGGGATTAGTGGGTTTAGCCTTGGAACGAGGTGCAATCCGCTTTTTGTACGGAAGACCGCTGGAAACGCTGTTGGCGACTTGGGGCGTAAGTTTGATTTTGCGCGAGTTGGTGCGAAGTATAAATACTTTGCTGGCGATCGCGATCGCGCTATTCTGTCTCCTCTTTTTTGGCGCGCTGACCGTACTGCGACGCAATCCCATTGTCGTCCCGCGTTGGGCGATCCCGGCGAATGTCGCAATCAGCGGCGCAATTACCTTCGTCGCGGGTTTATTAATGGCGAATACAAAAAAAGACTTTTTTGTCAAGCCCTGGTTCAGCGCGCGAAACGTCGATGTGACTGCCCCGAATTGGTTATTGCAGGAACCGATAAAATTCCCGCTGGGGGCCGAAAGTTTTCCGCTACCCCGCACCCGCTTATTTATCATCGCGCTAACGATTTTGTGCGTATTGGGGACTTACTTTTTCCTCAACTACACCGATTGGGGGCTGCGAATTCGCGCCGTCACCCAAAATCGCAGCATGAGTTCCTGTTTGGGCATTCCGACCGCTAAGGTAGACGCGCTGACGTTTGCAGTCGGTTCGGGATTGGCGGGAATTGCCGGTTGCGCGATCGCGATGTTGGGTTCGGTCGGCCCTAATACCGGACAAAACTACATCGTCGATACGTTTATGGTCGTCGTTCTCGGCGGCGTAGGCAATCTCTTGGGGACGATTTTAGCGGCAATGGCGATCGGAACCGTTTCTTTTCTGATTGGTTCGGGAACGTTAGTGACGCTTTCTCAACCGATTGAAGCCTTAAAGCCCCTCACCGAAATTCTGACATTCTTTTCGACGACCAGTATGGCAAAAGTGCTGGTTTTCGCCTTAATTATTGCCTTCTTACAAGTTAAACCCGCTGGAATTTTTGCCCCGAAAGGAAGAACGGCAGAAATTTAAGCTTGTTAGGGCGTAGCAGTGCTATGCCCCTGACAAAATCGGACGCGCGACTCGCAACTCAGCATTCCCCCCATAACTTTCATGAAATCGAAAAGCGAACTTCCTAAATCTAAACTTAAGCTCGATCGGGCGCTTCTTAAAGAAGCGGGGATTATTGCTGGGATTGTTTTGTTCCTCGCGGTCATTATGCCCCTACTGATTCCGGCTTTTCGGCTTAAACTTTTGGGTCGATTTTTGGCATTGGCGATCGCGGCTTTAGGGATCGATTTAATCTGGGGTTATACCGGATTGTTGAGTTTGGGACACGGGATATTCTTTGCCCTAGGGGGATACGCGATCGCGATGTATCTCAAACTCAATGGCCCGGAAGCGCCCGTTCCCGACTTTTTCTCCCTTTACGGCGTATCGGAACTGCCGGGATTTTGGCGACCGTTTTATTCTTTTCCCTTCACCGCGATCGCGATTTTTGTGATTCCCGCGATCGTCGCCGGACTACTCGGATATCTCGTCTTTCGCAATCGCATTCGCGGCGTTTACTTCTCCATTCTCACTCAAGCCGCGCTGCTTGTCTTTTTCAATTTCTTCAACGGCCAACAAAAATTAATTAACGGCACAAACGGCTTAAAAACCGATAAAGATGTCATCTTCGGGATGGTGGTGAGTTCCGATCGCGCCCAACTCACTTTTTACATCCTTACCATTCTCTTCCTCGTCCTCACTTACGCCCTCTGTCGCTGGCTTACTAGCGGGCGTTTCGGGCGCTTACTCGTTGCCATTCGCGACGACGAAACGCGGGTTCGTTTTTCCGGCTACGATCCGACTTGGTTTAAAGTCTTAGTCTTTGCCATTTCTGGCGCGATCGCTGGATTAGCTGGAGCGCTTTACGTGCCGCAAACCGGCATTATTACGCCCAACGCAATGGAAGTGGCTTTTTCAATCGAAATGGTCATTTGGGTGGCTGTGGGGGGGCGCGGAACGCTGGTTGGGGCAATTATTGGCACTCTCTTAGTTAACTTCGCTCAAACCTTTTTAAGCGAAGAATATCCCGCCGTTTGGACATTCTTTCAAGGCGCGCTTTTTCTCATCGTTGTCACCGTCCTACCCGATGGTTTAATGGGACTGCTGAAATACGCGCGATCGCTTCCCTTCTTGCGTCCAAAACTCATCACCTATCCCCAACTCGAAGAAAATCCAGAAGTGCAACAAGAACGGGAAGAATTTGAGAGATAAGTATTGTAGGGGCAGGTTTCCCCAAAAACCCTTGCTATTACAGCAATCCTCTGTCTTCAAACCTGCCCTCCCCATTAATAATGAAAGGATAATAATGACCTCAAAAATTCTCGAAATCGATAATCTCACCGTTAACTTTGATGGATTTAAAGCCATCAATAACCTTAACTTCAGTATGGATGCGGGCGAACTCCGCACGATTATCGGCCCCAACGGTGCGGGAAAAACGACCTTTCTCGATGTCATTACCGGCAAAACCAAACCCACGGAAGGACAGGTTAGATTTGACGGGCGAGACTTGCGAAAATTGTCCGAACATCAAGTTGCCCGCCTCGGAGTTGGTCGTAAATTTCAAACCCCGCGAGTCTATCTCAATCTCACCGTGCGCGAAAATTTAGACTTGGCTTGCAATCGCAACAAAAATGTGTTAAGCACGCTCTTTGCCCAGCCGAGAGAAAGCGATCGCCGCCACGTTATCGGACTCCTTGAAACGATTGGTTTAGCCGCGAAAGCCGACTTACAAGCTGCCCTCCTTTCCCACGGCGAAAAACAGCGCTTGGAAATCGGAATGTTAGTCGCACAATCGCCGCAATTACTGTTAGTTGATGAACCCGTTGCCGGATTAACCGACGAGGAAACAGAAAACGTAGGGGCTTTATTAATTGCGCTGGCGGAAAGTCATTCAATTATCGTGATCGAACACGATATGGAGTTCGTGCGCCAAATCGCTCGTAAAGTAACTGTATTACATCAAGGTTCCGTTCTGTGTGAAGGCACGATGGATGAAGTACAGCAAGATCCGCGCGTGATTGAAGTTTATTTAGGCAGTGAAGAAAGTTAATTGATAATTGATAACGAATTACGGATTCCCGCTTCTTCGCAGTGTCGATATGGCTGTTCCGCCAGAGCAAATGGATAATTGACAACGAATTACAGATTTCCGCTCTCTCTAATAACTAATCACTCAAATAAATGTTACAAGTTTCTAACCTCAATGTTTATTACGGCGAAAGTCATATTCTTCGCAGTGTCGATATGGCTGTTCCGCCGGGACAAATGGTTTGCTTAATCGGGAGAAATGGAGTCGGAAAAACGACACTCTTAAAAACAATTATGGGCTTACTTCAGCCGCGTACTGGTAATATTGTTTTTTACGATCGCTCCCTCTTAAAAGATAGCCCAGATCGCCGCGCGCGCTCCGGAATCGGTTACGTTCCCCAAGGAAGAGAAGTTATTCCCCGCGCCACGGTTCGCGAAAATTTGTTGCTGGGTTTGGAAGCATTACCGAAAGGAAGACAGGGGAAAAAAGATATTCCAGAAGAGATTTTTACGCTGTTTCCGGTGTTGAAAACAATGCTATCGCGGATGGGCGGCGATTTGAGCGGCGGACAACAACAACAACTCGCGATCGCGCGTGCTTTAATGGGGAAACCCAAGCTTCTCGTTCTCGACGAACCCACCGAAGGGATTCAACCCTCGATTATTCTTGAAATTGAAGCCGCTGTCCGACGCATTATCGAAGCAACCGGAATCTCTGTTTTACTCGTCGAACAACACCTCCATTTCGTGCGCCAAGCGGACTGGTATTACGCCATGCAAAAAGGCGGTATCGTTGCTTCCGGCGCAACTAGCGAACTCTCTCAAGAAACGATTCAACGTTTCTTAGCGGTTTAAAAAAAGTAGAAAAAGCAAAGTTCAATGACTAGGAAACCGAATCCTGCCTACAAGAGACTGGGTTACTAGCAGGAATATTTTGTTAAGTCATCCGGTTTTTTACTGAGTTATTCGTTAACATCAATCGACAACTTGCAACCGACCGGATTTTACCCCCTCAAAAATTCGGTCGATTTGCATATGTTCTTCCGGTGTAATTTCGGTTTTCGATAACATAACCGACATCAGCAGGCGCTGGTCGAGGCGAGTAATTTGGCGGAACGCAAAAATTCGTTCGACAATACAATCTAAGTCAATTTGGGTTTCTAAGGGGGTCGATAACATGGTGATGCCTTCCTAACTTTCGGGCGTTAGAGTTACTCTCTTCTTACTTTGCCCAACCAGAATCAAGAAATCTATAATCTTTAGACAAAGAATTTTAAGCTACTTTAAAATGTCCGCGATCGTGCCTTCTAAATCTTGTTGACTCAATTCCGTCAAAACAAACACTTCCTGAACTGTTTTTCCCTGACGGGCAATTAATTTAAAACCGCCGCGAATTGGCACGGAAACGCGCAATTTCATTGCCGGAGAGTGACCTTTCGCGCGAGAAATCACTCCCGGCGTAACCGTCCCGATGCCATCGTAAGTAATCAGTCGCTCCAAAATTGGGATTAACCCGGGAATGTGCGTTGAATGATTCCAAACTAATCGTCCTTCATTGGCACGGCTCATCAGTTGTTAAGCTATTCAGCAAAGATAAATCTAACCTATAGTAACCCCAAAAACTTGACTCAAGCGGCTTCTAAGGGAGCCATCGTTAACCCTTCGCGACTCAACTGTTGGTGATAGAGTTCCGCCATTTCTTGGGGACCGACCCAAACAATCGCTTGACCTTCATAGTGTACCTGATTGGTGAGATTCCAGGCGCGATCGCTCGTCATTCCTGGAATATACTTCATTAAACAATTAGCCACGTGCTCAAAAGTATTGAAGTCGTCATTGAGAACGATGACTTTGTAGTTTGGATACGGCTTGCTAACCACCTGACTCGTTCGGTCTGGCGTTACCGTGGGACTAGCAGCCATCGCCACTACAGTTGTTAGCCGGAATGTACTCATTACTCAAACATATCCTAAAAACAGCTAGAACCCCAGCCTCAATCTCTGAATCTTACCGCAACCGTTCAATTTTTAATAAATTTTTCCAGACTATTGAGTTTCAATTGTGCTTATTAAGGGGTACGCAACCTACCGCGCATCTCCTCTCAAGCGCGACGAACGGGTCAATTTGAGGATACAATCAACAGCATTGAGACATCCGACCTCAGCTTCAACCCGTTTTTGCCATCACTAAGGTTCCCGAACATGACCGTTCTTCCTCCCGAGCGAAAAAGTTCTCCTTCTGCCCTAGAAACTCGCAAACGCGCTTACCTCTCCCTACTTTTATTTCCCGGTACGGCGTGGTTATTAATCTTTTTTATTGCGCCATTGGGAGTGATTTTACTCTACAGCTTTCTCGAACGCGGCGTTTATGGGGGTGTTGTCTGGAAATTCACCCTCGATAATTATCTGCGCCTGAAAGAAACAGTTTATTGGACTGTGCTTTGGCGCTCGGTTCTTTGGGCATTTTTAACGACCGTTGTTTGCTTGTTAATTGGCTATCCCATTGCATTTTTTATTGCGACTCGCACTCCTCGCTGGCGCAATGCCTTATTGCTCCTAATTATTATTCCATTTTGGACAAATTTTTTAGTCCGAACCTATGCTTGGATGGTGTTGTTGCGAACCGAAGGTGTTTTGAATATCGGGCTGCAAAGTTTGGGCATTCTCGACCATCCGTTCTTCAGGTTATTCACGCCCTTTGCTGTTGTTATTGGCTTGATTTACGGTTACTTACCGTTTATGATTTTGCCACTCTATTCAACGATCGAACGCTTCAATTTTTCTCTGATTGAGGCAGCACACGATTTAGGGGCAAACGATTGGCGAACCTTCTTTCGTGTCATTCTACCGCTGACATTACGGGGAATTGTGGCGGGTTCTTTGCTGGTTTTTATTCCTTCCGTTGGCGCATTTATTACGCCGGATATTCTCGGCGGCGCTAAAACGCTGATGATTGGGAGCTTAATTCAAAGTCAATTTTTGCGATCGCGCAATTGGCCCTTTGGCTCCGTTCTTTCTATCGTTATGATGGCGGCGGTTGTCGTACCAATTGTTCTTTATTTAAGAATTGCAGAAGAAGAGAAGTAGAAAAATGGTAAGATTTGGGTGCAGCACGATGGAACTGAAATTGAGATGGCAGATGAATTAGTTAAACTCGGCGTTCCGAAAGAGGATATTGTTTTAGGATTTCAAGAACCTTTTGTTCGTCCCTATACAGGATTTGCGGTGAGTTAACGATCGTGCGAGAAAAACACAAATGCGCGATCGCGGCGGGCAATGCTCTCACCGTAGAAGCCGGAAAAGTTATCTTTGAATTAGGGGGAAATGCCTTCGATGCCGCCATTGCAGCAACCCTCGCTGCCTTCGTTACCGAACCCACGCTCACGTCAGCCGGAGGGGGTGGTTTTTTATTAGCACATACCTCAAAAAAACGCAACATTTTATTTGATTTCTTCACGCAAACGCCGCGTCAAAAAAGACCGCTTTCCGAAGTTAATTTTTACCCCATTGATATTGATTTTGGCGATACGATTCAAAGCTTTCATATCGGTCTTGGTTCGATTGCAACTCCCGGCAACTTAGCCGGTTTATTTGCCGTTCACCAACACCTCGGTAGCTTACCTTTCAAAGCGATCGCAGAACCGGCAATTGAATATGCAGAGCGCGGCATTACCCTAAGTGCTTTCCAAGATACTTGCATCAATCAATACCTCTATCCTATCCTTCTTGCCGAGCCGCTCGGACAAAAACTTTTTGCGCCTTCAGGATGCTTGGTAAAAGCTGGAGATCGGTTTTATATGAAAAATTTTGCGGCAACTTTACGGGAGATAAGTTGTAAGGGGGTTGATGAATTTTATCGCGGTGAAATTGCTCGAAAATTAGTAACAGATTGTCGCGATCGCGGCGGCTATTTAACCCGCGAAGACTTAGAAAACTACCGCGTCATCCAACGCCAACCCCTCACGATTCGCTATCGCGATTATGAAATTATTACCAATCCGCCGCCCAGTTCGGGAGGAACCTTAATTGCCTTTGCGCTCAAACTTTTAGAAACCATCGAAGTCGGTTCGTTAGCGTTGGGTAGTCCTCAATATATCGAACTACTCGCGCGAGCAATGCAATTAACCAATGTTGCTCGCAAAGATGGTTATAATGCCAATTTGTACGATGAAGATGTTGCCGAGAAGTTTCTCTCTCCCGAACATTTAGCCCTTTACCAACAACAACTTACAGAAGGAGTCAATCGTTGGGGAAGCACCACCCATATCAGTACAATTGACGATCAAGGAAATGCCGCTAGTATTACCACTTCCAACGGTGAAGGCTCCGCTTATATCATTCCCGGTACGGATATTATGGTGAATAATATGCTCGGGGAGGAAGATTTAAACCCATCAGGATTTCATCAATGGCCGTGCGATCGCAGAATGTCTTCGATGATGTCGCCAACGCTAATTCTCCAGAACGGAAATCCGTTATTCGTGTTAGGTTCCGGCGGCTCGAACCGAATTAGAACCGCAATTTTACAAGTTATTATCAATCTGCTCGATTTTCAACTGCCCCTCGAAGTTGCTGTCGCTAATTCTCGCGTTCATTGGGAAAATAACTTGCTGAATATCGAGCCGCCTTTTCCGTCCGAACGAGTTGCTAAATTGCAGTTACCTAATGAAACAGAAGTCTTATTGTGGAAGGCTCAAAATATGTTTTTTGGTGGCGTTCATGCGGTTGGAAAAGCGGAAGGCGGATGGGTTACAGGTGCGGGAGATCCGAGGCGCGAAGGGGCTGTAGCGGGGGTCTGCTGAATAAAATAATTGCTCGTTGAGACTAGCGTCATTAGTCTCAAGCTGCTGATTAATCCTTCTCATGAGTTTCGATTTCTTTCGCCTGCTGGAGCGCAATTTCGGTTTGTTTCCGTTCGGTAATATCGAGAATGGTTCCGAAGAGTTTTTCAACTTGTCCTTCGCCATTAAAAATAGGTTCTCCCCGCCCTAAAAGATATCGAATCTCGCCATTGGGACGGACAATGCGAAATTCAATTTCTGTTTCTTGTCCTTGAATAAGTTGTTGCAAGCGACTATCCCATAGGGATAAATCCTCGGTATAAATTTGTTGTCGGTATTCGCGGTAAGGGGGCGCGGCGCGATCGCACGGCAAGCCAAAAATGCGGAATGATTCTTGCGATAAAATCATTTCCAGGGTTGATAAATTCAGTTCCCAACTGCCGAGGTGGGCGACTTGCTGCGCTCGAGCGAGCTTATTGCGCTCGCGGCCGAGGGCGATTTCTGCGGCGATGCGATCGCTAATGTCAATTTCGTTCACTAAAATAACGGACGATCCTGTAACCGGATCGGTCGTTTGCTTCAACTCTACCCGATGCCAGCGCAGTCCGTACCGCGTTCTCATAACCGTTTCCGTACAAAAACCGCCCTGCTGTTGGGTTTGCTGGCGAATAAGCTGGATGAGGGCGCGATCGGCGAATCGTTTTGAGAGTTGCGGACTGAGTTCTCCGTAGCATTCCATCGCCGCCGGATTTTGCAAGATTGCATCTCCCTCTAGCGTCCAGAGGGAAACCAATAAAGGCGTATGGCGCAGCACCTCCACCGATCGCAACAAATCCGAATTAACATGGGGGGAAGAGTAGGTTGCTTCGACAAGCATCGCTATTCTGCCATTCTTTTCAGCAATGCGAATTCCCGAAAAAGTAGACTGTACGGAGGTGGGTTGACCGTTAGGATAGAACGTCCATTGATCCACAACTGTTTCGCCGCGAGCAAAGCATTCTAAATATCCCTGCAAGCGGGTGCGTGTTGTTTGAGAAGCATCGTTAAAGTTGCGCGAGAGAAAAGCCTCTAGGTTAGGCGCATCCCACAACCGGATGGCGGCGGTATTCGCCCACCACGCCTTCATCTCATAAATATCAAAAACCCAAACCGGCGATCGCAGCAAATTGAACGCTGAGAGGTCAGATAGAGTGACAAGCTCGTCTTTCATTGCTCATAAAACAGAATTACGAGGTGCAGCGATACTCGTACCGCTGCTTTTAAACTCACCCTCTACAATTCCACATTGTCAAGGTCAAACTCTCAAGAATTTTACTTAAAGCGTAAATTTCAGATTTTGCAATAGCCTTTCTAGCCTTTGAGCCAGGTTTTTAAAGAATCCAACAGGCTCGTCCCCCCCCAAACAAAGGCAGCAATAACCGAAGTCGTTAACACCGCAATTACAACCCCCAGAACTAAGCCCCCAATACTAATAATTCCATCGTCCTCCACCAAACCGAAACCAATAACAAAAATCACCATCGCCGGTAGGGTATTCGTTCCGGGGATGGGAATAATCATAAAAATTGCCATTAATGCGATCGCGCACCCTAAAATAACCCGACCGGGCAAGCTCGTACAAATCCAAGACAATCTCGGTTTCGTAATCGCTTCAATCCGTCGAAACCAGGGAATCCCTGCCTTCACAAACTTCTGGGCATTTTCGAGCTTAATCGAACTATTGTAAATGCGTTGGGGCAGCCAGGGGCGACGAGCGCCCACAATCAATTGCAAAGCCAGCAACAACATCACAATCCCGAAAGGCGTTGAATAACCTGCGGCGGGCAAGGGTAGTGCCGACGGCAAAGCTAACACGACAAACAAAAAGCCAAAAATTCGTTCCCCAGCTAGCGCTAAGATATCGCCTAACTTGACTTGAGGCAGGCGCTCTTCTTCAAAAAAATAGCGGTTTAATTCAACTGAAAGTTTTGCCATGTCAGTGTACTTATCTAAGTTCAGGGAGTTAGCAAACTTTCCCTCTTCAGTAGGGAAAAGTTGCTACGGACCTCCAGTTTAACTTTCGTGAGTCTCCACTGTCGGCAACTTAAAAACGTATCGATAGCCCGATTGAAGAGAACCTTGAATCGTAATACTACCGCCATGCAACTCAGCCAGATGACAGCTTAACACGAGGCCCAAAATATCTCGGTAATTCTCTTCTGGGGACTTTTGTTGCAGTTGTTCGACTTTTTCGAGGGGGGAGAGCGATGGATTGGCGAGAATTTGTTGGTTGGAAGGTAACTCCTCCGTCTCCGGTTCCGTGAGTGCTACCGCCGTCTCCCAACTCGGTGTAATTTCTAAATTCAGCGGTTGAGAGTAAATTTCCACTTGCGGCAGCCCATCGCCCAGCCAAGGATGCGACACCCAAACCGCAAGGTTAAGAAGGTAGTCTTTCCGGGAGACGTGAATGCGAACTTCGCTCCCTGATTCTGCCGATTGAATCACGGTGCGGACTAGATAGTAAAGCGCCTGACGAACTTTTTCCTTATCGAGTAACCAAATGCGCGGTCCGGGTTCGACGGACAAGCGCAATCGCTGTCGCTCTTGTCGGGCAATCTGATGCAGATTGTTAATGGCTTGTTGGCAGAGCATTTCGATATCGACCGGCGCGAGTTGCAAGTTTGCATTTTCGGGCGAAAATACCCCCAAGCTAATAATTTCTTCGACAAGGGCGAGGAGATGCTGACCGCTGTTGTGAATAATTTCGATATACTCTTTTTGTTTTGGGGTGAGCGCTCCGTAAACTTCTCGTTCTAAAATCCGCGCCATTCCCATCACTGAAGTTAAAGGCGTGCGCAATTCTTCTGTGAGCTTGGTTAACAGTTTGACTTTGAGTGAGTCGGCTGCGTTAATCGCTTCCGCTCCCTCCGAAAAGTCCTGCTCCTTCTCCATCACCATTGCTTTGAAATCGCTCGGGTACTGACTGACGAAGGGCGATTCGGCTATCGTCTCGACATACGCGCGTTCATCGCGGGTTCTATCGGAGTGTTGCTGCTGCAAGAAACGGTTGCGTTCAAACTCGCTCAAGCACCAGCGAGCAGCAAGCAGGAGAAAGTCGATATCCATCGTGCTAAAGGTTCGCGGCGCTAGGGACATCACGCCGAGCGCGCCGATGCACTGACCGTCGGAGGTCATGAGGGGAACGCCAAGGTAAGCCCGAATTCCGTAGTGTTGAAAGAGGGTACTGCTGGAAAATACGGGATCGGCGGACGCATCTTCGATCGCGAGATAATGTTCGCTATCGATCGCATAGGTGGAAAAGGCTTCGTTGCGAGGAATATTGCGAGACGTGGCTAATTGATTCATCAAGCCGATATTCGAGAGTCCAACTGCCGATTTTAGCCAGAGTTTATCTTGAACCATTAACTCTAAAATCCCGATGGGAACTTCGAGGGTTCGAGCGATGGTTTGGGTTGCCTCGTCAAATACGGGAACAGCTTCGCCATCCAGCAAGCCCAAGCGCTCGAGCGTCTCTAAGCGGCGCTGTTCTCGAACGATTGGGGTCAAACCATCTAAACGACAAAAAATTCTATTATTCGGATTGACCATAATTTCCCCTACCTTCCGAATTGTTTTGTTGCTTGACAATGTTCGCTTTCCATCCCATTTGCGATCGTAAACATGATTGCTTTGCCATTCCTAGCGTTCCCTAGGTTCTCTTAGAATTCATCTTTCAAAACGTAAAATTTGAGCCGGAAATCGAAAAAAGTCAAAAAACTTAGTATTCTCTTCGGGGATTGGAGTGTGAATCCACCTAACATTTTCAAGAAAATCTCGCAATTCCTAGTAACTATTGTACGATCTAAATCCGTCAATCTACCGACCAGGCAGGATGGTCAAACAACTTAGCAATAACCCGAACGCCGCGCAGTTGGTTTGAGAGGGGTAAATGACCTCGCGGCGCGCTGACATTCCAAATAAATTCGTTAGGGTAGCGCGTCCAGTTTTTGTCGGTTTTCCAGCCAATTTTAGACCAGAGCTTGCCGAAATCTTTCCCTTGCGCCAACCAGATTTCGCGCTGGACGGAATAGCCGAATTTTCCTTCGGAATATACGCGCCACAAGCTATCGATCGCGCGTAGGTCGGCGATCGGAATTTTCTCGACTTCGGAGAAGAACAGCCATTTGCGCTGGATGGCACTTGGACCGACGAGTTCGCAGAGTTTTTCGAGGGTGAGGCGGTCGGCGTTCAGGAAGTCTTGTTCGCGCAGAGCGCGCGCTATCGGACTGCAATCGATGTTTTGCTCGGAGTGAAGGGGGACAATCCCATCGGGAAAATGGGTTTCTAAAAAGGTTCGGGTTTGCGGCGTATCGGCAGCGAGCAGCAAGAGTTCGGCTTTGCCAAGGGCGGGGGTGGGGGAGTTGCGATCGCTCGCTTGCAAAAATTCTGCGATCGCGCTCAGTCCTTCATCCCCGAAACTGGCGAGTTTATCAAGCAAGGTCAGTTGTTTTTTTTCTGGCTCGCAGAAGAGTTGCTGGCGCAGAGCCGCTATCTCATCCGATGCCGTTTCTCGAATCGATTGTGTATTGGAGTCTATCATAGACAGTATTAATACCACGACAATTGGAGGGGGATAGTCCCCCCGTCAATAACCTTTGCAAAAATTTGTGAAGAATGCAATGCCCGCTCGCGGCTTTTTTAACTCACACACCCTCTTGTTGTTCTGTTCGCCACTCTCAGCCTCTTTGCTGTGACCGGAGCGAATGCAGCCCCAGTAATCGAACAAACTGCGTCGGGAAAGCTGGCTTCTCCCTTGCTGTTCGTGCAACACCCCCTTTCTCCCGTCCCCGCCAATGCACTAAACTCTGAAGTCGTATCAGCGATTGCCGTCGCTCTTGCCAAGGTAGGACAATACGATCGCGCCCTACAACTGATTCAACGCTTTAGATCTGAACCGTGGAGTGCAAAGGCGTTATCTTCAATTGCACCGACTTTAATTGAAACTGGCAAAATCGATCGCGCCTTGCAAGCGATCGAGGGTTTGGAAAGTCAGCAACAGCAAGCGTTAGCCTTCGCAGAAAGTGCCAGCGACTTAGCCGAAATAGGTCAGCCAGAGCAGGCGATAATGTTTATCGATCGCGCCATCACTTTAGCGGGATTGTCTGGGAAATTTTAATCGCATCCCAAACTTTCTCGCGTGGCGATTCCCGTTACTGGATTCGTTCCCGCAGCGCGATCGCACATCAAACTCACTTGGTAGCGATCGAGAATCGTCCCCGAAAAGTCCGCTCCCGTAATTTCAGCATCGAAAAAGCGCGTTCGGGTCGCTACCGCATCGGTAAAAATTGCGCCTTCGAGGTTGGCTGCATCGAAAGTGACGCGATCGGCGAGCGCGCCGGATAAGTTCGCATCTTTTAAATTTGCCTTGAACAACACGGCTTTCGTAAGAATAGCGCCGCTTAAATCCGATCGCTCCAAGTTGGCTTCGCGCAAGTCAGCAGCCGCGAAAACTGCTTTGGATAAGTCTTCCCCCGAAAAGTCCCGCCCTTGCAAGTCGGTTTGGGTATAATTGACGGTTTTATCTTGCGCGATCGCAGGCATTGCCGTTAATAACAGCCACAGCAGCGCCAGCACTATAATTGCAATTAACCCCCGCCCTCTCTCAACTAACGTTTTTCCCATTTTCTCGTTTCAACAGATGAGTTATGAATGATGAATTATGAGTTATGAAATCCGAATTACGAATTACGAATTACGAATTACGAACTACGAATTACGAATTACAAACTACTTCCTTGGTTCTGCTTCCAGTTTTGGCAACCAATCGCTTCCCACGCGCAGCGTCAACTGAGAACCAATATCGCCGGTTGAATCGTCTTCGATGCTGCCAAAACCTAAGAGGGCGTGCAAGCGCTTCGCTGTTTCGCGATCGCCTTGTTGCACGATAATTTCGGTTTGTTCGAGGACTTGCGGGGCGGGGCGCTCGGAGATATAAGCGTTACGAATGTCGCGAGCTTGAAGATATTCGAGAACTCGCTCGGCGACAGCGGGATCGGCGGTGGTGTTTTGGATAGCAATGCGGGCGCGTAACGGTTTGACTTGCTCCGATTCCGAAGCTTCAGTCTTTTCGCTCGTGGTTTCCTCGCCCGGTACGGGTTGGTCGAAGTTGTTACGAAGGATGCGATCGCGTTCTCGCTCCGACATCAACCAATAGCTCACGCCATTAAATTCATTCTTCTCGCTGAACCGACCGGGCAGCATGACCATTTTAATTTGTTCTTTTTCCAGCTTCAACCCAAAACCGACTAACGCGAGCGTTTCTTCCCAACTGAGGTTTGTATCGACGTACTGCCGCATCATCTGTACGGCTTGCGGGAGGCGGGGCAACGTTGCCGGACTTTGCAGGCGTTCCCGCAGTGCTTTGAGCAGAATTTGCTGGCGTTGAATGCGCCCGATATCGCCGTAACTATCCTTACGGAAGCGGGCGAACTGTTCGGCGCGATCGCCGTTTAAAATTTGTCGTCCGGGTGCGAGGTTAATATTGAGTTGCTGTGTTTCATCCCGGTATTGCATAGCGTGGGGAACATTGACTTCAATCCCGCCGACGAGATCCACCAGTTCGCGAAACGCATCGTTAGTAATTCGGACGTAGCGATCGATCGGAATATCATTGAGAGTTTCGCTCACAACTTCCGTAGCACGTTTGGCACCGCCAGAGAAATTAGCATCGTTGATTTTCACCATGCCTTCTCCAGGGATAAGCACGCGCGTATCGCGAGGAATGGAGAGCATTTGGAGAACGTGCTTTTCGGGGTCGAAGCGCAACAGTAACATCGTATCGCTGTGACCGTCGAACGCTTCTTTAGAACCGGGCTGGGCATCAAGGACGCGATCGATCCCCAATACTAAAATGTTAACGGGGCGATCGAGTTCGTAACGTAAGAAAAAGTCCCACAGTTTTTGATGTTCCAGAACTTTACCGTCGGCGCTCGTTTCCGATCCCGGTACGAAATGGGCGAAGCTTTTGGGAATCGGTGCAAATAATCCGATCGCAGCCCCTGATACCGCAGAAATCCCTACCGCGATCGCAAAGGTACTACTCCACAGCCAAATTCGCTTCTGCATCAAGATATTGAAGAGAGTCAGACGCGATCGACGCTTGGGAACTGTCGGACTCAAAAGGCTTTCGCTCTCGAGGCTCGGAGGCGTTTGACGCAAGGGTTTAGATGAATCCTTTCTTGCATTGCTCGGCAATGCTTCCGTTTGATTTCTCACATTTAACCTCACACATCCAACAAATTTTAGGGCGGTTTCCGGCGGCTTTTTCCTCGCGCTGCACTCCCTCATCAGGTCAGGAGAGCGCAAGATCGCTGCCCTTCATTTAACTTCACAATCCTCATCCAGGATTATAGCTCTAGGTGTTAACAGTTATCAGTTATACAGTTAACAATCAGGAGTCATCCGTCAATCGCGATGCAGAACAGTCGAACGTTATCAGTTAGCCCGTCAGCAGCCGATAAGCAATATAGTTCTCTACATTAAAGCCGCATTCTATCCGGAAGGAGATGAGGGGGAGAGGGTCTTGCTACTGGTGACTGGTGCAGGAGAGAGGGAGTGATCGCTATCCCTTTTCCCTTATTCACCATTCATTAAGGACTGATAACTGAGAACCGATCGCTATTAAGCCAGTCCAGGAGCGAAGCATTGACCAGATCGGGGCATTCGTCGTGGGGACAATGGCCTGCTTTAGGGATAGAAGTGAAAGTTACGTCTGGGTTCCGTTCTGCTAATTCTCGATAAACTTTTGCACCCGCCAGAGGAGTCCAAGGATCGTCCTCGCCCCAAATTACCAACAGCGGGCGTTCTAGGCGTTGCAGCAAGCTTGCTGGCGTGGGTCCTGGCGGTGCAGTGAGAATTGAAGCAAAGACCTTTTGGGCGTTGGGATGGCAGGAAGGCTGATAGAGCATTTCCACCAATTCTTCGGTAATGGCGGCGCGATCGCGGTAAACCTGGCTTAGAGTACGGCGTAGTTGAGGTTTGCGACGGATTAAGTTAAACAGAACTGGGCCCGATAGCGGAGAACTCACCACTTTCGTAAACGTTCCCATCACCGCGCGCAGGGGGGCGGGTAACTCTTCAGGACGGTGATTGAGACCGCCCGCACAGTTAATAACCGTGCATCCGGCGGCGATTTCGGGGAAATTTGCCGTTACCATCAACGCGAGCAAACCGCCGATAGAATTACCGATGAAAACTGTTGGGGCTTGTATTTTTTCTTGCCAAAAGTCATAAATTTGTTGCTGCCACAGGTCTAAGGTGTAGTTGAGGAGGGGTTTATCGGAGTTGCCAAATCCCAAGAGATCGAGGGCAAAGACGCGATAACCAGCAGCGGCGAGGACGGGAAGATTTTTGCGCCAGTGACCGATAGAAGCCCCAAAGCCGTGAATTAAGAGTAGAGGGCTGCCCGTTCCTTGGACGGCGTACTGGATTTGATGGTTTTGCCAGTTCCAAGTTGAACGGTTTTGGAGGCTGGGGGAAGTTGCTTGTATCACGGCTCTATGCTGGTTTTATAAAGATTTGTTAATACTATTTTTTTATCATATATCCGGCGGCTCGTTAGACTAGAGGAAGATCAAAGATTGCATAAATCCTCGTATGATGGCTTTTTTCCGCCAGTATATTGCCCCTTTGTTGGTTGTGCTGACTTTCGCGATCGCGCTAGTAGCGGTCAGCGCGCGCATTTTCTTACCCTCCGACTTAGCCGCCCCCGCACCGATTGAGGAGATAGACGGGGCAAAGGCAGCAGTTCCCTCTAGCATTCCAGAAAGTTGAACGCTAGAGTTCCCGACTATGAAATTATGGAAGGCTGCGGCAGAGATCGGGCCTTGTTATTGCGCTTTTTAACCCGCAGCTACCAAGAGTTATTCCCCGAAAATCAAGAATACTCCCATCTGGCAACGACGGTAGAACGTTATTTTTCCTCAGAAACGCCACTGTGGTGGGTGGTGTCGGGAGCGAGTTTGGGGGCGTATGGGGCGAAAATTGCGGGTTTGTGGATGGGAAACGCAATCGCGCAAGCGGAAGGCGATCGCTATGCTCATATTTTCCTGCTTTATGTCGTCCCGGAGTATCGCTGTCGGGGGATTGGTTCGGCGCTGATGCAGAAAGCGGAAGATTGGGCCAGAAGACGGGGCGATCGCCAAATCGGGCTGCAAGTGTTTTGCGAAAATCGTCCGGCGTTGAGCTTGTATCGCCGTTTGGGATACCAGGAGCAATCGCTGTTGATGGTTAAGCAACTGCTAGACTCGAGTCAATAGAATAACCGTTGAAGTATGGGAAGGCGATCGAATACCGACAAGACAAGAATCTAAGCTTTGAAGAGTATATAGCGTTTTTCATAGGCGTGAGGTACGGATTCCAAAATCAAATCGGTAGGGGCGCAAGGCTTGCGCCCGTTGGGTGTACCTCACTCACGTGAAAACTGCTATATGACTTTTTGAGAAGATCGGAATCTTTCCACCGAAAGACTCAAATTCCCTCTACCAACAGCTTGCGAATAACGTTAGCGTGCGCCTTAGAGACTTTAGCCTGCTCTTGATACGCTTGCGCCGACCGACTATGCCCGCGTTTTTCTTCATCTTTTGCCATCGCCAAAGCGATATTTGCGCGCTCTTCCATCGTTCGCATTGCCGCCCACAGCGCTTGCTCTAAAGCCTCATCCTGGTCTGCCATCAGTGCCTTTGCAGTGAAACCATGTCCTACATGACAGCGGTAGCGCTTCACGCGATCGGACTCGATTCGCCACAGCGGTCCGCCACACTCGGGGCAGCTAACCGGTACTAAATGCCCCAGTCGGTTCTCGTCGCTAATATTGCTCATGGTTTGTGCTGCAATTTCAGCTTCTAGTACGATATCTTGGGGAACTTCGTCGATCGCAGGGGCGGGCTGCTCTACAATTTGACGAATCACATTCCCCATCTTGTGAATGGGTAGCTGATAGTCAATTTCGACTTTAGCGATCGCATTTTTGGGCATATCTGGATAATCTGCATCTTCTGGATCTTGAACCACAGCAATCCCACCGCAGCGCTTGATGGCGAGTAAGCCAGAAGTACCATCATCCAGATATCCCGTCAGGACAACTCCCACGACTTGCGCCCGATACGCGACTGCTGCCGAGCGAAACAAGGGATCGATCGCCGGACGATGCCGGTTCTCTTTCGGCCCGCGACGCAGGTGTATATGACCGGGCTTAAGCAGCATATGCAGATCGGGCGGAGCGACATAAATATATCCGGGTCGAATTGGCTCGCGATCTTCAGCCGTTTTAGCCTTAAGCGGACTGACTTTATCAATCAGACTGTCTAATCTCAAAAAATTTGAGCGAGTTCCAAACCTAAATTAGACGGCAAGCGGCAGCAGATTTCAGCTAAGAAAAACTGTGGTGGAACAAGCGTTTATGCTCCTTAATAATACCAATTTAATATGAGGGGAGTTTAATGCGTGCCGCTACGCGGATCCCTGCGGGAGCGCTCCGGAAACGCTCCTCCTGTACTCAGACCAGTTTTCATTGATTTTGCACTATTTGCACAATTAGGGCAGAGCATTACTTATTGGTGTCAACTATCGCCCCGATCTAAAGATGCTGGGGGCTGACGATCGATTTGAGCTAATTGCTGGGCAACAAAAATTTGCAGTTGCTCGAAGTCGATCGGTTTGGTGAAATGCTCGTCAAATCCGGCTGCTTTAGCATTGGCTTTGTCTTCTGGCTGTCCGTAGCCACTTGCGGCAATCAGGTAAATATGGCTCAGTTCGGGGTCTGCACGAATCGCTCTAGCAAAAGCATAGCCATTCATCGCTTTGGTTAAACCGATGTCGCTGATAATCAGGTCGGGTTGGAATTGTCTGGCTAATGCTAAGCCGGTTTGTCCATCCCGGGCGATCGCAATTTGATACCCTGCCTCTTCGAGAGAAAGCTCGAGCAACAAAGCCGAGTCTTCGTCATCTTCAACAATCAGAACCTTTCCCCGTTCAGTGGTAGACTCTTGATTTTCTGAAGGCAAATCGAACGCGGGAGCGGCCTGTCTATCCCCCTCTGGTGCTTCAATTTGGGGCAGATGAATGGTGATTTCTGTGCCTTGATTTAGCCCTAAGCTCTCTGCGCTAATCTGCCCGTCGTGCAGATCGATAATCCCTTTTGCCAGCGGCAGCCCCAGGCCCAGTCCATCATTACGAGCGAGGCTGCGGTTTTCTTGGTTGAAGGGCTTGAAAATGCGAGCAAGCGCTTCTGCCTCGATTCCTACACCGCTGTCCGTAATTTTTATCGTGGCTCGGTTTGCCTCTACTGCGATAGAGATCGCAATCTGACTGTCTGAGTTAGAAAATTTGATCGCATTTTGCACAATATTCGAGAAAGCCTGCATCAGGCGAACCGCATCTCCGTCAACCCAAATTTTCCGATCTGAAATCGTCAGATCGATCTGGATGCCTTTTTCTGCGGCACGAGCTTGGTAGTCTTGGCTTAAATCTCGCAGGATTTGGGTGAGTTCGACGGGCTGACGCTGTAGCTGAATTTTGCCGTAGGCTACTCGCGAGACTTCCAGCAGATCGTCAACTATCCGGGTTAATTGATTGAGTTGCCGCCAAGCGATCGTATAGAAAGACAAGATCCGATCGCGGAACATTGAAAAATCCCAATCGCGCTCCTGGAAGGATTGCACGAGCAAGGGTATTAAGGCAATGCTGCCACTTAAAGCATTGAGAGGATTGCGGAGTTCGTGTCCTAAAGCGGCAAGGAATTCGTCTTTGCGGCGATCGGCTGCCTGCAATTCTTCTTCGTTCTGCTTGCGCTCGGTGATGTCGTAGTTCACTCCAATCACTTCGATCGCGTTGTCCTCTGCATCGGTGATGACTCTGCCTTTGCCCGCTAGCCAGCGCAGTTGACCATTCGCCTGATGAATGCGAAATTCGCTGTTAAATTCCGTTTTTTGGGCGATCGCTCGATCGACCTCTTGCTGAACTCGCTCCCGATCTTCTGGATGGACATAGCGATAGAAAACCTCGGTATTAGCGGGATGATTGTCGTCTGGGTTTAACCCCAGCAGTTCGTATTCAATCCGGTTCCAGGAGGTGTTCTGAGTCGCAATATCAAACTCCCATACGCCCATGTTGCCCGCATATAGAGCCAGATCGAGCCGTTCGCGACTTTGTGCCAAATCTGCGGCTGTTTTTTCTCGCTGTAGGGCTGCCGCCAGTGTATTGGCTATCGACTGTAGAAACGAAACATCTTCTGGCGTAAATTGTCCAGCTTGCTTGCCATGACACATCAACACCCCGTAGGGATCATCGAAAAATTGGGTCTGAGACCCCGTGCTTCTAGCACGGGGTCTCAGAGACTATAGTACAATGTGAAACATGGAAAAAGCCTACCGCTACCGTTTTTACCCAACCTCCGAGCAAGAACAAATATTGCGCCGGACAATTGGATGCG